>JBBWZQ010000207.1:0-36399 GCA_039649115.1 Micromonosporaceae bacterium | reverse complement strand
GGGCTCGGGCGCGAGCCACTCGGGGTCGCGCACCTGCTCGTACTTCGACGCGAGCATGGCGTTGCGCGGATCGTCCGACTCGCGCCGTTCGACCGGCACGCCGAGCGCAGCGGCGAACGCCTCGGCCTGGACGGCCTCGACGCCGCGGTAGCGCTCGCTGCCGTTCGATGGCGTCCACAGGTCGAGCGCGGCGACCGCGCGCGGAGCCGCTCGCGCGTCCAGCACGCCGCGGAGCGCCGGGATGATCACCGCGAGGGCGACCTGCGACCCCGCGATGTCGGCCGCCGACACGCCGTCGACCCCCGTCGGGTCCGCGCCCTCGAACCAGTCGAAGGCCAGGCGCCAGGCGAGCGCGTTCGCCTCGGCCACCTCGTCGCCGAACGCGGGGTCGCCCGCGTTGAGCGCCTCGGGTATGAGGACCTGGCCGGAAAATGCCTCGGCGACGGCGGTCTCGTCGGTCAGCAGCCGGTCGGGCGATTCGCCGTCCGGGAGGAAGCAGTTCGCGTAGGCGATCCGCACGGGCGCTAGCGCCTCGCGAGCGCCGCGATCACGCGATCCTGCTGTGACGGCTCGAGGCTCGCCGACGACGGGATGCTCACGCCCGTGGCGTGCAGCCGGTCGCTCATCGGCAGCTCGCCGCGCGCGAACTCGGCGTACGGCGGCAACCGGTGGAGGGGGTGGAAGAACGGCCGCGCCTCGATCCCCTCGCCGGCGAGACGGTCCATCAGCTCGTTGCGGTCCTCGCCGTAGCGCTCGGCGTCGACCAGCACCGACTGGAGCCACCAGTTGGTCTGCGCCCACTCCGCCTCGCGGCAGAACTCGAGCCCCGGCACGCCGGCGAGGGCCGCGGCGTAGCGCTCGGCGACCGCCCGGCGCCGCGCCAGCAGGCCGTCGAGCTCCTCCATCTGCGCGACGCCGACCGCCGCGGGGAGGTTGCTCATCGCGTAGTTGAAGCCCACCTCGTCGTGGATGTACTCGCGCCCGGGGACGCGCCCCTGGAAGGTCAGCCGCCGCATGTGCGCCAGGCGCTCCGGGTCGCGCGCCAGCACCATGCCGCCACCGCCGGTGGTCATCACCTTGTTGCCGTTGAACGAGAAGCAGCCGACGTCGCCGAGCGTCCCGCAGAGCCGCCCGCGGTAGCGCGACCCGAGCGCCTCGGTCGCGTCCTCGACGACGAACAGCCCGTGCTCGGCCGCGATGTCGGCGATCGGGTCGAAGTCGACCGGGTGCCCGTACAGGTGCACGACGACGATCGCCTTGGTCCGCGGCGTGACGAGCGCGCGCACCGACTCCGCGTCGATCCCGTAGCTCACCGGCTCGACGTCGGCGAAGACCGGCGTGGCGCCCACGTAGCGGGCCGCGTTGGCGGTGGCGATGAACGACAGCGACGGCACGACGACCTCGTCGCCGGGCCCCACGCCGAGCGTGATCAGTGCCAGGTGCAGCGCGGTGGTGCAGGAGCTGACCGCGATGCCATGCGCGGCGCCGGCCGCGGCGGCGAAGCGCTTCTCGAACTCGGCGACCCGCGGGCCCTGCGCGACCCAGCCGGAGCGCACCGCCTCGGCGGCCGCCTGCGCCTCCTCCTCGCCGAGGAACGGCAGCATCACCGGAATTCTTCGCTCCACTGTGGTCATTTCACTCCTCCGGGCCGGTGGCGAGAGAAGCCCGCCACCACTCGACCAGACCTTGCAGCCCTTCGTGCAGGCCGATCTCGGCCCGGAAGCCCAGCAGCCGCTCCGCCGTGGCGATGTCCGCCAGCCGCCGGGTCACGCCGTTGACGCCGCGGGCCGGGCCGAACTCGGGTGCCAGGTCCGCCTTCATCACCTCGGTCAGCGCGTGGGCGAGCTCGCGCAGGCTGGTCTCGGTGCCGGAGGCGACGTTGAACACGTCGTCGGTGACGTCCGCCTCGGCGGCCAGGATGTTGGCGCGGGCGATGTCGGCGACGTGCACGAAGTCCATGGTCTGCAGGCCGTCGCCGAGGATCAGCGGCGGGGTGCCGGACTCGATGCGCTCCATCCACCGGATCAGCACCTCGGTGTAGAGCCCGTAGATGTCCATCCGCGGCCCGTACACGTTGAAGTAGCGCAGGGCCACGTAGTCCAGCCCGTACATGCTGTGGAAGCTGCGCAGCACGCCCTCGTTGAACGCCTTGGCGGCGCCGTAGAACGTGTCGTTGTTGTACGGGTGGTGCCGCTCGGTCGTCGGGAACTGCTCGGCGAGCCCGTACACGGAGGCGGACGAGGACGCCACCACCTTGCGTACCTTGGCCGCCGCGGCCGCCTCCAGCACGTTGAACGTGCCGTCGACGAGTACCTCGTTGGCCAGCCGCGGCTCCTCGGCACACTGCGTGATGCGGATCGCGGCCAGGTGGAACACCAGATCCTGACCCTGGCTCAGCTCGTGGACCAGTCCCGCGTCCCGGATGTCGCCCTCCACCAGGCGCACCGGGCCGTTGGCGCAGGCCCACTCCAGGTTGGCTTGCCGCCCCCGGACCAGGTTGTCCAGCACCACGATCTCGCGCGCGCCGCCGCGCACCAGCTCGTCGACCACGTGCGAGCCGATGGTGCCGGCCCCGCCCGTCACGAGCGCCCGCGCGCCCCGGATCCGTACCGCAGACGTCATGACTCTCCCACCGCAATCGCCGCTCCCCCTTGCCGCAGGCTGCGCGAGGCCGCCTCCAGCAACTCCAGAACCCGCAGCCCGGCCCGCCCGTCGGTGAGTGGCGCCGTACCGGTGCGGATCGCGTTGCCGTACGAGGCGACCATAGCGCCCAGCGCCTCCCGCTCACCGAGAGCCGGAGCGATCATGTCGCCGGAGCGGTACGAGACGAGCATCTCCCGCCGCTCCTCGTCGCCCAGCTCCTCGGGTGCCGCGACGTCGACGCCCCGGTCGAAGACGGCCAGCCGCTGGGTCGGGTTCATGTCGTCCCAGACCAGCGTGCGCTTGGACCCGCCGATGATGGTGGTGCGCACCTTGATGGGCGAGAGCCAGTTGACGTGGATGTGCGCGATCGCCCCGCTGCTCAGCTGGATCGTGAGGTACCCGATGCAGAAGCGGCCGGCGCCGATCGGGTCGGTGCCGTGCGCGGCGACCGAGACGGGTACCACGCCCTCGGGCAGCACGAAGTCCAGAATGGACAGATCGTGCGGCGCAAGGTCCCAGATGACGTCAATGTCCCGTTGCACCAGGCCCAGATTGATGCGTACCGAGTCCAGGTAGTGCAATTCGCCCAACTCGCCCGAGTGCAGCAGCTCCCGGATCCGGGTGACCACCGGCGTGTAGCAGAACGTGTGGTCGCACATCAGCACCAACCCGGCGCGCTCCGCCTCCTCGACGAGTTGCCTGCCCTCGTCGACCGTGGCGGCCAGCGGCTTCTCGACGAGCACGTGCTTGCCGGCGCGCAGCGCGGCGAGGGCCACCTCGAGGTGGGTACCGGCGGGTGTGGCGATGGCGACCGCGCCGACCCCCGGGTCCTCCAGCACGTCGGCCAGCCGGTCGGTCGGCCTGACGGTGGAGTAGCGGCCCAGCACGCGTACCGCACGCGCCCGGTCCAGGTCGCACAGGTACCGCAGATGGAAGGCGGGCGACGCCTGGAAGTTGCGGACCAGGTTCGGTCCCCAGTATCCGGCGCCGATGACGGCGATCCCGATGGGCTCGTCCGGTGAAGTCACATGTCCTCGCTCGAAGCTCGAATCATTCGGCACGCACCGGCAAATTACCGTCCGTACCTCGACTCCAGATAGCCCGCTGACGGGATTCCGGCACAGTCTGCCCCAAACGATCCGTGGAAGAGGCCGGGCAGGCGAACAGGACCGGCCGAACGGTCGGCGGAATCACCGCATGCCCTCGATAGCCTGTGGTTGCTCGGCGCGGTGAGACCAGACTGGGGCTGGTGCTTCTGCTGGTGCGTCGCACTCACTAAGGTCGATATCGACGGTGAGCCTACACACCAGGAGTGCACAGCATGACGGGTACAACCGGGCGGGTTGTTCTGGGCGGGGCCGTTGTCGATCTGTACGAGCGCGACCGGCTGCTCGCGACCCTCGCCGACCGGCTGGGTGGGCCGCCGCCGCCCCGGCCGCTCGCGGTGGCATCGGCCAACCTCGACCACATCCACCATTTCGGCGCGCGCGGCGCGCACCGCGACGTCATCGACGCGGACGCGCCGGACCTGGAGTGGCTGGTGCTGCTCGACGGCGCGCCGCTGGTGCACCGCAGCACCGTGCTGACCGGCCGGGACTGGCCGCTGCTCGCCGGCTCCGACCTGCTGCCGCGCATCCTGGCCGCGGCCGAGGACGCCGGCGCGACCGTCGGTTTCCTCGGTGGCCTGCCGCGCACGCACGCGATCCTCGGCCAGGTCCTGGCACAGCGCCACAGCGGCCTGAAGGTCGCCGGGATGTGGGCGCCGGCGCGGGCCGAACTGGGCGACCCGGCCCGCGCCGCCGCGCTGGCCGGGGCCATCGCGGCGACCGGGGTGGACCTGCTCGTGGTCAGCCTCGGCAAGCCGCGCCAGGAGCAGTGGATCCAGCGGTACGCGCGGGACAGCGGCGCCCGGGTCCTGCTCGCCTTCGGCGCCTCCGCCGACTTCCTCGCCGGTACCGCACGGCGGGCTCCCGGATGGGTGCGCCGGCTGCGGGTGGAGTGGCTGTACCGCCTGGTCCGCGAGCCGCGCCGGCTGGCCCGCCGGTACCTCGTCCAGGGCCCGCCCGCGCTGCGCCTGCTGCGCACCGAATCCCGGGTGTCGCAGTCGTGAGCGGGCGGCACAGTGTCGAGGCGAAGGGCGGCATCGCCACCTTCGCCTTCGCGAGCTTCGACGAGACCGTCGACTGCACCGCGGTGATCGTCACGTACAACAGCGCCGCGGACATCACCGGCCTGCTCGACACGTTGCCGGCCGCGGCGGCCGGGCTGCGGGTGCGCGTGGTCGTCGTGGACAACGACTCGGCCGACGACATCGCCCAGGTCATCTCGCGGTACCCGGGGGTGATGCTGATCCCGGCCGGTGGCAACCTCGGGTACGCGGGCGGCATCAACGTGGGCCGGCGCAACCTCGGCGACACCCGCTCGGTGCTGATCCTCAACCCCGACCTGCAACTGGCCCCCGGCAGCCTGCGCCGGCTGGCCGACGCGCTCGGCGAACCGGGCGGCGGTGCCGCGGTGCCCAGGTTCCTCGACGAGCACTCGAACCGCTTCCCCTCGCTGCGCCGCGAGCCCACGGTGCTCCGCGCGCTGGGCGACGCGCTGCTCGGCAAGCGGTGGCCGGACCGGCCCGCGTGGCTGTCGGAGATGGTGTGGGGAGCCCAGCCGTACCAGCGCGCGGGCACCGTCGACTGGGCCACCGGAGCGGTCATGATGATCAGCACCGAGGCCGACGGCGCCATCGGGGACTGGGACGACGACCGGTTCTTCCTGTACTCCGAGGAGACCGACTACTGCCGCCGGCTGCGCGACGCGGGTTACGCGATCCGCTACGTGCCCGACGCGACCGTGCGCCACGAGGGCGGCGGCTCGGGTACCGGCGCCGACCTGTACGCGCTCAACTCGGTCAACCGGGTCCGCTACTACGCCAAGTACCACAGCGCCGCGACCACCGCGCTGTTCCGCCTCGTCGTGGTGCTGCACGAGGCGCTGCGGGCGACCCGGCCGGCGAGCCGCCGGGCGCTGCGCGCGCTGCTGTGGCGCCGCAACTGGGCCAGCCTGCCCGGTCCCCGCCCGGCGAGCCCGCCAGCCCCCGTGGCTCCCGCCCCGGCCGGTACCTCGGCGCGGACAGGCAAGCCCCCCGCGGAGACCCGGCACTCCACGATCCCGCCACAGCCGGAGGCCCCCGTTGACTGAGCGACCCCTCGGCTCCGTGGTGATCCCGGCGCACAACGAACAGTCCGTCATCGCCGAGTGCCTGGCGCCGCTGGCCGGGGCGAGCGCCGACGGCCGGCTGGAGATCGTGGTCGTCTGCAACGGCTGCACCGACAGCACCGCCGAGGTGGCGCGCGGGTTCCCCGGCGTGACCGTGCTGGAGCTGCCGGTCGGCTCGAAGCCGGCCGCCTTGCGCGCGGGCGACCGCGCGGTGCACGCGCTGCCGCGCATCTACCTCGACGCCGACGTCGTGCTGCCGCTGGACTCCGCGCTCGCGGTGCTCGCCCGGCTGGCACCCTCCACTGTGGAGGGTACCGGCGGCCCGCTGGCCGGGCGGCCGCCGGTGCGGTACGACCCGACCGGATCGCCCGCGCTGGTGCGCCGCTACTACCGGGCCCGCGCGCAGATCCCCGCCGTGCTCGGCTCGCTCTGGGGCGCCGGCGTGTACGCCCTGTCCGCGGCCGGCCGGGCCCGGTTCGAGGACTTTCCCGACCTCGTCGCCGACGACCTCTGGGTCGACCAGCTCTTCGAGCCGCACGAGGTGGAGATCGTGGACTGTCCACCCGTGACGGTGACCACCCCGCGGCACACCCGCGACCTGCTCAACGTGCTGCGCCGCACGTACCGCGGCAAGTCCGAGCACCAGACGGTCAACGCGGAGATGGCGCGGGAGACGCAGAGCGACACCGCGCGCGACGTGATGCGGCTGGCCCGGCGGGGTCCCGGCGGCCTGGTCGACGCGGCCACATACACCGGGCTCGTGGTCACCGCCCGGCTGGCCCAGCGGCTGTCCCGCGACGACACCTGGGAGCGCGACGAGAGCTCCCGCGAGCGCTGACGATCCACCCCACCGGCGACCGGCACCGCCAAGAGCGAGTCCGATGACGCGATATCAATGATCGAGAGGGTGTCGCGTGCCAGTGAGTGCGTTGGGTAGGGTAAAAGAGCGGCAATCGTCGTCTAGCAGCGGCGAGCCGCGCCCGGACTGCTAGCTGGGGAGATGAGTGCCATGGCACGACGGCCCAGTCCTGACGCCACAATCGGCGAGAACATCCGTATGCGACGCACCGTGCGAGGTTGGAGCGTGCGTCACGCGGCCGACCGTGCCGGCATCTCGCACACCACCTGGTCACGGATCGAGCGCGGTCTGATCGCTGCGGACAACCGGTTCACGCTCGCCGCGATCGCCGAGGGCCTTGAGTGCGCGGCCACGGACCTGACCGACCACCCCGGCGCACCAGCCGACCGGGAGACAGCCGAGGCTCAGGTCCGGATCCGGGCCATCCGTCAGGCCCTCGTCAATGCCGACCTGGACGAAGAGGCCACCTGCGAGCCACGGCCGATCGAGGAACTGCAGCGCGAGCTGTCCCTGGTGTCGGACCTGCGCCGACGCTGCGACTACACCGGCGTCGGCCAGCTTCTGCCGAGGCTGATCCAGGAGTTGCACGCGGCGTCATTCGGCGCCGACCGTGACACGGCGCTGGCCCTGCTGGTGGAAGCCGCCTTCATCGCCTCCGGAGTCGTCCGTTTCGCAGGTTCACCAGCGGAATCGTGGCTGGCTGCTGAGCGTGGTCGAAACGCCGCAAGCGCGCTGGGCGATCCTGTCCTCTTCGGGCTCGCCGAGTACGAGCGGGCGCACGCGGCCACGGGTTGTGGGTCATATGCTCGCGGCTTGACCATTGCGAGCCGGGCTGTCGATCGTCTGCAGCCCCACCTGGGTGCGCCGAACGCGATACAGGTTTTGGGCCAGTTGCACTTGACCTGCGCGTTCGCGGCGATCGGCGCGGCGGACCCGGGGCAGGTGCCGGCGCGCCTGGAGGAAGCGGGGCAGCTAGCGGAACGGACCGGCGAGACTGACACATTCGGCCTGATGTTCGGGCCCACCAACGTGCGGTTCTGGCAGGTCTCGATGGAGGTAGACGGCGGAGAACCGGGGCGAGCAGTTGAGCTGGCCCGGGACACCAACCCGGCCGCGGTGGCTTCCCCGTCCCGGCAGGTCGCCTTCTACACGGATACCGCGCGAGCGCTGACGCACACTGGCCGAGACGATCAGGCGGTGCGGATGCTGCTGACCGCCGAGCGGTTGTCGCCGCCACGAGTTCGCTCGTCGCGCCTGGTACAGGAGACCACCCGAACGCTGCTGGAGCGCGCCCGGCGCCGCGTCGGCGGGTCGGAACTGCGTGGGCTGTACGAGCGCATGGGCCTCGCCGTCTGACTGGCGCGTGAAGCACCGGTGCGCGTACGCACCAGTGACCTGTGATCTCGGGCTTACCGTCCGTTGCATCGAGCTTGACGGTCGAGCACGCCCCTCCCGCCGTTGAGCCCGAGGGTGTGGTGGCGGGGCGGCAACCCCGCGTGGCGGACTGGTCGAGCAAGCCCGTAACCCCGATGCGAGGCCGCCAGGCCCGCCACCGCACCTAGACAAACGCCGGGGTGCGGTGGCTGACGTCCATGAGGGGACGTCCCGGCCGCCGCACCCCCCGAGGGCACGGAAGGACGACATGCGGTTCACAGACGCCGGGCTGCGCAGGCTCGCCGATGAGGTCTGGGCCGAGCACGAACCCGACGACTCCGGGCTGTGCCCGCGCTGCAAGGTGGTCGACTGCCGGCCGCGACGCAACGCCGTGCGGGCGCGGGAGACGTACTGGGCCGGGCCTGACGTGCCGGTGTTCGAGCAGGAGCCTGACCGGTGAGAGGACACCGTGGATGAACCTGGAGAGTTGCGTCCAATGCCTGCTTGGTGCGCACTGTGGTTGCTGCCCAACCCATCCGGGAGCTCGGAGACCGGCGCCACGGCCTCGCGGTGTTGGGTCGGTGCCAGTGACCAGGGAGCGGAGGGAGATCGAGCATCGACCGGCTCGTCCACAGTGGATATGCACTGTGGACGGCGAGGTCTGGCCATGTGAGATCGCCCGCAAGGAGCTGTCGACCTTCTACGACCTTGAACCGGACGAGCTGACGGCTCAGCTGGCCTGGATGATGAGCCGGGCATCGGACGAGCTGCGGTGCGTCGCTCCCAGGCGGCTGTACCGCCGGTTCTTGAGCTGGACGCTGGCGGGAGACGCGGCATGCCGGGTCTGTGGGAGGTCTGGACACGACATGCTTCCTGGCCTGCCACCGCGTTTCATCCCGTGTGAGGGCCTGCCCACGGTCATACCGCCGGTAGTCCGGCCGACGTACCGACCGCACTGCTAAGCCGGGCCGTACACCTCGTTCTCGATGGTCTGCAGGGTCACCTGCTGGGCCGACTCCCAGGTGCGCGACCGGACGCTGCCCGATATCTCCACAGTGGACGCCTGCTTGGCGACCGCCTCCCCCAGTGCCTCGGCCAGCGCACCCGGCGTCGGCTGGGCCCACCGCGCGTACGGGCTGGACAGGCCGGCGCGGGCGTACCGCGAGTCCACCACCACCGGTACCGCGCCGCAGGCCAGCATCTCCTCCGGTACCAGGGACACGTTGGTGAACGACATCGCGATACCGGCGGCGCACTCGTTGTACAGCTCGGCGAGGCGCGCCGGGGGCAGCGTGCCGTGGTTGACGGCCGGGAACGGCACCCGCGCGGTGGCGTCGCCGAACAGGTGGATGGTGTACTCCGGGTGGCGCCGGTGGAACTCGCGCAGCGCGAGCATGCCGAGCACGAACCCGCGCCGCGCCACGTCCCGCTTGGCGTAGAACACCACGCCCCTGCGCTCACCGTCCACGTTGGACACCCGGTACACCGAGGTGTCGCAGCCGAAGTCGGCCACCGCGGCGGACACGCCGAACTGGTCGGCGAGCAGGCCGGCGATCATCGTGCCGACCGTGATGGACCGGAACCCGAAGCGGTACGTGTCCTCGGCGAGGGTGTACTCGGAGCCCTGCGGGTAGAAGAACGGCTCGAAGTCCTGGATGAAGTACAGCCGCCGGGTGGGCAGGTCGGCCCGGGACGCGAGCACGTGCGCGGTGGGCCACGCGGACGCGACGTAGGCGTCCAGTGGGACAAGGCCATCTGAAACCGACCTCACCTGCGCGCGCATGGCCGGCCAGCCCTGCCGGATCACCTGCTCGTGCCGGGCCGGCTCACCGCCGAACCGGTCGTAGAGGTACAGCACGCAGGTGTGTCCGGCGGCCGCCACGGCCTCGACCATCCGGAAGAACGTGGTGTGGCCGCCCGAGCCGGGCGCCGGCGGCGTGCAGACCCACCCCACGGTCAGTGGGGTGCCGCGGGCCGGGCGGGTGGCCGGCGTGGCCAGCCGCAGCCCCCGGGAGTCCGCCACGTCCGCCAGCTCCAGCGGGAAGTCCAGGTCGCCGGCGCCGAAACGCTGGTATGCCACGCGGGCCACCCGCTGCGCGAGTCCCCGCGTGCCGTCGCGCTGCAGCACGCGCAGCGCCTCGCGGCCCTTTCCCGTCACGCGAAGCCCCCTAGATGCTCAGGATGCCCAGCCGCCGCGCCAGCTTCAGCGAGCGGTCGAAGACGGTC
The DNA here is from genome assembly GCA_039649115.1 of Micromonosporaceae bacterium. Taxonomy (GTDB): domain Bacteria; phylum Actinomycetota; class Actinomycetes; order Mycobacteriales; family Micromonosporaceae; genus DATEJJ01. Next base: position 26,087 of record JBBWZQ010000207.1, on the reverse strand, counting down.
AAGCCGACCGTGAACATGATGACGCAGAAGACGAACAGCACGCCGATCGACAGGCCGACGGGCACCTCGCCGGCGGGCGGGTGCGGCATGAGGAGCTGCCGCTCGGCACTGATCACGTACGAGTGCGGTACCAGGTAGCTCATCCAGCGGATCCCGGACGGCAGCTGGCTGATCGGGAACAGCGCGCCGCCCAGTACCGCCGCGGCCAGGCTGAACAGCATCATGATCGGCTCGCCGCGCTTGAACAGCACGAGGAAGCTCGCGGCGAGGGTGCCGATCGCGTTGCACGCGGCCACGCCGAGGAACAGCACGACGAGCGCGAGCGGGACGGCCGAGAGCTTGATGTCGGCACCGAGCAGGGCGCCGAACGCGACCATCAGGCACGCCATCACCGCGCCGGTGAAGCTGCGCCAGATGTTCATCGCGACCGGGATGAGCGCCCACGGTACCGGCTCGACGAGGTAGGTCTCCAGCGTGCCGCGCTCCTGCGCGAACTGCAGCCGCTGGGTCAGCGCGGTCAGCGAGTCCTGCAGTCCGGTGATGATGGAGGTGCCGATGAGCATCACGGCGAAGCTGCTCGCGGAGTGCAGGAAGTTGGTCTGGTAGAAGTACAGCAGCACCGGGAAGACCAGGCCGAGGTAGCGCAGGATGGTGTTGGCCGGGAACATCCGCTCCTCGACGAGGTCGATGCGGACGTAGGCCTCCAGCGTGTGCAGCGTCTTGCGGGCCAGCCCGCGGGGCGCGATCGCCGGCGCGTAGGTGACACTCATGCCGGCTGCGTCCCTTCGGGCCGCAGGCGCCCTTCGCGGGTGCGCTCCGCCTGATGATCCGCTCGCTGACGCTCGCTCATGCCACACCCTCGCGGCCGTAGGCCTTGGCGATCAGGTCGCGCAGTGGCATCGGTATCTCCCGTACGTGCGTGATGCTCTCCACCAGCGAGCCGAGTACCGCCAGTACCTCGCCCGCCCGGTCCTTGGTCAGCAGCCGGCAGCGCACCGCCGCACCGTCGACCACCACGTCCAGCCCGCGCAGCCGCAGGATCTCGGCCGCGTAGCCGGCGACGGTCGGGTCGGTGAAGGCCAGCTCCAGCTCCGGGCGGTCCCACTGCTCGCGCAGCGTGTCCAGGTCGCCGTGGTACTTGATCCGGCCCCGGTCCATGAGCAGCGCCTGGGAGCGCAGCGCCTCGATCTCCTCCAGCCGGTGCGAGGAGATCAGCACCGCCAGTTGCTCCTGCTTGACCAGGTCGGTGATCAGGTTGAGCAGGCCGTGCGCCGCGATCGGGTCGACCGCGCCGGTCGGCTCGTCGAGCACCAGCACGCGCGGCCCGGGCAGCAGCGCGCGGGCCAGCCGCAGCCGCGCCTTCATGCCGGCCGACATGCTCGCCACCACCGCGTCGGCCTGCGGGAGCAGGTCCACCGTGGCCAGCGCCTCCGGGATGCGGGCGGCCAGCTCGCCGCGCGCCATGCCCTGCAGCCGGCCGTGCAGTTGGAGGTTCTCCCGGGCGGTCGCGCGCATCAGCAGGCTGCGATCCTCGGACGGCATCCAGCCGAGGACCTGCCGGATGTGCTCGGAGTCGCGGGTGACGTCCAGCCCCATCACGGTGCCGGTACCGCTGGTCGCGGTGGTCAGGCCCACGATGATCCGGAACAGCGACGTCTTGCCGGCGCCGTTGGGCCCGACGATCGCGCAGATCTCCCCGGCGCGCAGCACGAGGTCGATCCCGTCCAGCGCGCGCACGCTCTGCTGGATGTGCGTGCGGGCCAGCATCCGCATCCAGCGCGGCGTGGGCTCGTACACCTTGGTCAGACCGGACAGGACGACGACCTCGTCGCCCGGCCGGATCTCGTCGCCCGCTCGCCTCACAGCCGGAACCCCCGTCGCCGCCACTGCCCCCAGCGCACCCGGGAGGTGACCCGGTCCGCGAGCAGTCGCGCGCGCAACGGTACCCGGGGCCCTCCCCCGTCCCGGGTCCGCTCGTACTCGTGCCAGAACGGCGTCGACCGGATCCCGGGATCCAGCTCCTCGGCCAGCTCGGCCAGCCGCTCGGGCGGCTCCGCCCCGGTCCGGCGCAGCCGGTACGCGCGGCGCGCGACCCGCAGCGCCTCCCGCGCCAGCGCCCGCTCGGCCTGCTCCCGCATGGGGAGCAGGTCCTCGACGTGCTCCTTGTCGTCGGTGAACAGGATCTCGAACGCGGCCCGGCGCTCCTTGAGGTCGAGGAACAGCCCCGAGTACCGCTCGACGTGCATGTTCGCGCCGTGGATGCGGTAGAAGGCCTGGTCCGCCCCGTTGATCCGGCCGACCGGGCCGCGCGCGGCCGCGCGCAGCCAGAGCAGGAAGTCGGCGGCGTGGGGCAGCCTGGCGTCGTACCCGATGAGCTCGCGCATGGTGCTGCCGCGCAGCACCACCTCGGGCGTGGCCACCGGGTTGGTGCCCAGCCGGCAGATCTCGGTGAGCCAGTCCGCGCCCGACCAGATCGACCACGACGAGGGGCGGGCGCGCGGCAGCGGCGGCGTCTCACTGAAGCCGGCCGAGAAGCCGTACACGAACGAAACATCCGGGTGGGCCTCCAGCAGGGCCGCGGACCGGGCCAGCGAACCGGCGGAGAGCAGGTCGTCGGCGGACAGCAGCACGACGTACTCGCCGGCCACCTCGGCCAGGCCGTCGTTGTACGTGGAGATGTGGCCCCGGTTGGTCTCGTGCGCGAGCACCCGCACCCGGGGGTCCGCGGCGGCCAGTTCCCGGGCCACCGTGACGCTGCCGTCCGGCGAGGCGTCGTCGACGATCAGCACGTCGACCGCGACACCCTCCTGGGACAGCACGCTCTGCACGCACTGCCGGAGGTAGTGGCCGTAGTTGTAGCAGGGCACCACCACGGAGACGGTCGGTCGCGTGGCGAGCGGACGCGGCCGTGCGCGAATCACCATCGCCTCCCCCTAGTTGTCAGTGCGGGCGCCGGGCGCCGCGGCCAAATCGTGCCGCAGAACGCGCCCGGCGCACAATCGTCATTCCGATAAGTAATTCAGGAACTTGGTACGAATATCACGTCCACCCAGTAGTTGTGGGCCACGAGATTGGTGGGGAATCCGCTGCCGTACAGGTACAGTCCACCCGACGCCGGTACATGGAGTGGCGCGTTGTCAAGGCCGCCGGCGAACGCATTCGCGTCGACCGCGTAGTAGCCCACCGCCGTCGAATAGGACGCCACATATGTGGTACCGGCGGTGATCGCGACCGGGGTGCCGAACACCAGTGTCTGCCACCCCGACCCCGATTCGTTGACGAACGTGCCCGTCGCCAGCTGGGTACCGGTGGAGGTCCACAGGGTGCCGGTGTGCGTGCCGATGTTCTGCGCGCCCTTGTAGAACTTGACCCCGTAGATCAGCCCGTTCACGTCGGACGTGAACTGCACGCCGACCGAGATCGCCGCCGGGTCCGGCCAGCTCGCGTTCGCCGGCGTGGCCGAACCGGCGAACAGGCCGACCGCGGTGCTCGGCAGTGGCGACGGGCTCGGGCTCGGGCTGCCGGTCGGTATGAACAGCGGGTCCACCCAGTAGTTCGACGACTGGTACGAGCCGGTCGGGAACGCGTCCGCGCCGTACTGGTAGAGCCCGTTGGCGCCGGCCGGCGCGGTCAGGTACCCGTTCGTCACCGCCGAGGCGAAGTAGTTCGAGTCGGCGGCGTAGCTGCCGTGCGGCGCGTAGTACGACACCACGTAGGAGGCGCCGCCGGAGACCGTCACCGGGCTGCTGAAGTGCACGGTCTGCCAGCCCGAGCCGGTCTCGTTGGTGAACTGCGCGGTGGCCAGCAGGGTGCCGGCGGCCGTCCAGAGCGAGCCGGTGTGCGTGCCGGTGTTGCCCGACCCCTGGTAGTAGCGCACCCCGATGAGCAGGCCGTCGACCTGCGGGGTGAACTTCACGCCCAGCTCCACCGCGTTCGGGTCGTTGACCGACGCGTTCGCCGGTACCCCGTTCGGGGGCAGCAGGGTGGCCACGCTCGGGTACGCGTCCGTCGTGAACGACCACGAGTACGCGGACGTCATCGCGTTGCCCGCGTTGTCGGTCGCGGACACCGTCGCGGTGTACACGGTGCTCGTGGCGAGGCTCGCCGACGGCGTGAAGGTGGCCGTCTTCGAGGCGCTGTCGTAGGTGGTCGAACCCGCGACCGTGGCCGAGCCGTCGGAGAGCGTGAAGGAGATGGTGCCGGCGTTGACCGCCTTGGAGAAGCTGGCCGTCGGGTGCACGCCGACCGGTGCGTACTGGCCGCCGGAGACCGGCGAGGTGGACACCACCGTCGGCGGCGCGATGTCGCTGTCGGTGAAGACCGGGTCCACGTAGTAGTTCGTGCCGTCCATCGGCGTGCCGGTCGGGAACTTGCTGCCGTACGCGTACACGCCGCTGGCCGTGGTCGTCACCGTGCCGCTGGTGACCGTGTTCGTGGTACGGGCGACGGACAGCGGCGGCACCACGAAGTCGCGGTAGCTGAACACCATCGTGTCGTCGGCGTAGTGCCCGTTCGGCGCGAAGTACGACACCACGTACGCGGTGCCCGCCGTCACCTGTACCGGACTGGAGAACATCAGCGTCTGCCAGCCGGTCGGGCTCTCGCCGCTGAACGTCCCGGTCGCCAGCTGGGTGCCGGACGCGCTCCACAGGCTGCCCGTGTGGCTACCCGAGTTCCCGGTGCCCTTGTAGAACCGGACCCCGGTCACGTACCCGTTGTCCAGCGGCGTGAAGCGCAGCCCGAGCTCCACCCCGGACGCGTCGGCCACCGCGGTGGTCGTGGGTACCCGCGCCCCGAACACCGTGTACGGACCGTTGATCTTCAGCGCGACGGTGGCCGGCGCCCCACGGTTGGCGCTGTCGTCCACCCCGCGCACCTGCACCGTCTGCCCGAGGATCCCGGCCGCGTAGAACGTGTACGACCACGATGTGGTCCCGGTGGCCAGATGCCAGCTGGTCCCGCCGTCGGTGGAGGCCTCGACACCCGCGACCAGGCCACCGGAGTCCGACGCGGTGCCGGACACGGTGACCTGCGCGCCGCTGCTGACCGTGGTGTTGTTGGCGGGCGAGGAGACGGTCACGGCCGGCCCGGTGGTGTCGGTCGACGCGCTCTCCGCGTGCAGGCCGCTGATCAGCGTGGCCGGTTGCACGCCCATGTCCGCGAACAGGTTGATCACCATCTGCTGCATGCTCGTGTTCACCGGCTGCGGCGTGGTGTCACTGTCGTGGTTGATGTCCAGGCCCCAGGCGAACTGGATGGTGCCGGCGGAGAACACCAGCGCGCCGCTCGCCGCCTTGTACAGCGTCAGGTGGTGCGTGGTCGTGCCGGCCACCACGGTGCTGCCGAAGTCCTGCAGGTACTGCGGCGTCGAGCCGGTGGTGGTCGACATGTACACGAGGCCGGCCGGCCGGAAGCCGTTGTCCAGCGGCTCGTCCGACTCGTACCCGATGGTGTGCGCGGCCAGCGTGGCGGTCGAGTTGCCGGCCGCGAGCGTGGCCACGCCGGAGTCCCGCCACAGCCGCAGCTTGCCCTGTGCGGGGGGCACCTGCAGCGCCAGGTCGTCGAAGTTGGACATGTACGCGGTGCCGGTCAGCGCGCTCTCCGGCCGGCCGCCGTTGGACGGCGGCGAGAACCGCGGGTCGCGCCAGGTTCCGGTCCACTCCGACGAGGGATCCGTCTTGGTGTTGTCCCAGGTTTCCTTGTACGTCACCAGCGTGCGGTGGTCGGTGTTGTGGCCGTCCACGCTGTTCTCCCAGCGGGTCTTCCAGTACACCTCGTTGCCGCTGAAGAACGCCAGGTTCACCCCGGCGTCCCGGGCAGCCTCCACATTGGACCGTTCGGTGCCGGACCAGTACTCGTCGTGCCCGGTCGAGGTGATGATCCGGTGGTTCAGCAGCAGGCTGCCGTACCGGTCGGCGTCCACGTCCGTCGTGTAGCTCACGTCGTAGCCGTTGCGCTCCAGGAACCGGAGCATCGGGTACTCGTTGCTGTACAGGAAGTCCCGCCCGTTGTTCTGGCTGCGTGTCGCGAATGGACGGTTGTAGCTGATCTTGTAGGCTCGGCCGTTCACGTTGCCCTGGTAGAAGTCCGCGCCACCGTAGGTGTTGTACGCCTGCCACGTCGCGTCCGACGTCTTGAACAGGATCTTCGACGTGCTCGCGTCGTCCCGCACGACGAACGTGATGTGGCTGGCTCCCGTGGTGCCGGTCGCGTCCGTCCGGGTGAGCCGCGCGAGGTACACGCCGGAGGTCTCGGTCGTGGGTACCGTCCACGACGCCGACTCCGCCCAGGTGCCGCAGTCCAGGATCTCGGTCGCGGTACTGCTGACGCAGCTCGTCGACGTGTTCTGCGCGGGGAACGTGCCGGGCAGCGTGGCGATCAGCCGGGCGCCGTTGTTGTTGTAGTAGCCCAGCCGGTACACGGTGACGGTGAACGCGTGCTGGGCCTTGACCTTGAAGTGGATGGTCCCGCCGAGGTTGACGCTCATGTCGGTGGCGAAGCCCTGGATCGTGTCGTCGCCGTCGCCCTCGACGTCCCAGATGCCCGGGTCGGTGCCGGTCTTGGCGTTCTCGCAGGCGACCGGGTTGGGCGAGCAGGGGTCGGCGTGCGCCGGGCCGCTGCTGGTCAGGCCGAGCGCGATCAGGGCCGCGGCGATCGCGGCCGCCGCGAACGGGCGCCGCAGCCAGCGCCGCCGCGCCGGGCCGGAGTTCATCACGCTCCGGGGATCCAGTGGCCGACCGCCGAGCGAGGCCGGCACCGCCGATCTCAGGAAGTCCGCGACCACTGAGACAGAACGCCCAAGAGCCCCGTCGCCTCGGGAGTCCTTCTCATCACCATTGGACATGTTTTCCAGCTCTCCTGAGCGTCGTTCCGGCCCCACACCGCGGAACCACCACAGTGGCCCAGCGCGACCGTAGATTTGACTGACCACGCAGGCAAGCCGCTCTCCACATGGAAAGTGTTACCGGCCGGCCAGGTAAGATCAGCCGTTCAGACCACGCGTGTACCGAAGGCGACAGGCTCCGCTCCCTCCGCCGGCCGCCACCTGCTGTTTCTGGGGGGCTCCATGCCGTTGTCACCGGCGCTGCCGCTGTTGCCCGCGCTGTCCGGAACGTCCGGCGACCGGCCGGACGCGGTCACTGTCGGTGATTTGTCCACTTCGTGGGAGGGCCTGCGCGGCGCGGCGACCGCGGTCGCCGACCGGGTGGCCGGCGCGCGGGCGGTCGCGGTGCACGCGGCGGCCGGGCTCGACACGGTCGTCGCGGTCGTGGGCGGTCTTCTCGCGGGGGTACCGGTGGTGCCGGTGCCCGCCGACGCCGGTCCGCTGGAGCGCGACCACATCCTGGGGGACTGCGGCGCCGAGCTGCTGCTGTGCACTCCGTCCACTCTAGACATCCCCGGCACCGTGCCGGTCGTGCCGGTCGACCCGACGGCGCGCTCCACCGTCCGCTACCCCGAGCCGCCCGGTACGGACACCGCGCTGATCCTCTACACCAGCGGCACCACCGGTCCGCCCAAGGGCGTGCAGCTCAGCCGCGCCGCCGTCGCCGCCGACCTGGACGCGCTCGCCGAGGCGTGGGCGTGGACCCCTGACGACCTGCTCGTCCACGGCCTGCCGCTGTACCACGTGCACGGGCTCGTGCTCGGCGTCCTGGGCGCGCTGCGGGTCGGCTCCCGACTGCGCCACACGGTGCGCCCGACCCCGCAGGCCTACGCGGCGGCCGCCGGCACCCTCTACTTCGGCGTGCCGACCGTCTGGTCCCGGGTCACCCAGGATCCGGCCGCCGCCCGGTCCCTGGCCGGTGCCCGGCTGCTCGTGTCCGGCAGCGCGCCGCTGCCGCCCGCGGTCTTCGAGGCGCTGCGCGACCTCACCGGCCAGTCGCCGGTGGAGCGGTACGGGATGACCGAGACGCTCATCACCGTCAGCGCGCGGGCCGACGGGCCGCGCCGGCCCGGGTACGTCGGCTCACCGGTCGCCGGCGTGTCGACCCGCGTCACGGGCGAGGACGCCGAGCTGGAGGTGCGCGGTGCCACGATGTTCTCCGGGTACCTGAACCAGCCCGAGGCAACCGCCGCCAGCCATACCCCGGACGGCTGGTTCCGCACGGGCGACGCCGCCGTCATCGAGCGGGACGGTGCGCACCGCATCATGGGCCGCCTGTCCACCGACCTCATCAAGAGCGGCGGGTACCGGATCGGCGCGGGTGAGGTGGAGCACGCGCTGCTGGCCCACCCGGCGGTGCGCGAGGCGGCCGTGGTCGGGGTGGCGCACCGCGACCTGGGACAGGAGATCGTCGCGTACGTGGTCGCGGAGGGCGTGTCGGAACGGCAGCTCATCGACTTCGTGGCCACCGGGCTGTCCGTCCACAAGCGACCCAGACGGGTGCACATCGTGGAGTCCCTGCCCCGCAACGCCATGGGCAAGGTACAGAAACGCATGCTGACCTAGCTGCGCCGGGCGGAGCCGACGGCGGGGTGCGTGACCGGTACGCCGTCCACAAAGGACGCCCGGCGCGCCGACACCTGCCCGTCCACCACCCGCACCTCCAGCACCGGCTGCGGCTGGGTGGCCGGCCCGTGCTCGACCCGCCCGTCGCAGAGCCGGAAGACGCTCCCGTGCCACGGGCACGCCACGCACGCCTCACCGTCCCGCGTCACGATCTCGCCGCCGGCCAGCGGCCCGGCCATGTGCTCGCACTGCTCGACCAGCACCCGTACCTCGTCGCCGTCCCGGTACACGAGGACCGGGACGGTACCGGCGATCAGGCGGCGCAGCGGCTGCCGCTCGGGCAGGCCGGCCAGGGCACCGAGGGGCTGCCAGTCCTCCGGCAGCCGGCGCAGGGCGGGTACCGCGTTGTTCACGCCCGCGGCCGAACGGTAGGACAGGTGGCCGCCGACGTAGCTGGCGAGGCCGACCATGGCGAGGCCGAGCCCGCCGAGCACCCGGCCGGTACGGTCGGCGCCGCGCACCCGGGCGACGAGCGAGCCGGAGTACAGCGTCACGGCCGCGAGGTTGGCCGCGGCGTGCACCAGGCCGACGCGCTGCTGCTCGCGTCCGGCTTCCGACCAGTCGCTGGCCCCGGTCACCACGGTGGGCACCGTGGCCGCGAGACCCAGTCCGACCATGGCCGTGGCCGCACGTCGCTGGCCGGGCAGCAGGTCGAGGGCCGCGGCACCGACCCAGGCGCCCACCGGCACGTCGGTCAGCGCGGGGTGCAGGGGATGGCCGAGCCACACCCCGTGCAGCGCGTCGGCGGGCGCGCCGGGCCGGATCACCCGCCGGACGGACCTGCGCAGCGACTCCACCGCGCCGTCGAGCGCCGACGTGCGCTCCAGGCTGTCCAGCAGCCGCCGCCCGACCTCTGACGTGCCATACCACCAGCGCATGTGTCCGTGGTACCCAGCGCGGTCGCGTCGAATCCCATCCACCCCGGCCGGCCGGTGGCACGCGATAGGCTGCGGCCCGGGAAGGGGTTGGTTTGACCGGGCAGGACGCGGTACGGCTCGCGGTGGACCTGGAGCACATCGCGACCGTCCGGCATGCCGTGACGCAGTTCGCGGCGTGGCACGGCCTGGGCGACCGGCAGCGGGCGGATTTCGTCCTCGCCGTGAACGAGCTGGTGACCAACGCCGTCCAGCACGGCGGGGGCAGTGGCGACGTGCGCCTGTGGCGCACCCCGGCCGCGCTCTGGTGCGAGGTCAGCGACGTGGGACCGGGACTGCCGGCGGACCGGCGCGACGGCCACCGGCTGCCGCCCGCGCACGCCCCGGGCGGCCGGGGGCTGTGGCTGGTGCACCGGCTGTGCGACGAGGTCGCGATCGCCACCGGGGAGCGCGGGACGACGGTACGCGTGGTCAAGAACCTGACGACCCCGTGACGCCGCTCCCGCCGCGACCCATGTAGAGCCGGGTCGTCGTCCCCTGCATCGAGGTGTGTACCCGGACCAGGTCGCAGACCTCGTTGACCAGCAGCAGGCCCCGCCCGTTCGGCTGCCGCGGGGGCACCGGGATGCGCCCGGCCAGCGGGTCGCGCAGCCGGCCGCCGCCGTTGATCTCCGCGACCAGGTACCCCTCGGTGAGCCAGAGGCGCAGCACCCCCGGGCCGTTCCCGTGGGTGACGCAGTTCGTCGCGATCTCGTTGACGGCGAGCTGGAGTTGTGCGCCGCGCCGCTCGGACAGGCCGGCCCGCTCGGCGTGCTCGCCGGCCAGGTCGCGGATCGCGGCCAGCTCGTCGGCGCCGAAGATGAGCGTGACCGCGTCCGGCGGCACCGGACCCAGCGGCTTGTTGAACGCGGCGACCAGGGCGCTGGGCTCCATGTACGCCCGGCTGGCCCACCGGCTGCCCGGGTCCGCCAGCACCGGGTGGGTGCGGTGCGCGTCGGCCACCCGGTCCGCCGGCAGCGCCGAGACGTCGTACGGGCACACGATCGCCACGTCGAGCCCGGTGAAGGCGAGGTTGATGAGCGCCTCGTGCTGGACGCAGGCGGGGTACTCGTCGCCGGACCGGCCGTCCCAGATCGGCTCCCCGATGACCCGGGCGCTGCGCGGGGTGTGCCGGGCGATGAACGCGTGCAGCACGTACGGGATGATCCGGCCGGGGTTGCGGCCCGCCTGGGACATGTCGGCGTAGGAGACCCGGCCGCCCGCCTCGCCCACCTCGGCGCGCAGCAGGTCGAGGTTGGCCGCCGGCACGGCGACCAGGACGGGCTCGTCCCGCGCCAGCCCGCCCTCGATGAACGGCACGGTCACCGCGAGGTACTCGTCCCGGTCACGGTAGAACAGCGCCTCGTGCTGGAACGGATCCGTCGCGACGGCGCTGCTTGTGGACGTGGACGGCGTGCTCACGGCAGGCTTCATCTCAACTCGGTCGAGCGACAAACCAAGGCTCGGCCCACCGGCGTCGCCTCCTCCCCACGGTGAGGCTAACCCGGGACCGGCCGGCCGGCCACCGGACGGGGTGTCCGGCGGGTGAGCGTCACCTCGCCGTAAGGAGTCGGGTCCGGTGGCCCCGGCTCCAGGTGGAAGATGCTGTATGCCTGTTTGATCACCGGATGGGCGACGTTGCGGACGCGTACCCCGCCGGGAGTGGTGCCGCGCTCGGATCCGGAGTGCGCGTGCCCGTGCACCGCCAGGGTGGTAGGTGCCGAGTCGATCGCCTGGCCCAGCAGGTACGAGCCGAGGAACGGGTAGATCTCCAGCGGCTCGCCGTGCAGCGTGTCGGGCACCGGCGCGTAGTGGGTCAGCGCGATGAGCACGTCGCAGTCGAGCTCGTTCAGCGCGCCGGTGAGGCGGTCCGCGCCATCGCACGTGGACCGCACGAACTGCTTCATCTCCGGCTCGCCGAACTCGCTCGCGCACCGGCCGGCGAAGCCGCCGCCGAAGCCCTTCACGCCGGCCACGCCCAGGCGCGCCGTCGGGCAGTCCAGTACCACCCCGTCACCCTCCAGCACCCGGATGCCGGCCTCGCCGAGCGCGAGCGTGATCTCGTCGACCTGGTCGCTGTGGTAGTCGTGGTTGCCGAGCACGGCCACCACCGGTACCCCGAGCCCGCCGAACTCGGTGGTCACGCACTGCGCCTCGGACAGCGTCCCGTGCCGGGTCAGGTCGCCGGCCAGCAGCAGCACGTCGGCGTAGTCGGGCAACTGCTCCAGCGCCGGCCGGTACCGGCCCACCACGTCGTCGTCCATGTGCACGTCACCGACGGCCGCCACCCGTACCTTGCCGGCGGTCACGTCAGCTCCTCCGGCTCGGCGGGCGCGTGGGCCCGGGTCAGGCCGATGTCGTCGTGCACCCGCAGGTGTGGGAAGTGCTCGCTGACCAGCCGCACGATCTCCTCGCGCCGGTGCGGGCTCTCCACCTCGCCCCGCAGGATCAGCACGTCGTCCCGGCGCACCACGTCGATGCCCTGGTCGGTCACGGCGCCGTCCTCGGTGAGCAGCCGCTGCACGGCCGCTTCGAGGTACTCGCCGGCGTCTGAACCGGCAGCGGTCATGAGGACTCCTCGGCTCGAAGCCCGGCCGACACCGCGACCGGAAGCAGATCCAGCATTTCCAGCAGGATCAGGAAGGTGCGCGCGTACGGCGACTCGACCGTCTCCTTGCGTACCCGGTCCCAGTCGATCTGCTCGCGCAGCGACCGGGCGATCGGCAACGCCTCGGCGAAGTCGCACCGGTGCTGGGAGAAGGTCAGCAGCTTGTGCTCCATGAGCAGGGTCGCGGACAGCACCGGAAGCGCGATCGCCTGCACCCTGATGACGGTGCTGTCGGCCAGGATCTCGTCGGTGACCGGACGCTCCACCGGCCGGTGGATCAGGTCGACGAGGACCTCCCCGTCGTACACCTTGACCAGCCAGTCCTCGGGCGGCCGCTCGGTGCGGAAGCCGCCCTCGGCCAGCGCGTCCAGCGCGAGGTCGACATCCTGCTCGCGCAGCAGGAAGTCCACGTCGTGGTCGCTGGAGGTACCGCCGCGTGCGTACGCCGCGAACCCTCCGGCGAGCGCGAACGGTACATCGACGCGCTTGAGTACCGACGCCACCCGCTTCATCGTGGTGAGCAGGTTCTCATCAGCCTGCTTGGGCATGCCACACCCATACCCAAAGGGGCACCCTTGAACACCTGCGGCGCCGCCCGCCACCCGGCCGGCTGACCGCCCGGTGCCTGCGCTGATGACCACCGCGCCGCTCGGTGCTTCTTCTCTCGAAGTTGTTTAACAGCGATGATCTCGGGAATCGCTGCTTCCATGACCGCATCGATCCGGGTGATCCGGCGCGGGGGTCTCTTCGACGCGGTGCTCCTGGACCGCGACGGCACACTGGTTCGTGACGTGCCGTACAACGGCGACCCCGCCCGCGTCGTACCCATGCCGGGCGCCAAGGCCGCGCTGGACCGGCTGCGCGCCGCCGGCCTGCGGCTGGCGGTGGTGAGCAACCAGTCCGGCGTCGGCCGGGGGCTGCTGTCGACTGACGCGGTGGACCGGGTGAACGACCGGATCGAGGATCTGCTCGGCCCGTTCGACGGCTGGCACGTCTGCCCGCACGCGCCGCGGGAACGGTGTGACTGCCGCAAGCCGGCCCCCGGCCTGGTGCACGCGGCGGCCCGGACGCTCGGCGTCGCGCCGCAGCGCTGCGTGGTCGTCGGGGACATCGCCGCGGACATCGAGGCCGCCGCGGCGGCCGGGGCGACCGGGCTGCTGGTGCCGACCGAGATGACCCGCGTGGTCGAGGTGGCGGTGGCGGACAACGTCGTCCGCACGCTGGGCGCGGCGGCCGACTGGATCCTGGCGCGGGAGGCGCTGGTCCGCCCGGCACAGCCGCTGGCGGCGCCGGGCGCCCGGGTGCTCGCGGCCCGCACCGACTCCGCCGGGGACGTGCTGGTGTGCGGCCCCGCGATCCGCGCGCTGGCCGCCCGGGCCGGCCACCTCGCCATGCTCTGCGGGCCGCGCGGCCGGCTCGCCGCCGAACTGCTGCCGGGCATCGACGACATCGTCGAGTGGTCCGTGCCGTGGATCGACGCGGACCCTTCGCGGGTGGACGCCGCCGCGACCCAGCGCCTGGTCGACGAGGTGCGCCGCCGGCGTATCGACGAGGCCGTCATCTTCACCTCGTACCACCAGTCCGCGCTGCCGCTCGCGCTGCTGCTGCGGCTGGCCGGCGTGGCCCGCATCGCCGCGGTCAGCGACGACTACCCCGGATCCCTGCTCGACGTGCGGCACCGCGTCCCACCGGGGGTGCCCGAGCCGGAGCGGGCCCTCTCGCTGGCCGCCGCCGCCGGATACCCACTGCCCGCCGACGATCTCGGCGGGCTGCGCGTCAAGGTACCGCCACAATCGCTGCGCGGACCCGCAAGCTCCCCGCGGGTGCCCCGCGGCGGCGGCGTCGTCGTACACCCGAGCGCCAGCGTGCCCGCCCGCGCCTGCCCGCCCGAGCGGTGCGCGCAGATCGTCCGGGCCCTGGCCGAGGCGGGACACCACGTCATGGTGACCGGCGGCGCGGGCGACGGCGCGCTGACCGCCCAGGTGGCCGGCGACGTGGCCGTGGACCTGGGCGGCCGCACCAGCATGGCCGGCCTGGCCGAACTGCTCGCCGGCGCCGACGCGCTGGTGTCCGGCAACACCGGGCCGGCGCACCTGGCGGCGGCCGTCGGTACCCCGGTGGTGAGCCTCTTCGCGCCGACCGTCCCCTTCGGACAGTGGGGCCCGTACCGGGTGCCCGCGGTGCGCCTGGGCGACGCGCTGGCCGGCTGCCGGGACACCCGCGCCACCCGCTGCCCGATCGACGGCCACCCGTGTCTGTCCGATGTGGACCCCGAGGCGGTGGTGGCCGCGGTCGAACTGCTGACGAAGGCCCGCGACCGGCAGGGCGGGCAGCGGCCGTGAAAATCCTGCTCTGGCACGTTCACGGCGCGTGGACCACCGCGTTCGTACAGGGGCAGCACACCTACTTCGTACCCGTGACACCCGAGCGGGGCCCGTACGGCCGGGGCCGGGCGGACACCTACCCGTGGCCGGGCAGTGTCGTCGAGGTGAAGCCGGGCGACCTGGCCGACCTCGACGTGGACGTGCTGGTGCTGCAGCGGCCCGAGGAGTGGGCGCTGGCGGCGCGCCGGCTGGGCCGCCGGCCCGGGCGCGACGTACCCGTGATCTACGTGGAGCACAACACGCCGCGGGTGGACGTGCCCAACTCGCGGCACCCGATGGCGGACCGGGACGACGTGGTACTCGTCCACGTCACGCACTTCAACGAGCTGTTCTGGGACAGCGGCGGTACCCGGACCGTGGTCATCGAGCACGGCATCCCCGACCCGGGCGAGCGGTACACCGGCGAGCTGGACCGGCTGGCCGTGGTGGTGAACGAGCCGGTGCGCCGCGGCCGGGTCACCGGTACCGACCTGTTGCCCCGCTTCGCCGAGGTGGCACCGCTGGACGTGTACGGCATGGGTGTGGCGGGGCTGCCCGAGCACCTGGACATGGAAGTGAACGTCGTGGACGACCCGCCGCAGGGGCGGATGCACGCGGAGATCTGCCGCCGCCGCGCGTACGTGCATCCGCTGCGCTGGACGTCCCTCGGCCTGTCCCTGCTGGAGGCGATGAGTCTGGGAATGCCGGTACTGGCCCTGGCCACGACCGAGGCCGTGGAGGCCGTACCGCCCGACGCCGGTGTGTTGTCCACCCGCGTCGACGTCCTGCTGGAGGCGGCCCGCTGGCTGCTGGCCGAGCCCGCCGACGCGCGCCGGCTCGGCGCGCGTGCCCGGGTGGTGGCCCAGGCCCGGTACGGCCTGGACCGCTTCCAAACCGATTGGGACCTGCTGCTGCACCAGGTGGCCAGCGGCCCAGGGGTCCCCCGAAGTGCGGAAAGGTGAACCGATGCGCATCGCGATGATCTCCGAACACGCCAGCCCGCTGGTCGCGCCGGGTGGAGTCGACGCGGGTGGCCAGAACCTGCACGTCGCCGAGCTGTCCGCAGCTCTGGCGCGGCGCGGGCACGAGGTGCGCGTCTACACCCGCCGCCACGACGGCGACCTGCCGGACACGGTGGACAGCGGCGGGTTCCAGGTCGTCCACGTGCCGGCCGGCCCGGCGCGGGAGATCCCCAAGGACGATCTGCTGCCCTACATGGGCGAGTTCGGGCGCTGGCTGGCCGCGGACTGGGAACGCGGTCCGTGGCGGCCCGACATCGGGCACGCGCATTTCTGGATGAGCGGGCTGGCCGCGCTGACCGCACGTGCCCGGTACCCGCTGCCCGTGGTGCAGACCTACCACGCGCTGGGCAGCGTCAAGCGGCGCTACCAGGGCGGCAAGGACACCAGCCCGGCGCAGCGGATCGGGTACGAGCGGGTGCTCGGGCGCCAGGTGGACCAGGTGGTCGCGCAGTGCTCGGACGAGGTGAACGAGCTGATCGCGCTGGGCATCCCGCGGTCGGCGATCCGGCTGGTCTCCTCGGGCGTGGACACCGGGCACTTCGCACCGGGCGGCCCGCCCGCGCAGGCACCGCACCCGAAGGGCCGGATCCTCTCGGTCGGCCGGCTGGTGGAGCGCAAGGGGTACGCGGATCTCATCGAGGCGATGCGGCTGATACCCGAGGCCGAGGTGGTCGTCATCGGCGGTCCCCCGGCGGCGGCGCTGCACGAGGACCCGCTGGCCCGCGGCCTGCGGCAGCTGGCGGAGCAGCGGGGAGTCGCGGACCGGTTCCGGCTGGTCGGCGCGGTGCCCCGCGAGGAGATGCCGAGCTGGTACCGGGCCGCCGACGTGGTCGCCTGCCCGGCCTGGTACGAGCCGTTCGGGCTGACCCCGCTGGAGGCGATGGCCTGTGGCGTGCCGGTCGTCGCGTACGCGGTGGGCGGCTTCATCGACACGATCGTCGACCAGGTCACCGGCGTCCTGGTGCGGCCCCGCGACGTCAAGGGGCTGGCCGGCGCGCTGCGGGCTTTGATCGGCGATCCGCTGCGCCGGCTGGAGTACGCGGCGGCGGCCGTCGACCGGGCCCGCGAGCGGTACAGCTGGGGCCGCAGCGCGGAGCAGCTCGCCGCGGTGTACGCCCGGCTCACCGGTCTGCCAGCCGGCGAGGTGCACGAGGCGGTGCAGGCCCTGTGACCGCCTCGGTCGTGGAGGAGCACCTCGCCGCGCTGGCCGCCACGCTGCCCGGCTTCGGCGCGCAGGCGGCCCGGCTGCGCGACTGGGGCCTGCTGCTCGCCGCCACCCTCGGCCGGGGTGGCCGGCTGCTGGCGGCGGGCAACGGCGGCAGCGCGGCCGAGGCACAGCACCTGGTCGCCGAGCTGGTCGGCAAGCTCGACGGGGACCGCCCGCCGCTGTCGGCCATCGCGCTGACCGCGGAGACCAGCGGGCTGACCGCGATCAGCAACGACTACGGGTACGACGAGGTGTTCGCGCGCCAGGTGCGCGCGCACGGGCGGCCCGGCGACGTGGTGATGCTCCTGTCCAGCAGCGGGCGCAGCCCCAACGTGCTGGCCGCGGCGGACGCGGCGCGCGAGATCGGCCTGGTCACCTGGGGGCTGACCGGGCGGCTGCCCAACCCGCTGGCCGCGCGGTGCGACGAGGTGGTCGCGGTACCCAGCCCGCACGGCCAGGTGGTGCAGGAACTGCACCTGGTGGCGGTGCACGTGCTGTGCGCGTACGTGGACCAGGCCCTGCCCACGTTCCTGGGCGATCTGGTGGGAGGCGAGCTGGTGGGGGGCGAGCCCTCGTGAACCGATCGCTCGTGGTGGTCGGCGACGCGCTGCTGGACCGGGACGTCACCGGCCAGGTGAACCGGATCAGCCCGGACGCGCCGGTCCCCGTGTTCGACGAGGGCGAGGGCCGGGACCGGCCCGGCGGCGCGGCGCTGACCGCCGCACTGGCGGCGGCCGGTGGCCGGCCGGTCGTGCTGGTCACCGCGATCGGCGCCGACGCCGCCGGCACCCGCCTGCGCGAGCTGCTCACCCAGGCCGGCGTCACGCTGCGGGAGCTGCCCTACCAGGGCGACACGCCACAGAAGATCCGGCTGTACGCGGGCGGCCAGGTGGTGCTGCGGCTGGACCGCGGTGCTTCGCCCGGCCGGCCCGGCGAACCGGACAGCGCGGCACTGGCGGCGCTGCGCTCCGCCGGCTCGGTGCTGGTCAGCGACTACGGCCGCGGGATCAGCCGGCTGGGCAACCTGCGCCGGGTGCTCGCCTCGCTGGCCGCGAACCGGCCGGTGGTCTGGGACCCGCACCCGCGCGGCTCGGCCCCGGTACCCGGACTGCGCCTGGTCACGCCGAACGAGGACGAACTGCACGCGGTACCCGATGGGGCTGCCGCGGACATCCCGGGTGGGCGGCTGGCCGGCGCCGCGGCGCGCGCCGCCGCCGCCCGCAGGACCTGGCGGGCCGGCGCGGTGGCCGTCACCCTCGGCGCCGACGGCGCGCTGCTGGCCCAGGGCGGCACAACCCCTCTGGTGGTACCGCCGCCGGTGCGCGCGAGCGGTGACACGTGCGGTGCGGGCGACCGGTTCGCGGCCAGCGCGGCGCAGGCCCTCGCGGACGGCGCTCTCGTCTCCGAGGCGGTGCAGATCGCGGTCGGCGACGCGGCGCGCTTCGTCGCGGCCGGTGCCGCCCGTGCCTACACGCAGGCCGAGCCGGACGGGCCGGACATCGACGAGGCGGACCTGGGGGCCGAACTCGGGGACACCGCGCCGCCGGCCGGGATCGGGCTGGCCCAGGCGCTGGCGGTGGCCGGGCGCACCCGGTCGCAGGGGGGCGTGGTGGTGGCCACCGGCGGCTGCTTCGACCTGCTCCACCCCGGGCATGTCGCGACCCTGCAGGCGGCGCGGCAACTCGGCGACTGCCTGATCGTCTGCCTCAACTCGGACCGCAGCGTGCGGCAGCTGAAGGGGCCCGACCGTCCACTTGTGACACAGGACGACCGGGCCCGGCTGGTGGCCGCACTGTCCTGTGTGGACGCCGTGGCCGTCTTCGACGAGACCACGCCGGTGGCGCTGCTGTCCCAGCTGCGTCCCGACGTCTGGGTCAAGGGTGGCGACTACTACCTCGACGACCCGGACAGCCAGCCGGTGCTGCCCGAGGCGCAGCTCATCCGGGGCTGGGGCGGGCAGAGCGTGGTGGTCCCCTACCTGGACGGCCACTCGACCACCTCGCTGATCCGGGCCGCACGCAAACACGTGGGAGGAAACCGATGAGAGTACTGGTGTCCGGTGGATCGAGCGGCCTGGGTGCCGCGGTCGTGCGGGCGGTGTCCGCGTCCGGCGGCAAGCCGTACGTGCTGGACCTGCGCCCCCCGGCGGAAGGTGTGAGCCACGTACCGGTGGACCTCTCGGACAGCCGGGCCGCCGAGCGGGCAACCCGCGAACTGGCCGAGCACGCCGGCGGGCTCGACGCGGTGGTCACCGCGGCCGGCATCGACCAGCCGGGCAAGCTGTCCGATGTGGACGGTGCGGACTGGGACCGCATCGTGCAGGTGGACCTGCTGGCGACGGCGGCCGTGGTGCGCGGCGCCCTGCCGTACCTGCGGGAGTCGCACGGCCGCGTGGTGACCGTGGCCTCGACGCTCGGGCTGCGGGTGCTCTCCGACGCGACCGCCTACTGCGCGGCCAAGTTCGGGGTCGTCGGCTTCACCCGGGCACTGGCCGTGGAGATGGCCGGGCAGGTCGGCGTCACGCTGCTGATCCCGGGCGGCATGCGCACCAGCTTCTTCGACGGTCGCTCGGAGCAGTACCGGCCCGGCGCGGACGCGAAGCTCAACGATCCGGAGCACGTCGCCGGCGCGGTCATGTTCGCGCTGTCCCAGCCGGCCGGCTGCGAGGTACGCGAGCTGGTGGTGTGCCCGAGCGAGGAGCCCTCCTACCCGTGACAGTCCTGGCGCTGCGCGCTCTCGGCATCGGCGACCTCGCCACGGCGGTACCCGCGCTCCGCGCGCTGCGCGCCGCCTTCCCGGCGCGCCGGATGCTGCTGGCCGCGCCGGACTGGCTCGCCCCCCTGGCCGAGCTGACCGGTGCGGTCGACCGGCTGGTACCCCTGCCGGGCCTGGCCGGCCCGCCCGGCGCGCTGCCCCCGCCGTGGGTCGCGGTGAACCTGCACGGCCGGGGACCCGAGTCGCACCGGCTGCTTGCCGCGCTGCGTCCCGGGCGGCTGATCGCCTTCCGCAACCCGGCCGCCGGTCACCTCGACGGTCCACAGTGGAGGGAAGGCGAGCACGAGGTGGCGCGCTGGTGCCGGCTGCTCGACTGGTACGGGATCCCGGCCTACCCCGGCGACCTGAGCCTGCACGTGCCGGCCGTGCCGCCACCGGTACCGGCGGCGGCGATCGTGCATCCGGGCAGCAGCTGCGCCGCGCGCCGCTGGCCGGCCCGCCGCTTCGCCGAGGTGGCCCGGCACCTGCACCGGGCCGGGCACCACGTGGTGGTCACCGGCTCGCCGGCCGAGCGGCGGCTGGCCCAGCGGGTGGCGGCGATGGCCGGGCTCGCACCGGCGAGTGCCCTGGCCGGCCACACCGATGTCGGCGCGCTGGCCGCGCTGGTGGCCGCCGCCCGCCTCGTGGTGTCGGGGGACACCGGCGTGGCACACCTGGCCACCGCGTACGGCACACCGTCCGTGGTGCTGTTCGGACCGGAGCCGCCGGCCCGGTGGGCGCCCCCGGCCGGCCGGGGTCAGCACCGCGTGCTCTGGCACGGTGTGCGCGGCCTGCGCTCGATCCCGGTACCCGAGGTGCTGTCCGCCGCCGCGGAGATCAGTACGGCGCAGCTCAGCCCGGCTCGGCCAGCAGCCGTTCGCGCAGCATCGCCAGGGACTGGGTGAGCAGCCGGGACACGTGCATCTGGGAGATGCCCACCCGCTGCGCGATCTGTGACTGGGTGAGGTTGCCGAAGAAGCGCAGCGACACGATCCGCTGCTCCCGCTCGGGCAGCTCGCCCAGCACCTGGTGCAGCGCCTCGCGGTCGGCCACCGACTCCAGCGCGGTGTCCTCGGAGCCGATCACCTCGCCCAGCTCCGTGCTGCCGAAGTCGTCCGTGTGCACCGGACTGGACAGCGACCGGGTGCGGTACGCGGCACCGCACTCCAGGCCGGCGATCACGTCCTCCTCCTCGGCACCGAGGTGCGCGGCCAGTTGCGCGACCGTCGGCGAGGCGCCCAGATCCTGGCTCAGCTGCGGTACCGCGTGGGTGATCTCCAGGTGCAGCTCCTGCATCCGGCGGGTCACCCGCACGCTCCAGCCCTTGTCCCGGAAGTGGCGCTTGAGCTCCCCCTGGATCGTCGGACCGGCGTAGTGGCTGAACGGTACGCCGCGGGTGACGTCGAAGCGGTCCACCGACTTGATGAGTCCCACCGTCGCCACCTGTACCAGGTCGTCGAGCGGTTCGCCGCGGCTGCGGAAGCGCTGCGCGGTGCGCCTGGCCAGCGGCAGCCCGGCGCAGATGATGACGTTGCGGATCCGGTCCCGCTCCGGGTGGTCCTCGGCGAGCCCGGTACGCCGCCGGAATTCGTCGTGCACCAGGCTGTCGAGGTCGTCGCGCCAGTCCTCCTCGACGTCGGCGGCGACGGGAGGGGCCGGGGCAGGGTCGTCGAGGTGGGCGGTGCCGGCACCTCTGGTCGGGCTGGTCATGGGGTTGCCTCCACGTGCCACGACGCCCCGGTCAGCCTCGCGGCGCATGCGCCGCAAAGCAGGATTGTCGAACCGGAGTCGTCGGAGGCCGCCGTCATCCCCGGTCGTGCGGGGAGCACCGGACGGTCCGGCCTACTGGTACACGGTGCTGGCACCCCTTGCTTGAGCGCCGCGCAGCAGTTCTTCTTGGTGGGCAACCGTGTGCCGCTGCCCCGGAACCGCGCCATGTCACACGTTCGTGTGCAACGGTTCGAACCATACTCTGATAGAGATCCTGCGCAAGCGCCTCCATCACAACGGTGGCACAGGTCTCGGCCCCGGAATCCGCACCTGCGCCCACACCACCTTGCCGTTGCCGGTCGGCACGCTGCCCCACTGGTCCGCCATCGCTTCGAGAATCAGCAGGCCACGGCCGTTTTCGCCGTCGTGCGCGCCGTGCGTGCCGGGCGGCGGGTGGTGGACCAGGCGCGGATCCCCATCGCGTACCGCCATCTGCAGGCAGCTGCCGAAAAGCCGGACCGTGACCGCCGCCGGCGTGCGGGCGTGCAGGACCGCGTTGCTGGCCAGCTCGGACATGATGAGCTCGGCGAGCCGGCGCACCCGGCGCAGGCCCCACTCCTCGCAGGCCTGGGTCACCAGATCGCGGCTGGCGGCCGGCATGTCCGGCCCCGGCGGCAGGCTGGCGTCCATCCGCGGCGGCACCGGCCGGCGCAGCGCCTCCTCGGTCGTGGCCTGCGCGTCGTCGCAGGTGCCCAGCTCACCGCCGGGAGCGGCGCGGTTGACCAGCGACCGCGTGGTGGCGGAGACGGAGCACAACGACACCGAGGCACCGGGCCAGCGCTGCGCGTCGGTGGCGAGCACCGTCAGCGGTGCCAGCGCCTCGATCCCGGTCACCGCGAGGTGGGAGGCGTCGACGACGAGGGTGGTGGGCAGGTCGGCGAGGCAGTCGCGCAGCGAGACGACCGCGTCCACGACCGACGTTTCGTCGAGGGTTCCGTAGAGGCTGACCAGGGCGACGGGCAACCGTCGCCGCACCTGGCAGACCAACGGACTCGGCACCCGTGCGCCACCTTCCGTAGTACCGTGCCCCGTACCCCCTCCGCTGGGCGGCTACCCGGCACACGCCTCATTGACACGCGTGAAGCTCGACCACTTTTCGTCCCCACAGAGTCCCACACGAACGGCGCATCGGCAGTCGACGACTTACTGTACGTAAGTGATTACGCGGAGTTCACCCACGCATGGTGATCCTCGGTGAAGTCAGCAGGACACCCGGCGAGATTCGCCCCCTGATCTCCTCCGCGCTCGCCCAGGCACGAGCAATAATGCCTCCGTACCGGAGCGGTGCCCGGCGGAGCGGCGCTCAGCTGGAAGCAGTACTCAGACGGCGAGGCGGAGCTGCATGACTGGGGCGAAGTCGTGGCTGCACGTCGACGAAGCGGCGGCCGAACCGACCGGCATCCACGTGTTGCGGGTAACCGGTGAGCTCGACCTCGGCACGATCGGCCGCCTGCAGTCGGCCGTCGAGGAACTCATCACCTCCGGTGCGCGGGTCGCCCTCGACCTGGAGGGACTGCGGTTCTGCGACTCCACCGGCCTGGGCGCCATCATCAAGCTGCACCGGCGCCTGACCGACCTGGACGGCATGCTCGCGCTGTGCGCGCCCGGCCACCGGGTCCTCGACGTGCTCAGCATCAGCGGGGTCGACCAGGTGATCAGCGTGTACCCGTCGGTTCCGGCGGCGATGCGCGCGCTGGACGCGACCACAACGTGAACCGGAATAGCGGGCCGCAGGCCGCTCCTCCCGTGCGGATCAGCTAGGCCGCGGTGGCCTGCAGGGCCAGCAGGCACGCCTCGTCTTCCCGCGGCCGCAGGCACTGGTCGAGGACCGCGTCGAGCCCGCCCCGCCGGGCCGCGTGCCGCAACCGGGTGAGCAGCGCGGCCAGCGGGTCGGCCGCGGCGTCGGTGCGGCCGTACACCACGCCGTCGGTGTAGCAGGCAACGATGTCGCCGGGGCGCATCCGCAACTGGCTCTCCGCATACACCGGATCGGGCAGCAGGCCGAGCGCGACGCCCATCGGGCGCTCCAGCAGCCGCGCCTGGCCGGCGGTCAGCACCGCCGGCGCAAGGTGACCCGCCTGCGCCCAGATCAGGCACCCCTCGTCCCGCACGAACCTCGCGACCAGCACACTGGCCAGCGGAGGCTCGGCGTCCCGGCGCAGGTCCATGTTGAGCAGCGCGAGGATCTGGGCGGGTGAGGTACCGGCGAGGCCCATCGCGCGGATCGGGTACAGCAGCCGGGACATGGTGGCCGCGGCCTGCACCCCGCTGCCGAAGATGTCTCCGATCGTGAGCAGGACGTCGCCGCCGGGCAGGACGGTCGCGTCGCAGAAGTCGCCGCGCACGTCGGCCAGCCCTTCGGGCAGCAGGTGCCGGCCGGCCACCCGGGCACCGGGCACCGCGAAGCCGAGTTCGGACGTCGGGTACAGCACCTCGCGCATCTGCTGGGTCAGCGCCTGCTGAACGCCGAGCCGGATCCGCTGTTCGGCCAGTTGCTGCTGCACCCGGCGCACCTGGTCCTGTGCCAGCCGCTCGTCGGTCACGTCCTGCACCAGGCCGCCGGCGCCGCCCGTGTGACCCTGCGGGTCCAGCCGCGGCTCGACCACCGCCCGCAGGTACCGGATCTGGCCGTCCCGGCGGATGCGGAACTCCGCGCTGCCGTCGCGGCCCCGCTCCACCACCCGCCGCAGCAGGTTCTCCACCGCCGGCACGTCCTCCGCGAGCACCAGGGTCGGCAGCTGGTCCAGGGCCAGCGGGCCATGCGCCGGATTCCGGCCGAGCACCGCGTACATGCCCGGCGACCAGTAGGTCTCGGTCGAGCTGGCGCGCGGGGCCTGCGCGTTCGCGCCCAGGCCGAAGTCCCAGTCGGCCCAGCCGGACTGGCCCAGCGCCTCCATCCGGGCGACCTGCTGCGCGCGGCGCAGTTCCCGGTCCAGCCGCTGCCAGCTGACCACCAGCCCGTCGCCGAGCCGGGCCGCGCGGCGGCTGATCACGATCTGCTGCTGCCGCCCGTTCGCCACCACGGTCTCCGGCACGGCGTCGCCGCGGAAGCCCACGCCGTCCTCCAGCACCCGGCGGTACGAGTCGAAGACGCCGTTGGGCAGCAGGTACGGGTACAGGTCCAGCAGCCGCCGCCCGACCACGTCCCGGGCCGGGCGGCCGGTGCCCTCCGCCGCCGCCGTGTTGACGTGGTCGATGACGAAGTCGACGACGGTACCGGACTCGTCGCGCACCGGCGAGAGCACCTGTACCGGCTCGTACGCGACGTCCAGCACGATCGACAGCCACGACGGCCCCTCGCCCATCGGGCTCGCCGTACCGGTCGCGCCGTCCCACAGCCGCGCCGCCTCCCGCTCGGCCGCGGTCGCCAGCGCACCCAGGTACCGCTGCTCCAGCTCGTCGAAGGTGCGTGCCTGCGGCCAGATCAGTTCCAGTGCGCCGGCCACCCGCTCGCCCACCCGGACCGGGAAGATCGCGCGCGCCACCCCCGGGCCGATGAGCAGGTAGTCCTGCTCGGCACCGGTGAGCCACACCGGCCGGCCCAGCCGTACCACCTGACCGACCGCGGTCTTGACGCCGGACGGGATGCGCTGCCAGTCGCTGGCCGCCTCGGCCGGCCAGCCGGCGGCACCCACCAGGCGCAGCCCACCGTCGGCCTCCCACTGGTAGATGACCGCCGCCGAGCCGTGCAGCGTGGCCAACCCGTCGCGCAGCAGCGTGTCGGCCAGTTCCGGCAGGCTCGCCGCCGCCTGCGCGGCGGCCACGGCCCGGCGGAAGCGCCGGGACAGGTCGGCGGGCAGCGGGGTGACCACCGGTGCCTCCCGGCGCCCGGCCGGTGGCGCGGCGGCGGTGCGGCTCGCGGCGCGCGCCGCCTGCCGGGACTCCGCCGGTTCGCCCTGGTCGCCGTCGGGCTGCTCGGCGTCGGGCGAGTCCAGCCGCGGCGAACCGACGACGTCGGCCGCGATGTCGACCACCCGCACGTTGGCGTCCTGCGACAGCCGGGACAGGTACCCGAAGGCCTCCTCGGGATCGCAGCTGAACCGCTCGGCGAGCATGCCCTTGGCCTGCTCGATCAGCCCGCGGGTGCGCATCGCCCGGCGCAGGCCGGCGACCTCGCCCTCCAACCGCTGCACCCGCGCGGCCCAGCTCAGCTCGTCCCCGCCGGCGTCACCGGGCGGAGCGTCGACGTTCGCCGCACCGGCCAGCCGGTGCGCCCGACCACCACGCGCCATCTGTGTCAGGTCCTCCCCTACCGGGCCGGGCGCTCGCGCGGCACGGCCCGTGTCAGAACGTACCCCCGGCCCGGCCCACCCTATGCCGATCCACGCCCTTACCCATTTTCCCGGAAAAAGCGCGGGCGCCGGCCGCGGATCGCGAGCCCGGTTTGCCGGCCCCGGCGGCGGGAAAGCAGAAGGGATGCGCAACATCGAGCACCGGCTCGCCCAGCGGTGGACCGCCGGCCAGGCAGTGGAGTGGACCGAGAAGAGCGACCCGGCGGACGGCTCACTCGTGGCGCGCGTGCCCATGTCCCCGCCCGAGGCGATCGAGACCGCCGTGAAGGCGGCCCGCGCGGCGGCACCCGGCTGGGCGCGTACCGCCCCGTCCCTGCGCGCCGCCGCGGTGTCGGCCGCCGCACTCGCGGTCGAGCAGCGCGCCGAGGACCTGGCCTGGCTGACCATGCGGGAGATGGGCCGGCCGCTGCGGGAGGCACTGGCCGGCGTGGCCGCGGGCGTGGCCACCCTGCGCCAGTACGCCGAGCTGGGACCGCTGCACCGCGGTCGCAGCCTGGCCGGCGAATGGGGCGCGAGCGACCTCATGGTCTTCGAGCCGCGCGGGGTGGTGGCCGTGCTGACCCCCTGGAACGATCCGGTGGCGGTGTCCTGCGGGCTGCTGGGCGCGGCCCTGGTCACCGGGAACACCGCGATCTACAAGCCGAGCGA
>JBBWZQ010000165.1:0-9519 GCA_039649115.1 Micromonosporaceae bacterium | reverse complement strand
GGCACGCTGGTGGGCCAGCGGTTCACCAACGACACGGTCAGCATCGCGTTCCTCTCGCTGGCCGCCGGGTCGATCCTGTACGTGGTGATCGAACTGCTCGCGGTCGGCCGCCGCCTCGGCCACAAGGAGATCACCACCTGGGGCCTGCTCGCCGGCCTGCTGCTCGGCTTCGCCACGGACGCGATCGTCACCGCGGCGGGCGCCTGACCCCATTCCCTGGCGCGCCGGGGTCGCTTGCAAGAATGGTTGCTCGTGAAGACCTTCGAGGGGCTGTACGACGAGCTTCGCGCCAAGGCTCTCGCCGGAACTCCCGGCTCGGGTACCGTGGCCGCGCTGCAGCGGGGCGTGCACTCGATCGGCAAGAAGGTCGTCGAGGAGGCGGCGGAGTCGTGGATGGCCGCCGAACACGAGACCCGCGACCGCGCGGCCGAGGAGATCTCCCAGTTGCTGTACCACACGCAGGTCCTCATGCTCGCCCTCGACCTCACGCCGGACGACGTGTACCGCCATCTCTGACCTCTTTGACTTTGTGGAGCACGTCGTCATGCTGCGTATCGCCATCCCGAACAAGGGCACGCTCGCCGGTCCCGCCGCGCAGATGCTGCGCGAGGCCGGGTACCAGCAGCGGTCCGACAACCGCGACCTGATCTGCCGCGACCTCGACAACGACGTCGAGTTCTTCTACCTGCGCCCGCGGGACATCGCCACGTACGTCGGCTCGGGCGACCTCGACCTCGGTGTCACCGGCCGGGACCTGCTCATCGACGCGGGTGCGGAGGCCGAGGAGATCCTGGACCTGGGGTTCGCAGCGGCCACCTTCCGGTTCGCGGCGCGGCCGGAGACGATCCAGGATCTCGGTCAACTGGCCGGGCGGCGGATCGCGACCGCATACCCGGGCGTGGTGGCCCGGCACCTGGCCGAGCGCGGGATCGCCGCCCAGGTGGTGCGGCTGGACGGCGCGGTCGAGAACGCGGTGCGGCTGGGCGTCGCCGACGTGATCGCCGACGTCGTGGAGACCGGCGCCACGCTGCGGCAGGCCGGTCTGGAGCCGGTCGGCAAGCCGATCCTGCAGTCCTCGGCGGTCCTGGTGCGCCGGGTCGGCTCGCCGGGCAACGGGCCGGTGAGCCAGCTGCTGCGCCGGCTGCAGGGGGTGCTGGTCGCCCGGCGGTACGTGATGCTCGCCTACGACGTGCGCGCCGACCTGCTGGAGGCGGCCACCGCGCTGACCCCGGGCATCGAGTCGCCGACCGTGTCACCACTGCATCGGGAGGGCTGGGTGGCGGTACAGGCGATGGTGGTGCGGGCGGACATGCACCGGATCATGGACGAGCTGTACGACCTGGGCGCGCGGGCCATCCTGGTCACCGACATCCACGCCTGCCGCCTGTGACAGACTTGCCAGCGTGAGTGTCTCGGCCCGCCCTCGCAAGGCCACCCGGGTGGCCAGGATCCTCGCCGTGCTGGTGTTCGCCATCTTCGCGGTGGTGGCCACGGCGCTGCACGGCGCGACCGACAGCGGCAAGGGCGTGTTCCAGACCAGCGACCAGATGGCGATGATCGGGCTCGGTGTGCTCGGCGCGCTGGGCATCCTCGCGTTCACCCGGCCACGGGTGCGGGCCGACGAGCGCGGCATCCACATCCGCAACGTGATCGGCGGGTACGACCTGCCGTGGGAGGTCGTGCGGTCGGTCCAGTTCCACAAGGGCGCGCCGTGGGCGAGCCTGGAACTGCAGGACGACGACGTGGTGGCGCTGATGGCGGTACAGGCGGCGGACAAGGGGCAGGCCGTGGCGACGGTACGGGCCCTGCGCGCTCTGTTGGCCGCCCACCGGGCAGCGGCGACCGTCGCGGAGGACGACTAGGCGGCCTCTTTCTCCAGGTCGTCCAGGTTGGCGCGGCGCAGGAGCGTGTACTGGGTGCCGACCGCCTGCAGGGTCAGGTGGAAGATGCTGACGATGGCGCCGACGCGGGTGTCCGCTTCACGCTCCACCAGCCAGAGTTCCGGGATGCCCGCACGGGCGTATTCGAGCGGCTTGACGGCGCGGTCGCGTTCGTCCGATTCAGGGGAGATCACCTCGACGACGAGGTCGACGTCGCCGGCCGGATACTGGGAACGCAGCAGGTCGGGCACGACCCCCTGCCGGAAGCGGGTGAGGTCCGGCACGCGGACAGTGCCCGGGGCGAGGATGACCCCCGTTTCGCCGAGCACCTCGCGGTCGGCGCCCAGGAGTGAGCCGAGCCGCTGGGCCGTGCGGTAGTGCCAACCCATCTGAGCGGCGGCGGCCACGTCGAGGCTCCCGTTCACGAGTTCCAGGCGTATGCCTTCGGGCGCCACCAGCGTCTCGTACTCCGCTGCCGTGAACGGCGGCAGCTTGGGCAGTTCGAAGCTGATCGACACGCGGGAAGCACCTCCTGTCGTCGGTGACCGTACACCCTGTTATAGTTTATCGGTCGACCCATCGTGCCCACCTTCTGGCGGGTGCGGTGTCTCAAGCGGAGCACCCGCTCCCACCCGTACGGCCGCAGGCTGTCGGGTCCGGTCTCACCGCAAGCGGCATAACTTCCGCTCGCGGGGCGTTTGTCATGACGTTGTCATGTGACGTCCGACCGGTCGAGCGGGCCCCGGCATGTGCCGGGGCCTTCTGGTTTGGGGTCGGTCGTCAGCCGTGGAAACTGACTCGAGGAGGCCCCATCAGCGTCGAACCACGCGTCAACGAACAGATCCGGGCACGGGAGGTCCGGCTGGTCGGTCCGGAGGGTGAACAGGTTGGCATCGTGCCCTTGGAGCGTGCTCTCCAGTTGGCCGCGGACGTGGATCTGGATCTGGTTGAGGTGGCGCCCATGGCCCGCCCGCCGGTGTGCAAGCTCATGGACTTCGGCAAGTTCAAGTACGAGAGCGCACTGAAGGCGCGGGAGGCCCGCCGCAATCAGCAGCAGACCGTCATCAAAGAGATGAAGCTGCGCCCGAAGATCGATCCGCACGACTACGAGACCAAGAAGGGTCACGTCATGCGGTTCCTCAAGGCGGGCGACAAGGTCAAGGTGACGATCATGTTCCGCGGCCGGGAACAGAGCCGGCCGGAGTTGGGCTTCCGGCTCCTGCGCAGGCTCAAGGAAGAGGTCGCTGAGCTGGGGTTCGTTGAGGCCGACGCGAAGCAGGACGGCCGCAATATGATCATGGTGATCGCGCCGCACCGTGCCACCAAGGCCGCCGCCGCGGCCCGCGGTGTGGCAACCAAGGAACACGACGACATCGCGGAGCCGGAGGGCACCAACGGTGCCGGGCCGGTGGAGGCTGCCGACCAGTAGGCAAGATACTCGGGTCCACCCCATCGGCGCCGCCGCGGCGGCGCCGGTTGGCGGGCGCCCGACCGGGAGGAAAACGCAATGCCGAAGATGAAGAGCCACACGGGTATGGGTAAGCGGGTCAAGGTGACCGGGCGCGGCAAGATCGTCGCCCAGCAGGCCGGCCTGCGCCACAACCTGGAGAAGAAGGCCTCCAACGTGACCCGACGGATGACCGGCACGGTAGAGGTCAGCAAGGTGGACCTCAAGCGGATCAGGAAGCTGCTCGGCCGCTGACGCGCGCCACCGACGAGAGGGAGTAAGCAGACGTGGCACGCGTGAAGCGGGCAGTCAACGCCCAGAAGAAGCGCCGCACCGTACTTGAGGCCGCCAGCGGGTACCGCGGGCAGCGCTCGCGCCTGTACCGCAAGGCGAAGGAGCAGGTACTGCACTCGCTGCAGTACGCGTACCGCGACCGGCGGGACCGCAAGGGCGACTTCCGCCAGTTGTGGATCACCCGGATCAACGCCGCGGCCCGCGCCAACGGCATGACCTACAACCGCCTCATCCAGGGCCTGAAGCTCGCGGGTGTGGAGGTGGACCGCAAGATCCTCGCAGATCTCGCGGTGACCGACGAGGCGGCGTTCGCCGCGATCGTCGAGGTGGCCCGCAAGGCCGTTGCCGCCGCCGGTACCGGCGGCGCGCAGGCGGCCTGAGCTGTTGACCAACCGACCCGGGGCGGTTCCGTTCACCAGACGGACCCCCCGGGTCGTCGCCGCTTCCCGGCTGCACCGCCGGCGCGAGCGGGACGGGGCGCGGCGCTTCCTCGCCGAGGGGCCGCAGGCCGTGCGCGAGGCGCTGGCGTCGGCTGACGTGATCGAGGTGTACGCCACGGACGAGGCGCTCGCCCGCCACCCGGACCTCGCCGCCGGAGCCCACGTCGTGGCGCCGGACGCGCTGGCCACCCTGGCGGAAACCGTTGCGCCGCAAGGAATCGTGGCGGTGTGCCGGTACCGGGACGTGCCGCTGGCGGCGGCGCTGGCGAAGGCTCCCCGGCTGGTCGCGGTGCTCGTGGAGATCAGGGACCCGGGCAACGCCGGTACCGTCCTGCGCACCGCCGACGCGGCCGGTGCCGGTGCGGTGGTGTTCGCCGGGGACGCGGTCGACCCGTACAACGGGAAGTGCGTGCGCGCCACCGCCGGCAGCCTGTTCCACGTGGACGTGGTCCGCGGCGCGCAGGCGGGGGAGGCGATCGCGGAGCTGCGCGGGGCCGGGCTGCGGGTACTGGCCGCGGACGGGTACGGCGAGGCGGACCTCGACGAGCTGGCGGACGCCGGCGAGCTGGCCGCGCCGACCGCATGGCTGTTCGGATCCGAGGCGCACGGGCTGCCGGGCGGGGTGAAGGCGGCCGCCGACGCGCGGGTACGGGTGCCGCTGCACGGGCGGGCGGAGAGCCTCAACCTCGCGGCGGCCGCCGCGGTCTGCCTGTACACTTCGGCGAGAGCCATGCGTTCCTCAGGAGAGCCCTCGTGGTGACCAATCTGTTTACCGAGCCCGCCGGTGCCGGCGGGCGGCAGGGCTGACCTTCCTCCCACACCAGCGGGCTGCGGCCTAGCCGCGCAAGCGGTCATTCAGCCGCGCGCCCGTACACTGTCCGGGTTGTCCGTTGGGAGGGCAGGAACACCACATGAGCTACCGCAACGATCCTTACGACCCCAAGCAGGTCGCGCTGCTGGACCAGGCGTCGCTCGACGACGCGGTGGCCGCGGCGGAGAAGGCGTTCGCCGCGGCCGGCGACCCGGACGTCCTGCGGTCCCTCAAGCCGGCGCACCTGGGCGACCGGTCCCCGGTGTCGCTGGCCCGCCGGGAGATCGGCGCGTTGCCGCCGGCCGCGAAGGCGGATGCCGGCAAGCGGGTCAACCAGGCGCGCGCC
Organism: Micromonosporaceae bacterium; assembly: GCA_039649115.1. Classification (GTDB taxonomy): domain Bacteria; phylum Actinomycetota; class Actinomycetes; order Mycobacteriales; family Micromonosporaceae; genus DATEJJ01. Next base: position 4,301 of record JBBWZQ010000165.1, on the reverse strand, counting down.
GCGGTGCAGGCGGCGTTCGAGGCGCGCGGTGACCAGTTGGCCGCGGAGCGGGAGCAACGGGTACTGGCGGAGGAGGCGGTCGATGTCACGCTGCCGTGGGACCGGCACCCGCGTGGCGCGCGGCACCCGCTGACGACGCTGATGGAGCGCATCGGTGACCTGTTCGTCGGCATGGGCTACGAGGTCGCCGAGGGTCCCGAGGTGGAGCTGGAGTGGTACAACTTCGACGCGCTCAACATCGCGCCCGACCACCCGGCGCGCGGGCTGATGGACACGTTTTTCATCGCCGCGGCCGGCGGAGCCGGTGCCGCGGCGCGGCCGGGGCCAGCCGTACCTTCCGCTCCGGACGCGTCAGCGTCCGGACTTGTCTTGCGCACGCACACGAGTCCGGTGCAGGCGCGGGCCATGCTCACCCGGCCGTTGCCGATCTACATCGTGGTGCCCGGCCGCACGTACCGGACCGACGAGCTGGACGCCACGCATACCCCCGTGTTCCACCAGGTCGAGGGCCTCGTGGTCGACAAGGGCATCACCATGGCGCACCTGCGCGGCACGCTGGACCACTTCGCGCGGGCCATGTTCGGCCCGGCCGCGCGGACCCGCTGGCGCCCGCACTACTTCCCGTTCACCGAGCCGTCCGCCGAGTTCGACGTGTGGTTCGAGCAGCACCGGGACGGCCCGCAATGGGTCGAGTGGGGCGGCTGCGGCATGGTGAACCCGCGCGTGCTGCGCGCCTGCGGCATCGATCCGGATGAGTACTCCGGCTTCGCGTTCGGGATGGGCATCGAGCGCACGCTGATGTTCCGCCACGGGGTCGGCGACATGCACGACATGGTGGAGGGCGACGTCCGGTTCAGCCGGGCCTTCGGAATGGAGCTCTGACGTGCGGATCCCCGTGTCGTGGCTCAGGGAGTACGTCGAGGTGCCGTTCGACGCGGACCTCGTGGAGCAGACGTTGACCCAGTTGGGCCTGGAGGTCGAGGAGATCGCCGACCTGCGCTCCACTGTGGACGGCCCGCTGCTCGTCGGTCGGGTGGCGTCGATCGAGGAGCTGCGCCAGTTCAACAAGCCGATCCGGTACTGCCGGGTGGACGTGGGCGAGGGCGGGCCGCGCGGCATCATCTGCGGCGCGAGCAACTTCGCCGAGGGGGATCTCGTCGCGGTCGCGCTGCCCGGGACGGTACTGCCCGGCGGCTTCACGATCGCCGCGCGGCGCACCTACGACCACGTGTCCGACGGGATGATCTGCTCCGGCCGTGAGCTGGGCGTCAGCGACGACCACACCGGCATCCTGGTGCTGCCGGCCGGCTCGGCGGCGCCCGGCGACGACGCGAAGCCGCTGGTCGGGCTGGACGACATCGTGATCGATCTGGAGATCACCCCGGACCGCGGGTACTGCCTGTCGATCCGGGGGGTGGCCCGGGAGCTGTCGCACGCGCTCGCGCTGCCGTTCCGCGACCCGGCGGCCGGGCCGGCGGCCGGCGCCACGCCGGAGCCGCCGTACCCGGTGACCGTGCGCGATCCGATCGGCTGCGACCGCTTCGCCGCCCGCCTGGTCACCGGCATCGACCCCGACGCGCCGGCGCCCGGCTGGATGAGCCGCCGCCTGGCGATCGCCGGCATCCGCAGCATCGGTCTCGCCGTCGACGTCACCAACTACCTGATGCTGGAGCTGGGCCAGCCGATGCACGCCTTCGACCCGCACCGGCTCGCCGGCCCGCTGGTGGTGCGCCGGGCCCGGCGAGGCGAGCGGCTGACCACCCTCGACGGGGTGGATCGGGCGCTCGACCCGGAGGACATGGTCATCTGCGACGCCGGCCAGGGCGGTGTGGACGGCGTGCCCGTGTCGCTGGCCGCGGTGATGGGCGGCGAGAACAGCGAGATGCTGCCCGACTCGGTCGACGTGCTGTTCGAGGCGGCGCACTGGGACGCCACGATGATCTCCCGTACCGCGCGCCGGCACCGGCTGTGGTCCGAGGCGGCCAAGCGCTGGGAGCGGGGCGTGGACCCGCGGTTGCCGCTGGTCGCGCTGGAGCGTGCGGTCGCGCTGCTGCGCGAGTACGGCGGTGGCGACGTCGACCCGCGGGTGCTGGACATCGACGCGGTGGCGCCGCCGGAGCCGGTCGCGATGCCGGTCGACCTGCCGTCCCGGGTGGCCGGCGTGGCGTACCCGCCGGAGCGGGTGGCGGAACTGCTGGAGCGGATCGGTGCGAGCGTCACGGTGGACGGGGACGTCGCGCGGGTGACCCCGCCGACCTGGCGGCCGGACCTGCTGGCGCCGGCCGACCTGGTCGAGGAGGTGGTGCGGCTCGACGGGTACGAGAAGGTGCCCAGCGTGCTGCCGGTCGCGCCGCCCGGCAACGGGCTCACCCCGACCCAGCGCCGGCGCCGCACGGTCGGCCGGGCGCTGGCCGAGGCGGGGTACGTGGAGGTGCTGTCGTACCCGTTCATCGGCCCGGCCGCGCTGGACGCGCTCGGCCTGCCCGACGGCGACCCGCGGCGCGACGCGCTCCGGCTCGCCAACCCGCTGTCGGACGAGGAGCCGCTGCTGCGCACCACGCTGCTGCCGCCGCTGCTGGCCACGCTCAGGCGCAACCTCGGCCGGGGCCTGCGCGACGTGGCCCTGTACGAGATCGGCCTGGTCTTCCACCCGTCCCCGGTGCGCACGCCGCCGCCGCGGATGGGCGTCGCGGGCCGCCCCTCGGACGACGACCTGGCGGCCGGCGAGGCCGTGGTGCCGCGGCAGCCCTGGCACGTGGCGGCGGTGCTGGCCGGCGAGGTCGAGCCGGCCGGGTGGTGGGGCCCCGGGCGGCCGGCGTCCTGGGCCGACGCGGTGCAGGCCGCGCGCATCGCGGTGGCAGCCGCGGGGGTACCGGCGACCGTCCGCGCGGCCAGCGTGCCGCCCTGGCATCCCGGCCGCTGCGCGGAGATCGTGGTCGATGGCCGGGTCGTGGGACACGCGGGTGAGCTGCACCCGTCCCTCTGCGCCGCGCTCGACCTGCCCCGGCGGACCGCGGCGATGGAGCTGGACCTCGACGCGCTGCCGCTGCCCGGCGTCACCCCGGCCCCGGCGTTCTCCACCTACCCGCCCGCGCTGATCGACGTGGCCCTGGTGGTCGACGCGGCAACACCGGCCGCGGAGGTGCAGCGGGCGCTGGTCGACGGCGCCGGGCCGCTCCTGGAGACGGTACGACTGTTCGACGTGTACTCGTCCGAGGTGCTGGGTGCGGGGCGCAAGTCGCTGGCGTACAAGCTGACCTTCCGCGCGCCGGACCGGACCTTGACAGTGGAGGAGGCGGTCACGGCTCGTGACGCGGCGGTGACGGTGGCCGGCGACCGGCTGGGCGCGAGCCTGCGCGGAGGCTGACGGAGGCCACCCCGGGCCACCGGGGCGGCGGCGGGACCGGCTACCGGGACTTGCCGCGTTCATGCCGGCGTCGACCCCGGACAACTCGTGCCGCACACCGGCCGCGTGACCCCCGTGACGCAGAGAGATGGAGGATCTCTTATGCCGACTTCCCCGGGCGAGCACAGCCGGAGCCGGGGTGTGGCGGAGGCGCGCCCGCCCCCCGCTGCACCGGGCGAGCACAGCCGGAGCCGGGGTGTGGCGGAGGCGAGCACGCCCCCCGCTGCACCGGGCGCGACCGTCGATGTGGTCGTGATTGGCGGGTGCGGCCGGGTGGGTCTCCCGCTGGGCGTCGCGCTGGCCAGTCGTGGCCTGTCGGTCACGCTCTACGACATCAACGCGCGCGCGGTCGACGTGGTCAACACCGGGCGGATGCCGTTCCACGAGGAGGGCGCCGGCGAGCCGCTGGCGCGGGCGGTGGCGGAGGGTCGGCTGCGGGCCACGACCGGCGCGGACAGCGTGGGTACCGCGGAGAACGTGATCGTCATCGTGGGTACGCCCGTCGACGGGCACCTCAACCCCGACCTGGCCGCGGTACCGGCGGCGATCGAGCGCTGCGCCGAGCACCTGCGCGACGGCCAGTTGATCGTGTTGCGGAGCACGGTGCACCCCGGGGTGACCGCGCTGACCGAACGGATGCTGGAGCGGTTGGGTCGCCGGGTGGACGTCGCATTCTGCCCGGAGCGCATCGCCGAGGGCAGGGCGATGACCGAGCTGTTCGACCTGCCGCAGTTGGTGGCGGCGCGCAGCGAGTCGGCCGGGGACCGGGCGGAGAAGCTGTTCCGGGTGCTGACCGACCGGATCGTGCGGTTGGCGCCGGAGGAGGCGGAGCTGGCGAAGCTGTTCACGAACACGTGGCGGTACATCAAGTTCGCCGCGGCCAACCAGTTCTGGA
>JBBWZQ010000112.1:0-18383 GCA_039649115.1 Micromonosporaceae bacterium | reverse complement strand
GAGATGGCCAGTTCGAACGCGGGTACCGTGAACGCGCTGCGCAGCATCTGCGGGTCGAACGCGTACTCGCGGGTGTTGATCGGCGCCGGGTAGTACCCCACGGAGTGGCACAGGTCGCGGTAGATGTTGCAGTGGTTGCGGGCCACGTCGCCGTCGCCGAGCTCGTCCATCGAGATGGAGTAGAGCAGCGAGCGCACCTCGTCGATGGGGCCGGTCACCCCGACGTTGCGCAGCCAGCCGCCGTCGGTGAGGTTGAACGGGGCGAGCTGGACGATCCGGGTCACCATGTCGTCGTACGTCTTGAACAGCGGGTCCTCGGCCGGGTCGCTCGCCGCCGCCGCGTCCACCAGTTCCTGGTAGATGAGGTCGAGGCGGTCCTGGAACGCCTGCTCGGTGTACGGGAAGAAGATCTGGTCGGCCGGCGAGGTCAGCGGGCTGTGCGCGAACGTGTCCGCCCACCCCAGCCAGTAGTCCACGTACTGGCGCGCCGACAGCAACGCACCCGGGTACTGGTCGATGTTGAGCACCTGGAAGAACAGCATCCGCTCGTCGATGTCGGAGATGTCGTTGATTTCCGTGGCGTAGTTGGGGAACGGGACGACCGGTGTGCGGTCGGTGTCGATGAGCTGGCCCTGCGCCTCCAGGAACCAGTCGTCCGGGTACGGCGCGCCGGCCGTCGCGATCGCGGTGCCCTGCAGCACGGTGCCGATGCGCTGCCAGTTCTGCACCATCTGGATCCGGGGCGGCTGGTACCGGCCCCAGTTCTCGGCCCGCGCCGAGTCGGTACCGGCGCCCCGCACCGACCAGCGCTGCCGACCCAGCTGCGGGGTGAGCGCCTGGCCGGACGGCTGCCACCAGGTGACGTCGTCCACTGTGTACACCGCGACCGGCCGCTGTGCCGGCCACGACCAGAACAGCGTGCGGTTGCCCGGCGGGTTGGGCGAGGGCGGGTGGGTGGCGCAGGAGTTGTAGTCGGTGTGCCACGGGATGGCCAACCACTTGGAGAGGTCGCCGGGCTCCAGGCCGTCGCGCTCCACGTGCCGCGGGATGTAGCCCCCGGTCAGCAGCGGGCTGGCGGTGGTCGCGTGCGCGTAGTCCAGCGGCTTGGCGGACACCCGGAACGGGCCGCGGCCGGAGGTACGCCACGGCTGCACGTACAGGGCCGGTTCGCGCATGACGAAGGTGAGGTCGATGCCGGGGCTGAACCGGCCGCCAAGGCAGTTGACCATCGTCGCCTGGTCCAGGTACTCGCCCGGACCGAGCGCCGGTCCCGGCCCCGGTGCGTAGTGGCCCCGCCCCTCGTTCCAGCGCTGCAGGAAGTAGTACTGCGTCTGGCGCAGCGTCAGCAGGGACTCGTTGGCGTCCCCCAGGTGCAGCGGCATCAGGGTGGTGTCGCTGTGCCGCGCCTCGAACGGGTTGCGGAAGATGGCCGCGATGCCGGCGAGGGCGGTGGTGGCGGGGTCGTCGGCCGCGGTGATGGCGGCGAGCTCCTGGTGCGCGGACAGGCCGTGCTCGCTCAGGTTGGTGACCCACCCCTGCAGCGAGGCGGCCCGGAAGATGGGTGCGAGTTGCTCGTCGAACCAGGGCTTGAAGGACGTCTGGTACCCGCCCCGCGCGGCGTCGTAGATCTCCGGTGCCAGCCCGAGCTCGCGCACCCACACGTCGTACACGTCGTCCCACAGCGACACGACGTTGAGGATCTGCGGTGCGAAGGACGGGTCGGTGGTCGTCACCCAGGCGCCCTGGACGGTGATCCGCGTCTTGTCGGTGAACACCAGGGTGGCCGACACCGGACCGTCGGAGGTGTCGTCGAACCACTGGTCGTTGTTGACATCGTCGGCGAGTGGCGCTTGCCCGTCCACCTTCCAGCCGCAGGCGCGGCCGTACCCGCCGAGCACCAGCAGCCGCCCGCGCCCGTCCGTCTGCAACTCCCCCAGCGTGTCGATGACGCCGGCCGGGCAGTCCAGCTGCCCGAAGCCGTCGGCCGGGAAGGAGATCGGGTAGTCCGCCAGCTCCACCACTTCCCGGGTGCTGCCGTCCACATAGGACGGCACCGTCTCCCGGTCGAAGTGGACGCTGGCCGAGCACGACCCGGAGATGGTACGGGGCCCCGGGTCGACGGTCAGGGCGCGTACCCGCGCCGGCTCGTTCAGCACCGCTATCTTGTCACGCGGCTGCCCGGTACCCGTCTCGCCGAAGGCCGCGTTGCGGATCGGCGGCAGCCGGCCGTCCTCGTACCCCACGATGCCCTGGTAAGGGCCGTCCTCCACCAGGACGAAGGCGTTGGCCTTCTTGTTGGCCACGTGGACGGTCCAGATGATGTCGGCGACCGTGCGCCCGCCGACCTTCGAGCCGATGGTGATCTCCGCCCCGTCGCCGCGCGGCCACGCCTCCTGCGCCCGCTCCGGATACTGGAAGATGCGGAACCGGGCGGCCTGGCGCTTCAGCGCCCCGCTCGCGTCGCGCAGGTCGTCGCTGGTGACCGGGTCCGTTTCGGTGCCGGCCCGGATCGGCAGCCCGCCCATCAGCGCGGAGCCCTCCCCGGCCGGCCGCCCGGCCATCGTCTCGGGCGCGATCACGCAGTTGTCGCTGTTGCCGACCCGAGCCACCCCGATCGCGGGATGGATCCGGAAAATGCCGTCCGCCACGGCTCGCCCCCGTTCGCCACCAGTTGGTCGAGGGCAACGCTAGCGGCGGTGCACGGGCGGCCCGGCCGGAACTGCCGGACCGCACCCGGAGTTCACCCGCACGGGTTGGCGGACCGTCCGGGTGCTCGTGCGGCGCCTGCGGCGCACCGACGCGATGGGCGGACCTCGACGGCCACGGGGCAAGAACAGTGGCGCGGCGGGTCAGTAGCCCGTCGTGTGCGTGCTCTCGATGCCGGCCGCGGCCCGCACCGGACCGCCGCGGTGGAGAATGGACTGTCCGGTGTGGAGGGTCCGGGCACGCCGAGGTCGGCCAGCACCGGCCCGTCGCCGCCGGACCACAGGCCCGGCGACACGGCGGCGCGGCTCAGCGGCGACGAATTCGCCGTGCTCGTCGAGGAAATCGGCAGCCCGGCCGACATCCACGAGGTCGCCGACCGGATCGTCACGGCCCTCGCCGAGCCGTTGCGCATCGCCGGCGAGGCGGTCACCGTCACCGCGAGCGTCGGCGTGGCGACAACCGGCGAGCGTCCAGCCGGCGTCCTGACCGGCGCGCCGCGCAGCCGCGTCAGTCCAGGCAGAACTCGTTGCCCTCGGGGTCGGTCAGCACGATGAAGCCGGCGCTCATCGGGGGCGCGGGCTCGTAGCGACGCACCCGCGTCGCGCCCAGCGCGACGAGCCGGGCGCACTCGGCCTCCAGCGCCGCCATCCGCTCCTCTCCCTGCAGTCCGGGAGCCGCCCGGACGTCGAGGTGGACGCGATTCTTGGCGACCTTGTCCTCCGGCACCTGCTGGAAGAACAGCCGTGGCCCGTGCCCGTCCGGATCCTCGATGGCCGATCTCGTGTTGCGCTGCTCCTGCGGTACGCCGACCCGCGCGAGGAAGTCGTCCCACGCGGCCAACGGGTCGGCGTCCTCGGGCAGGTCGACTCCGGGCGGGCCGGGATGGACGTAGCGCAGCACGTCGCGCCAGAAGGACGACAGCGCCCGCGGGTCGTGGGCGTCGAAGGTGACCTGGATGTGGCGGCTCATCGGGTTGCTCCGTTCGTGGCGGGTTCCGGGTGCAGGTAGCGCAGCGCATCCTCGGGGCGACCCTGCCGCGACGCGACGTAGCGCTGCCTGGCCCGTTCGAGTCGTTCTTCCGCGCTCCCCGCACGGGTTCCAGGGTACGGAATCCGCGCCCCCTAGACTGTTGGCGTGGTGGCGCCGGGCGACTCCGATACCGCGGCTGACCCGGAGGGTGTGCTGGTCGCTGCCCGGCTGCCGCGCCGGATCGGGGACACCGTCCTGGCCGTCGAGCCGCTGCGGCACAACAAGGGAAACGCCGCCACCGCCGGGATCTGGCGGGTACGCGGATCCCTCGGCTCGGCGGTGCTCAAGGTCTCCCGCCCACCGGCCGCCGGTCCGGTCGGCTTCTGGCCCACCAGTGACGATCCGGCCCACTGGAACTACTGGCGGCGGGAGGCGCTGGCATACACCACCGGACTGGCCGCCACGGCCTACGGCGAGGCCGGCATCACCCCACCGGACCTGTTGGACGCCAACGTCCGCGCCGACGGTCTGGTCGAGCTGTGGCTCGACGACGTCGACGGCACCGGGGGATTCGGCTGGCCGGTACCCCGCACCGCCCGCTTCGCGTACGAGCTCGGGGTGGGGCAGGCGCGGTGGGCCGGCCGGGTACCCGAGTCCCCCTGGCTTTCGCGTCGCTGGCTGGCACAGTACCTGGCCGAGGGCCCGCCCCTGAGCGTGGCGGTGCGGGACGCGTACTGGGACCATCCCCGGGTCGCCACCTGGCCGCAGCACGTGCGGCGGGAGCTGCGGCGGCTGTGGACCGGGCGCGGCCGGCTGCTCGCCGCCGCGGAGGCGGCCGAGCTCACCCTGTGCCACCTCGACGTCTGGCCGGCGAACCTGATCGACAGCCGGGGACGGTCCATCCTGCTGGACTGGTCCTTCGCCGGTGCGGGCGCGGTGGGCGAGGACGTGGCCAACCTGATCCTGGACAGCTTCACCGACGGGCTGATGGACGCGGCGCTGCTGCCGGAGGTCGCGGCGGCCTGCATCGACAGCTATCTCCAGGGCCTGCGGGACGGCGGCTGGTCCGGCTCGCCGGACCGGGTACGCACCACCGTCGCGGCCTGCGGCGCGGCGAAGTACAGCTGGCTCGGGCCGGCCGTCCTCGGCCGCGCGGTGCGCGACGACCTCGGGACCTCGTCCTACAACCGGGACGTCTCGGTCGAGCAGGCGGTCCGGCGGGTGGCCGGGCTGGTCGCGCTCATCGCCGACTGGGCCGGCTCGGTTGCGGACTGACCGTTACCGGTACCGGCCGGCGGGCGGGGCCGGCTCGGCGCAGGTCCCCCGGAACGGGGCTACGCCGCGCGCAGCGTGAGTACGGTGATCTCGCTGGGCGCGAAGATCCGCAACGGCGGCCCCCAGAAGCCGGTGCCGCGGCTCGTGTACAGCTGGGTCCGCTCGCCGAACCGGCGCAGTCCCTGCACCGACGGCTGATCGAGGCGCACGAGCAGGTGGAACGGCCAGATCTGGCCACCGTGGGTGTGCCCGGAGATCTGCAGGTCCACGCCGTGCTCGACGGCCGCGCCGATCTGCCGGGGCTGGTGGGCCAGCAGCAGCACGGGCAGGTCCGGGTCGGCCCCGGCGAGCGCGGCGGCGTGGTCGGCGCGGTGGCCGGGGTGCCCGGAGGAGGCGGCGGTGCGGTCGTCGACGCCGGCCACCACCAGCCGGGCACCGTCCCGCTCCACCACGACGTGCCGGTTGTGCAGCGGCTCCCAGCCCAGCCTCCGCATGTGGTCGAGCCAGCCCTGTGCCTCGCCGAAGTACTCGTGGTTGCCGGTCACGTACGTGCGGGCGAGGCGGGCCCGCACGTCGCCGAGCGGCGCGACCTGCGCCAGGCGCTGGGACACGCTGCCGTCGGCGATGTCGCCGGTGTGGCAGACGATGTCCGCGTCCAGCCCGTTGACGATCTCCACGACCCGGGCGGACCAGCGGGCCCGGTCGATCGGGCCGTAGTGGGTGTCGGTCAGCAGCACCACCCGCACGCCGTCCAGGCCGGCGGCCAGCCGGGCCACCGTCACGTCCACCCGCCTGACGCGGGGCACGCGCATCGCCTCCGCGTACCCCCACAGCAACAGCGGCACCGACACGGCGGCGACGGCCGCGGCCACCGCCCGGGACCGCGCCGGATCGGCGACTCCGGCGACCGCGAGGGCCACCCGCAGCACGTTGCCGAACAGTGCCCAGGCGAACAGGACCCAGACGACGCCGAGCAGCGTGTCACCGGTGCGGGCCGCCCAGTCCTGGTGCCGCCGGCCGTGCCCGAGGACCATCAGCACGGGGAACGCGACGAGCGCCGCGACGAACCCGACGGTGCCGAACACGACGACCGCGCCGGGCCACCGCGCGCCCGCGACGACGAGCGTCCACCACGGCACGCCGAACAGCAGCCCCAGCACCGCGGTGATCGTGCCGGCGAACAGGACCGGCCGCAGTGACCGGCGCGCCGGGCGTGCCGCCACCGCCTCGCTTGCTGACATCGGCGCACTCCTCGATCGTGGTCCGTGCAGCATGACACGCCGGCCACGCGATCGACCACAGCGGCGTCATCGCCCCGGGACTGTGGCGGGCTCACTCGTGCCAGTGGGCCGGCCGGGCGAGCGGGGGCGGCACTCTGGTGTCCCGGTCGCCGCGCGCCGCGTCGAGCTGGGACTGGATGACGAAGATGCTGCCGGTGAGGTCGGCGCCGCGCAGGTCGGCACCGCGCAGGTCCGCGCCGATGAGGTCGGCCGTCCGCAGGTCGGCGGCGCGCAGGTCGGCGCCGATGAGGTACGCCCCTCTCAGGTTGGCGGCGCGCAGGTCGGCCCGGCGCAGGTCCGCACCGATGAGATCCGCGCCACGGCGGTCGATCGCCGGGCCGGGCGCTGCGGCGCGCACCAGCTCGCTCGCGCGTACCAGAAGCGCGTTGACCTCCTGCCGGTGCGCCGCCACGTCCAGCCCCACGAGTGCGTCGGGATCGCCGTCCGCGAGGCGCGCGGTCTCCTCCCGCGCGCGGCGCAGCGCTGCGTGCACCGGGCCGGCCCGTGGCAGCGCCAGCGCCACGGTCAGGTACCAGAGCAGCTCGTGGAGTTGCCGCATGACGCCGAAGACCTGGAACATCCGAGGCGCCAGGCCCGGCGTGCCCCGCCAGTCCCGCCCGGCGAAGGTGACCTGGGCCACCTTCTGTCCGGCGCCGAAGCAGTCGTAGACGTCGCACCCGGGAAAGCCGCGCTGCCGCAGCTCGGTGTGGATGCCGCAGCGGAAGTCCGGCCGCAGGTTGGGGCAGGGCCGGCCGGCGGCCTTGTCGATGGCGAAGTCGGCCGACGCCGAGAAGGCGGGCGCGACGCAGCACAGGGCGAAACAGCGGTCGCAGTCGGCCCGCAGGGTCAGCTCGTCGGGCACCGGGCCAGCCTACGGCGCCGCCGGCCGCACGCCACGGAAGCGGGGTGCGAGCAGGACCGCGGCGAGCACGCCCAGCAGTGCCTGCACGAGCGGCGTGCCGGTGTACAGCTCGACCCCGCGCTCCGGGTGCCCGCCCGGTACCGGGACGATGTGCACCGAGCCGGCGACCGCGTACGCCACCGCGAGGTAGACCGTCCAGATCAGCAGCGGGACCAGCGCGGCGAACAGCCGGTACCGGCCCGGGGCGTCGGGCGCCGGGCGCAGCCAGCGGGCCAGCAGGTCGGCGCCGACACCGCTGGCGAGCAGGCCGATGACCAGCGGGACATTGCGGAAGCCGGTCACCGCGCAGGACAGCCCGGCGGCGCTCGCGTAGGTCGCGGTGGCGAGGCCGAACGGCAGGCGCCAGCGCCGGGCGAGTGCCAGCAGCGGCACCACGAGCACCAGGCTGGTGACGGCCATCGCGGAGACGAGTTGCGCGGTGAAGCTCTCGTCCACACCGGACATGGCGAAGATCACGCCCTCGGGCCGGTAGGCGAACGCGTTGGCGTACTGGAGGAACAGCAGCACCATGGCGGTCGCCAGCGCGGTGGACAGCACGGCCGGCAGCAGGCGCCGCAGGCCGGGCGCCGGTCCCACCGGTGCGGAGCGCAGCGGCGTCGTGATGATCACGAGCATCGACGCGGCCAGGCCGAGGTGCGTGGGGCTGAACAGGATGTTGATGTTCTGCTCGATGCCGAAGACCGTGTGCCACGCCGCGTCGCAGACACCGAAGAACGCGAAGCCGAGCACCGCGAGGGCGGCCGGCTCGTACCCCCGGGGTATCGCCGGGCGGCCGGACTGCGCCACGCCGCGCACGGTCCACGCGATCCACGCCGCGGTGGCCAGGAAGCCGGAGTAGAACACGGCGTGCCACGGGGTGAAGAAGGTCTCCAGCCTCGGCACGTTGTTGTGCGCCCACGCGTCGAGGAACAGCCCGACCGTGAACCATGCGCTGAGCAGCACGGTGACCAGATCCGTGCGGTAGGTCGCGGTGGGCGGGCCGGTCGCGGTGACCGGCGCCGCGGTGGCCGTGCCTGGCTCCGTCGCCATCCGGCCAATATATCGGGAGCCATGATATGGGAGCAACGACTAAGCCACCGCACCCGGCCGTACGTCCCGGGTGCCGTGCGGGTCGAGCCGGGCGCGCACCTCGTCGGCGTCGCAGTGGCGCAGTTCGGTGAGGATCGACAGGGCCTGGCGCCAGGCGTCCCGGGCCCGCTCCGGCGCTCCGCCGGCCTGGTGGGTGTCACCCAGGTGGGTCAGGGTGTCCGCCTCGTTGAACCGGTCGCCGGTCTCCCGGTACAGATCGAGCGCCCGCCGGTAGCAGGCCACCGCCTGGTGGTGGTGGCGCAGGTGGTGGTGGGCGTACCCGAGGCTGTCCCAGGTCTCCGCCTGCCCGTACCGGTCGCCGGTCTCCTCCAGCAGGGCCAGCGCCCGGCGGCAGAACGCGAGGGCCTGCTGGTGGTCGCCGAGCTGGGCGTGGTCCCAGCCGATCGAGTTGAGCGCCCGGGCCTGCCCGACCCGGTTGCCCGCCACCCGGTACAGGTCGAGGGCGCGCTGGCCGTGCCACAGCGCCTCCCGGTTGCAGCCCTGCAGGCCGAACGTCCACGCCAGGCCGCGGTGGCTGTGCGCCTGCCCGCTGTGGTTGCCCAGGTCGCCGAACAGGGCGAGGGCCCGCCGGTGCTGGACCTGCGCGTCGTCGTAGCGGCCGAGCCGGCCGCAGGCCAGCGCCAGACCCCGCCGGGCGTGCGCCTCGCCGGGCCGGTCGGCCAGCCGGACCGCGGCGGCGATCGCGGCCTGCTGGACATCCAGCCATTCACGCCAATGCCCGCGCCGCTCGAGGAACTCGGCCAACGCCCAGGTGAGTTGCCACACGTGGGTGTCGAATCCGGTACCGGCGGCGCGGCGCACCGCACCGACCAGCGCGGCCCGCTCGGCGGCGAACCAGGCCAGCGCCTGCTCCCGGTCGGCCAGCGGCGGCGCGGAACCGGCAGCGCAGCGGGACGGGGTCACCGCGATCGGATCGCGGTGCGGGTTGAGCAGCCGGTCGGCGGCCAGCGCGCTCTGCAGGTAGTGGTCCAGCAGCCGGCGCAGGGCGGCGCGGCGCTCGGCGTCACTGTCCACGGTGCGGGAACACTCGCCGGCGTACGCGTGCAGCAGCTCGTGCAGCGCGTACCGGCCCGGCGTCTGCTGCGCGACGAGGTGCGCCCGGGCCAGCTCCGCCAGCGGTGCCCGCACCTGGTCGACCGGTACGCCGGCCAGTCCGGCCGCGGCCGGCCGGCTGACGCCCTCCCCGGGATGCACGCTCAGCAGCCGGAACAGCCGGGCCGCCGGTTCCCCCAGCGCCCGGTAGGACCAGGAGAAGACCGCGCGCACGTCGGTCGCCGGGTCGCCGACGTCGAAGGCGTCCAGCCCGTCCCGGGCCTCGCGCAGCTCGTCGGCGAGCACGCGCAGCGGGAACCACGGATGGGTGGCGGCGCGCGCGGCCGCCACGGCCAGGGCCAGCGGCAGCCGGGCGCACGCCGCCACGATGTCCTCGACGGCCCCCGGCTCGGCCGCCACCCGGGCCGCGCCGAGGTGCCGCTCCAGCAGCTCGCGGGCCTGCGCGGGGGGCAGCAGGTCGAGTGTCATGGGGCGCGCGCCGCCCATGGCGACCAGGCCGGGAAGCTGGTTGCGGCTGGTCACCACCGCCAGGCAGCCGGGCGAGCCGGGCAGCAGCGGGCGTACCTGGTCGGCGTCGCGGGCGTTGTCCAGCACCACCAGTACCCGGCGGCCGGCCAGCAGGCTGCGGTACCGGCCGATCTGGGCGTCCACGCTCGCCGGTACCGCCGCGGGCGGCACCCCGAGCGCGTCGAGGAACCCCCGTACCGCCTCCGCCGGCCGCACCGCCGCGCCGCCGGGGTCGAAGCCGCGCAGGTTCACGTACAGCTGCCCGTCGCCGAAGTGCGCCGCGACCCGGTGCGCCCAGTGCACCGCCAGCGCGGTCTTGCCGACGCCCGCCGTGCCGCACACCGTCGCCACCACGGCCGCGGTCGGCTCGTCATCCCCCTCCGCCAGCAGCCCGTCCAGGTGGGCCAGTTCCGCGCCGCGCCCCACGAAGCCGGGCACGTCCGGCGGCAGTTCCCGCGGCGCGGCCGGGACCGGCCCCGCCTCGACGGCCGGCGGGCCGGCACCGCGCACCTGCGCACGCAGGTCCTCGGCGAGCTGGTGCAGCGCCGGATCGTCGCGGGCATCGGCGACCAGCTCGGACACCACGGCCAGCGCCTGTGCGACCTGGCCCGCGTCGCGGTGGGCCAGCGCGAGCTGCCGCCGCGCGGACTCGCGCAGCCGCCACAGGTGCCGGACGGGTTCGAGGGCGAAGTCGCGGTCCTCGAAGTCCATCAGCGGCCGTTCCCGCCACACCGCCAGCGCCCGGCGCAGCCGTACGGCCGCCACCCGGGGCTCGGCCGGCCAGGCCCGCTCGACGAGGTCCTCGAACCGGAAGACGTCCACCCGGTCGCGCTCGACGACCAGCCGGTACGCCGTGGTGGCGCCCCGGTCGGTCTGCAGCACCTGGGAGGACTCGCCGGGGTGGCACGGGTCGACGAGCCGGCGCAGCTCGCTGATCCGCTTCTGTACCGCCACCCGGTGCTCGCGCCGCACCAGGCCGGTGTGCGCCGGGCGCATGGTGCGGCACAGCTCGACGATCGTCACCAGCCGGCCCTGGGCGAGGACCAGCCGGGCCAGCAGTGCCGCCGCGCCGGGCGCGAGCCGGTGCACCGCGCCGTCGCGGTCGACCGCCACGCGACCGAAGAGCACGAACCGGACCGGTCCCACGGGCTCCTCCTCTGCCGCAGGACTACACGCAGGTGATGGCCCGGGCGGCTGCCGGACCGGGCGCATTGCCGACCGGCGCCAGGGACGGCAAAGGAAGCAAAAAGGAAGCAGCGGATCGCTTTCGGCAGAAGCGCCGGCCGGGGTGGAGTGGGCCGGGACGTTCGACCGCACGGGAGGAGCACCGGCATGAAGACATCGCGCCTGGTCACCCTGGCCTGCCTGGTCATTGTCGGCATCGCGGCCGGGGGTACCGCCGCACACGCGGCCGCCGGCAGCCTCGATCCGGGCTTCGGCACCGGCGGGGTCGTGCAGACCACCTACTTCGGCCCGGCCCCCACCGATGCGCTGCTGCAGCCGGACGGCAAGATCGTGGTGATCACCGGGTTCAACGCCAACGCCAACCCGGAGGCCACCGAGGCGTTCGGCCTGCTCCGGTACCTGCCCAACGGGGCGCTGGACGGCAGCTTCGGCACCGCCGGGCGGGCCAGTGCCGCGTTCACCAACTTCATCAACTCGGCGAACGACGCGCTGCTGCAGCCGGACGGCAGGATCGTCGCGGTCGGGGAGACCGAGGACACGAACCTCAGCGAGTTCGCGGTGGCCCGGTTCAACGCCAACGGGAGCCTGGACACCAGCTTCGGTACCGGCGGCAAGGTGACCACGAACTTCGTCGGGGTGGCGGCCGGCGGCGTGCGCAACCCGGCCACCACCGTGCTGCGCCAGCCCGACGGCAAGCTGCTGGTGGGCGGGTCGGCCAGCCAGTGCGCCCGGTGCGGGACGCGGACCGCGCTGGCCCGGTACAACACGGACGGCAGCCTGGACACCAGCTTCGGCACCGGCGGCAAGGTCGACGTCATGGCCATCGGGCGGGCCAGCGCGCTGGCCGAGGACGCGGCCGGCGACATCTTCGTCCTCAACGGCGCGACCGTGGCGCAGTTCAGCCCCGCCGGGGTACTCACTCCGGTGATCACTCCCGCCCCGGTCGTGACGGCGTCGAGCGTGGGCTTCGCGGTCTCGCCGACGGTCTTCCAGCCCGACGGCCGGTTCCTGCTGGCCCGCACCGCGTCCGGTGGCGGCCGGCGGGACACCGACGCGCAGGTCGCCCGGTTCCAGCTGTCCGGCGCCGGGGACGGTACCTTCGTCAACCCGCCGTTCGACTTCGCCGCCGACGGCACGATCGCCAGCGACGTCGGCCAGGCGGTCGCCCAGACGTCCAGCGGACAGGTCCTGGTCGCCGGCATCCATTCGGCCAACGGCAGTGCGGTGTTCAGCGCGGCCCGGCTGACGCCGGCGGGCGCCCTGGACACGGCGTTCGGCACGGGCGGCTCGGTGGCGATCAACCTGCCCATGGGCGGCCAGGGCTCGGTCGTGCTGACCCAGCCCGACGGCAAGATCCTGGTGATCGGCCAGGGCTTCACCAACGACACGATGATCGAGCGCATCGTCGTGGCGCGGCTCCTCCCCCAGTAGGCGGAAGGCTCATCGGGACGCGGCCGGCACAACCCGTGCGTTGGGGTTGGCCGGCCGCGCCAGGCCGTAGTTGTCCCGCAGCGTCTTTCCCTCGTACTCGGTGCGGAACAGGCCCCGGTCCTGCAGGATCGGCACCACGTCATCCACAAAGGAGGAGAGCCCGGCGGGCAGCACCGGAGGCATGATGTTGAAGCCGTCGGCGGCGCCCTGCTCGTACCAGTGGACGATGACGTCGGCCACCTGCCCCGGGGTACCCGCGAACGTGAAGTGCCCCCGCCCGCCGCCGAGCCGGCCGATGAGCTCGCGTACCGTCAGGCGCTCCCGCCGGGCCAGGTTGACCACGAGGGTACGGCGGCTCTTGGCGCCCTCGATCTCGTCCTCGTCGGGCAGGTCGGCGGGCAGCTCACGGTCCAGGTGCAGGTCCGCCGGGTCGACCTTGAGCAGCTCGGCGAGCTGCCGGATGGCGTACTCGGGGCGGATCAGCCGGTCCAGTTCGGCCTCCAGCGCACGCGCATCGTCCACTGTGGAGCCGAGGATCGGCACGATGCCGGGCAGGATCTTGATGGTGGCCGGGTCCCGGCCGTGCCCGAGGGCGCGCCGCTTGAGGTCGGCGTAGAACGCCTGCGCCTCGGCCAGCGTCTGGTGCGCGGTGAACACCGCCTCGGCGTAGCGGGCGGCGAAGTCCTTGCCGTTCTCCGACGAGCCGGCCTGCACGAGCAGCGGGTGGCCCTGCGGCGACCGGGGCACGTTCAGCGCGCCGGCCACCTTGAAGAACCGGCTCACGTGCGCCGGCGGGTACACCTTGGTGTCGTCGCCCCAGACGCCGTTGTCCTTGTCGGCGACCACGGCGTCGTCGGCCCAGCTGTCCCACAGCTTGCGGGAGACCTCGACGAACTCGGCGGCGCGCTCGTACCGCTCGCGGTGCGGCGGCAGCTCGTCGAGGTTGAAGTTGCGGGCGGCGTCCAGCCCGGCCGTGGTCACGATGTTCCAGCCGGCCCGCCCGCCACTGATGTGGTCCAGGGAGGCGAACCGCCGGGCCAGGTTGTACGGCTCGTTGTACGTGGTGGACGCGGTGGCGATCAGTCCGATGTGCTCGGTCACCCCGGCGAGCGCGGTCAGCAGCAGGGTCGGCTCCAGCGCCCCGCCCGGGCGGCGGCCCAGGTCGTTCCAGAGCACCGGACCGTCGGCGAGGAACAGCGAGTCCAGCTTGCCGCGCTCGGCGATGCGGGCCAGGTTCGTGTAGTGCGCGACGTCGACGTGGGCGTACGGGTCGGCCTCGGGCAGTCGCCACGCGGCCTCGTGGTGGCCGACGCCCATCAGGAAGGCGTTGAGGTGCAGCCGGCCGGTTCTGGTGCGGCTCATCGGGATCCCTTTCGCGAGTCAGGAGGTGGTGCGCCAGGTCGAGAACCGGCGCTCCAGGTACACGAGGGTCTGGTTGACGATCAGGCCGATCGCGGAGATGGTGATGATGCCGGCGTACATGTCGCCGATGTCGAAGTTCTGCTGCGCGTACGTGATGAGGTAGCCCAGGCCCGCCTTGGCACCCGCCAGTTCCGCGGCGATGAGGATGAGGATCGAGTACGCGCCGGCCAGCCGGATGCCGGTGAAGATGGTGGGTACGGCCGCCGGCAGCACGACCTTCTGGAACAGTCGCGGCGACGAGAGCCCCATCGACCGGGCGGACTTGACCAGCAGCGGGTCGACGGTCTTCACGCCGCTGATCGTGTTGAGCAGGATCGGCCAGGAGCAGCCGTACACGATGATGGAGATCTTCGACAGCTCGCCCAGGCCGAGGATCAGGATGAACACCGGCATCAGCGCCAGCGCGGCGGTGTTGCGGAACACCTCCAGCAGCGGCGACAGCAGCGTGGCCACCGGCTTGTACCAGCCGATCAGCAGGCCCAGCGGTACCGCGGCGAGGATGGCCAGGCCCAGGCCGGACAGCGAGCGGACCATGCTCGTCTCGACGTGCTGGGCCAGTTCCCCGTCCAGGGCCAGTGCCCACCACGCCTGGAGCACCTCGGACAGCGGCGGCAGGAACGTCGAGTCCACCACGTGCAGCCGGGGGAAGACCTCCCACACGGCGGCGAGCAGTCCTATCGCGACGGTCCGCTGGGCGGCGCCGCGCAGCAGGCTGAGCGGCCGCCGGCGGCGGCGCGCGACGCTCCGCGCCGGAGCCGTCGCCGGCCGCGCGGGCCGCGAGATCACGCTAGTCAACGAGCACCTCCCGTTCCTGTGTCTGCGCCTTGACCACCTCGTCGCGCAGCAGGCTCCAGATCTCGTGCCGGTAGTGCCCGAACACCGGATCCGAGCGCGGGTCCTCGCCGGCGGCCCGGGACGGCAGGGGCGTGTCGAGGATCTGCTTGATCCGGCCGGGCCGGGAGGTCATGACGGCCACCCGCTGCCCGAGGTAGACGGCCTCCTCGATGCCGTGCGTGATGAACACGACGGTCTTGCCCGTCTTCGCCCAGATGCGCAGCAGCTCGTCCTGCAGACCGTCGCGGGTCTGCGCATCCAGCGCCGCGAACGGCTCGTCCATCAGCAGCACGTCCGGGTCGAAGGCGAGGCTGCGGGCGATCGCCACGCGTTGCTTCATGCCACCGGACAACTCGTGCGGGTACCGGTTGCCGAAGCCGGCCAGCTCCACCAGGTCCAGGAAGTACCGCGCGCGTTCGGCGCGCTCGCGCCGGGGTACCCGCTTCGCCTCCAGCCCGAACTCCACGTTGCCGGCGGCGGTGCGCCAGGGGAACAGCGCGTACTGCTGGAACACGATGCCCCGGTCCAGGCCCGGCCCGGTCACCGGCCGGCCGTCCACCAGGATCTGCCCGGAGGTCGGCCGCGCCAGGCCGCCGAGCAGGTCCAGCAGGGTGGACTTGCCGCAGCCGCTCGGCCCGACCAACACGACGAACTCTCCACTGTGGACATCGAAGGTCACGCCGGACAGCGCGGTCACCGAGTCGCCGCGGCTGCGGAAGACCTTGCCGACGTCCTGGAAGCTGATCTTCGGGGTCACCGCGCCGCACCCCCGGCGCGGTACGGGTTGAACTGGTTGGTGAACAGGTCGGTCAGCTTGAGCGCCTGCTTCAGTTCCCCGTCGCCGTGCAGCCAGTCGATCCAGGTCTGGAACTCGCTGTCGGCGATCAGCCCGCCGGTACCGGCCACCCCGTAGCTCTTCCAGAACCTGAGCTGGGTGTCGTCCTCGTTGCGCCCGCGCGCCTTGAGGATCTTCTCGAACTCGGCGACCACGGTGTCCCGCGGCTGCGCGCGGGCCCACTCGATGGCCTTGGCCACCCCGGCGACGAACGTGCGCACCGTGTTCGGGTTCTTCCTGATGAAGTCGGTGCGCATCACGAAGGACCCGGCGCTGAACTTGCCCAGCAGCTGGTAGTCGCTGAACAGCGGGTGGATCCCGCCACGCGCCAGCGCCCGGTCGCGCAGCGCACCGCCGAGGACCGCCACGTCGATCTGGTGCCCGCGCAGCGACTGCTCCGTGTTGACCGGGGGCACGACGACCTCGGTCACCTGCTTGATCTGGTCCGGGCTCAGGCCGTTGCGGCTCAGGTACGTGCGCAGCACCGCCTCGCTGTGCGCCCCGAGCGTGTTCATGCCGATCTTCTTGCCGATCAGGTCCCGCGCGCTGGTGATCGGGCTGCCGTCCAGCACGTAGAAACCGCTGAAGGCCTGCGTATCGACCCCGTAGTAGGCGACCAGGGCCTTGACCGGCGCGTGGTGCGCGACCAGCTTGATGATCGCGCCGTTGAACGCCCCGCCGAAGTCGGTGTCCCCGGTGGTGGCCGCCTGGATGTCCTGCGGTCCGCTGATCGTGTTGCCGATCCACGCGAGCTTCACGGTGCCCAGATAGCCGAGGTCCGCGGCCAGCTCGGGGAGGGTCACCGCACCCACCGAGCCCTGGTACCGCAGCGTGGTGATCTCAGCGCCCTTCGCCCCGCCGCTGGCCTGCGCGCCGCAGCCGGACAGCGCCACCCCGGCCGCCACCGACACCAGCAGGGCGCCCGCCACCCGGGCCGTGCCTCTGCGCATGTGCGTCTCCTCTGCATCGCGAGTCGTTGGTCGCCGGATCAGCACCTCCGGCACGGATCAGCGGGCACGGAGGTGTCAGGCGGTGACGTGGCGGGTCCTGGCTGGTCCGGCGGCAGCGCTCACCGCGCGCCAGGTCAACAACCGCTGCTGGTGACTCGTACGAAGTCGACGAAACGGCGGCGTACCAGATGGGTGCACCGGCTCATGCGGAAACGGTAACGGCTGCCCTACCACCGGTCCATGGCTGTGTGACGCCGGTCACCCTAAATCCCATAGGCTTAATAGGGTTTCCGCCCGGTCCGGGAACCATCCTCACCCGATCGATGGACCTTCGTCCCAAATGGCGGGACGGCCGATTGACCGGACGGCCGCATCCGATCCATAGTTTACCCACTTGGCAGATAGGAAATACCGACAAGGTCGGATCGAGCTCGTCGAGGGATGGCCATAGTGATCATGAGAATCCGTGCAACCGCCGCCGTCGCGGCATTGGCCCTCGCCGCCGCCACGCTCGCCGCGTGCGCCGGTACCGCCGGCTCGTCGTCCTCGTCGTCCGGCGGGGGCGGCACCGTCACGCTGTCGCTCGTGGCCTACTCCACCCCGCAGGCGGCGTACGAGAAGCTCATCGCGGCGTTCCAGAAGACCGACGCGGGCAAGAACGTCAAGTTCACCCAGTCCTACGGCGCCTCCGGCAGCCAGAGCCGGGCCGTCGAATCCGGTCTCAGGGCGGACATCGTGGCGTTCTCCCTGGAGCCGGACATCACCCGGCTGGTCACCGACAAGCTGGTCGACGCGGGCTGGAACAGCGACCAGTACCACGGAATGATCACCGACTCGGTGGCCGTCATCGGGGTCCGCAAGGGCAACCCGAAGAACATCAAGACCTGGGACGACCTGGTCAAGCCCGGCGTCCAGGTGCTCACGCCGAACCCGTTCACCTCGGGCGGTGCCAAGTGGAACATCCTCGCCGGCTACGGCGCGAAGTCCAACAAGGGCGCCGACGCCGCCGTCGGTACCGCCTACCTGCAGGCGCTGTTCAACAACGTGCCGGTGCAGGACTCCAGCGGTCGCGCCTCGCTGCAGACGTTCGCCAGCGGCAAGGGTGACGCGATCATCTCGTACGAGAACGAGGCGATCTTCGCGCAGCAGAACGGGCAGGCGATCGACTACACCGTGCCGGACGCCACCATCCTGATCGAGAACCCGATCGCGGTGACCACCAACAGTGCCCACCCGACCGAGGCCAAGGCGTTCCTCGACTACCTGCACACGCCGGCCGCGCAGAAGATCTACGCGGAGAACGGGTACCGGCCGGTGGTCTCCGGTGCGGGTGGCCCGTCCTTCCCGACGCCGTCGCAGCTGTTCACCATCAAGGACCTGGGCGGCTGGTCGAAGGTCAACAAGGCCCTGTTCGCCACGAGCGGCAGCGTGATGGCCTCGATCGAGCAGCGGCTCGGAGTACCCACCGCGCCCAGCCCCACCCCGTCCAGGTAGCCATGACCGCCACACAGGCCGCGACCGGGGCCGGCGTGCAGACGCCGGACCCGGTCCGCCCGTACCCACCGGTGCCCGGGCGGCGACCGGAGGCCCGGCTGCCCCGGCCCGGCACCGGACTGGGCCTGGGCGTCGCGGTGCTCTACCTCAGCCTGATCGTGCTGATCCCGCTCGGTGCCGTGGTCTGGCGCGGCACCGGTGGCGGCTGGCAGCGCTTCTGGTCCGCGGTCACCACACCGGACGCCTGGTCGGCGCTGAAGCTGACCATCCTCGCCTCGGCGCTGGTGGCACTGATCAACGCGGTCATGGGTACCGTCATCGCCTGGGTGCTGGTGCGCGACCGGTTCGTGGGCAAGGCCGTGGTGGACACGCTCATCGACCTCCCCTTCGCGCTGCCCACCATCGTGGCCGGGCTGATCCTGCTCGCCCTG
>JBBWZQ010000102.1:0-13705 GCA_039649115.1 Micromonosporaceae bacterium | reverse complement strand
CTCGCCGATGCCAGCACCGACTGCCTGACGAGCGGACGCCGGGAGTCGCCGCACTTCGTGCCGTTCGGACCGGTCCACCCGGAGACCGGCCGGAACTCGGTGACGGTGACCTGGTCGCAGCCTGGCGCCCGGGCCAGTTTCCGGCCGGCACAGTCGGTCTCGATGGCCAACGCGACGTCGGTGGCCCTGCGGGTCATCGCGCCCGTGGACACCACCGGTACCCGGGTGGAGGTGGCGGTCACCGACACCGCCGGCCGGCGGGGCACGCTCGGCGAGTTCACCCTCGACGGGCTGCCCGGTCCGACATTCACCGCGGCGAACTGGGCTCAGGAGGTGCGGATGTCGCTGGCCCCCGCCACCGCGGCGGGCGTGAACCTGAGCCGGGTCGCGGCGCTGGAACTGGTGCCGCGCAGCGCTTCCGGCGAGGTGTGCCTGATGGACGCCTGGGGTTGGCGAACCGGCACACCGGCACCGCAACCGGCGGCGCTGCCGCGGGTGGACCTGGGCGAGCTGACCGTGGACGAAGGCAACTCCGGTACCGTCACCTACCAGGTACCGGCGCGCGTGTCCGGCAGCGGCAGCGGCCAGGTACGGGTGTTCGTGGTCGATCCGGTGACGAACGTGGCCACCGACCGCGTGGTGACCGTACCCGCGGGCAGCAGCACGATCTCCATTCCGATCGCGGTGACCGGCAACACGGTGCACGGTGACAGCCGGACGTACCTGGTGGCGGTCAAGGCGATCCGCGGTATGGGTGTCGGTGACGCGTACGGCGCGTTGGCGGTACGCGACGACGACCCCGCGGCATAGCGGGAGGTGCCGCACCGGGCTTCGTCCCGGGTGGGCCACACCCGGTCAGCTGGCGGACTGGACGAACTGGTCGGTGTAGGTCTTGCCGAGGTCGATGTTCTTGCCCTTGACGTCGGGGTTGAAGGTGCTGAGCACCTTCAGGTTGGTCGGCGGTCCGTTCGGCGGCATGACACCGGTCGGGTTGTAGATGCCCTTCTCGTTGTTGAGCGCCTGGGTGTAGGCGTCCTTGCCGACGCCCGAGTAGTAGTCGGCCGGCATCTGGTCGCTGATCTCGGCGGCGCTGTGCGCCTGGATCCATTTGAGTGTCTTGACGAATGCGTTGACGAGCTTCTGCACGATCTGCGGGTTCTTCTGCACGAAGCCGGTTGTCATGTAGAGGCAGGTGGCCGGGTACTCGCCGCCGAGAGCCGAGGCGGCACCCTCCGCGGAGCGCATGTCGAGCAGGATGTAGGCCTGCTTGTTGGCCAGCAGTTGAGACACGGTGGGTTCGGTGGTCATCGCGCAGTCGACGTTCTTGTGTGTCATCGCGCCGATGAGCGTGGCACCGGCCTGGACACCCAGGCGGTGGATGCTCGTCGGGCTGACGCCGTTCTTCTGCGCCAGGAACTGGGTCAGGTAGTCGGTCGAGGAGCCGATGTCGGTGACGCCGAGGGTGCGGCCCTTCCAGTCGGCCGGTGACTTGATGGTGTTCTTGAGGTCGTTGCGGCACAGTTCGACCTCGCCCGGTGTGACGAGCATCGACACGACGGACTCGGCCGACTGGCCCAGCCCCTGCAGGGCGATGGTGTGGTCGTAGAAGCCGCCGACGCCGTCGACCTTTCCGGCCATCATCTGCGTGGTCGCGTCGATGCCGGCGCCCTCGTCCTGCAGCCTGACGTTCAGCCCCTCCTGCTGGTAGTAGCCCAGCCGTTGGGCGAGCATGAACGGCAGGTAGATCTGCTTGCTCAAGCCGCCGACCATGATGCTGACCGACGGACCCGAGGCGGCGCCCGCGGCCGGCGCGGTGTTGTTGCTCTGGCTGGCCTTGTTGGCACAGCCGGACAAGGCGACCGCGGCGGCGACACCCACCGCGAGCCATCGTGCTCCGGGCATGCGGATACTCCTCTGTGTCGGGGTGTTGGTTGTGAAGGAAGTTGGTTTACCGGTCCGGGCCGGACAGCTGTGGTGGCCGCCAGCGCAGCAGCCGCCGCTCCAGGCGGGTGATGAGCCATTCGGCGGCGAGCGCGACGCCGCCCATGATGACCATGGCGGCCCAGACGCCGTTGGCGTCGAAGGTGCCCTGGGCCGTCTTGATGAGTACGCCGAGGCCCTGCAGGCCACCGATGAACTCGCCCACGATGGCTCCGATCAGCGCGAAGCCGAAGGCGATGTGCAGGCTCGCGATGATCCATGTGAAGGCTGACGGCAGCACGACCTGGCGGGTCACCTGCCAGCGGGATGCGCCGAGGATGCGGGCGTTGGCGATGAAGTTGCGGTCCACCTCGCGGGCGCCCTGGAAGGCGTTGAAGAACACGCCGAAGAACACCAGGACGATGACGAGCAACACCTTCGACTCCAGGCCGAGACCGAAGCCGAGCACGAAGACCGAGCCGAGCACGATGCGGGGGATGGAATTCAGCACCTTGAGGAACGGGCCGAACACGTCGGCGAGGAAGCGGACCCGGCCGAGCGCGAGGCCACAGACAATACCCAATGTGGTACCGATGAGGAAGCCGAGAACCGCCTCCTCCAGCGTCACCTTCACCTGATCGCCCAGCGAGCCGACCGCGGTGCCCACGGTGATCCAGCTGCCCAGGCGGTTGACGATTCCGGTCGGCTCCCCGAAGAGGATCACCTTGCGCGAGTCGCCACCGATCCACAGCTGCCAACCGGTGATGACAACCACCAGGATCCCGAGTTGCACGAGGTGGACCAGCACCCTGCGGCTGGACGTCATCGGGCCACCCCTACCGGAACCGCCGCGGTGATCTTGGAATAGGCGATGTCGACCTCGGCCCGCAGCGCCTCCCAGATCCGGTGGTACAGGTCGACGAAATGGGACTCGAACCGGATCTCCTGGACCACGCGGGGCCGGGGCAGGTCGATCGGGAACACCGCCTTGACGGTGCCACCCGGCCCCGCCGTCATGACAACAACCTTGTCCGCCAGGGCGATCGCCTCCTCCAGGTCATGGGTGACGAACACGACCGCCGGCCGGGTGAGGTCCCACAGGCTCAGCAACTCGTTGGACATGATGGCGCGCGTCTGTACGTCCAGCGCGCTGAACGGTTCGTCCATGAGGATGATGCGCGGTTCGTTGATGAGGTTCTGGGCCAGCGCGACGCGCTTGCGCATGCCGCCGGACAGTTGGTGGGGGTACCTGTCCTCGAACCCGGCCAACCCGACCCGGCGGATCCAGTCCCGGGCGTCGATGATCGCGGCCCGCTTCCCGACCCCCCGGAAGCGCGGACCCGCCGCCACGTTGTCCAGCACGGTCTTCCACGGCAGGATCGCGTCGGTCTGGAACATGAACCCGACGCCCGGCGTGATGCCGGAGACGTCCCGCCCGTCGACCCGTACCGATCCGGCCGACGGGCGCTCCAGACCGGAAATGAGCGTGAGCGCCGTCGACTTCCCGCACCCGGTCGGCCCGACGACGGCGCAGAACTCGCCCTGCGACACGGTCAGGTCAAGATCGCGCAGGGCCGTGTACGGCGCGCCGGCACGGGTGGCGAACCGCTTGGTCACACCGCTCAACTCGATCGCGGACTGGGCAATGGGCATGGTGGTCGATCCCTTCTGCGTGTGCTGGGCAGCGTAGATTTCCCGCACGTGTCGGGACAGAGTTCTGACGGTTTCGTGCGATGGTCGCTTTACTCGCTGTTGAGTGCGTTCTGCTCACCATGGACTTCACCCCTCGCCGTGACGCACCATCAGCTCATGTGGCCTTCGCGCACCCTGGCCTCGCAGGTCCTGCTCGGCGTCCTGGGGATCCTGATCGTCACCATGTCGGTCGGCGGGGTCCTGTACGTCACGCTCAGCAACCGGCTGCTTGATCAACAGTACGAGCAGCGGGCGCTGGGCATCGCCGACACCGTGGCGCAGATGCCCGACATCCGCGACGCCCTCCTGAGCGGCGACCCCACCGGCGTCATCCAGCTGCGCGCCGAGCAGATCCGGATCCACGCCCACACCGCCTACGTCGTGGTCACCGACCGTACCGGCCGGCGCTACTCACACCCCACCACCGCGCTCATCGGCCAGCGGCTGGAGGAGCCGGTCGCCGTGCTCGACGGCCAGGGCCATCTCGGCATCGACGACGGCAGCCTCGGGCGCTCCGCCAACGGCAAGGCGCCGATTTTCGGCGCGGGCGGCGCGGTCATCGGGCAAGTCTCGGTCGGCATCCTGGAAACCCTGGTCACCGGCCAGCTCCGCCACGAACTCGTGGTCATCGCGGCCTACTCGGCCCTCGCGCTCAGCCTCGGCATCGTCGCCTCCTGGCTGCTGGTATGGAAGATCAAACGGGTCACCTTCGGCCTGGAACCGGCCGAGATCGTGTCCCTGCTGCAGGAGCGGGAGGCGATGCTGCACGGCATCCGCGAGGGAGTGATCGGGTTCGACGCCAAGGGCCGCGTCGACGTCATCAACGTCGAGGCGCAGCGCCTGTTGCACCTGCCGCCGAGCGTCACCGGCCAGTCCCTCGACCAGCTCGTACCGGCCGGCCGGCTGCGCAGCGTGCTCGCCGGCGAGGTGGACGGCGTCGACCAGATGGTGTTGACCGACGACTCCCTGCTCGTGGTCAACCGGATGCCGGTCGTGCTCGGCGGGCGGGACGTCGGGGCGGTGGTGACCCTTCGCGACCGTACCGAAATGGAAGCCCTCGTCCGCGAACTGCGCTCCGTCAGCGGCCTCACCACGGCCCTGCGCGCCCAGGAACACGAGTTCGCCAACCGCCTGCACGTCATGTCCGGCCTGCTGGAGATGGGTGAGCAGGAGGAAGCGGCCAGCTACCTCGCGGAGATCTCGCACAACTCGCTGGCCCGCGCGGAAGACGTGCGCGCCCGCGTCGCACCACCCGCCGTGGCCGCGCTGCTGGTCGCCAAGGCCACCATCGCCGCCGAGCAGGGCGTGCGGCTGGTGGTCACCGAGGACTCGCACCTGGACCAGCCGGCGGTCGATCCGCGCGCGTTGCTGACCATCATCGGCAACCTGGTGGACAATGCCATCGAAGCGTTCACCCTGCAGCCCGGCCCGCGGGAGATCACCGTACAGGTCAGCGACCACGCCGGCATCGACATCGTGGTCACCGACAACGGCCCCGGTATCGAGGCGACCGACCTGGACGACATCTTCCTCGACGGGTACTCAACCAAGACACCGGACAGCGGTACCCGCCGGGGCCTGGGACTGGCCCTGGTGCACCGCATCGTGCACCGCGCCGGCGGGACCATCACCGTGTCCGGTGCCCGGGGTACCCGCTTCGAGGTGCACCTGCCCGCGGTCACGGAGGATGCGCTGACATGATCCGTACCCTCGTGGTGGACGACGACTACCGGGTCGCGCGCATCCACGCCGCCAGCGTGGAACGGGTACCCGGATTCACCTGCGTCGGCCAGGTGCACAGCGCCGCCGAGGCGCGGAACGCCATCGCCGAACTGCACCCCGATCTCCTGCTGCTGGACATCTACCTGCCCGACGAGGACGGCCTGTCCCTGCTGCGCTCCCTGCACACCGCGCCGTCGGCACCCGACTGCATCATCATCAGCGCCGCCCGCGACCTGCAGATGGTGCGCTCCGCGATGCAGGTCGGCGCCGTCTACTACCTCGTGAAGCCGTTCGGCTTCACGCAACTGCGCGACCAGCTGGAGGCGTACCGCCGGTGGCGCAGCCGGGTCACCACCGCGGGCGAAGCGGATCAGGCCACTGTGGACAGTCTCTACCACCTGCTGCGCGGATCGTCGTCATCCAGCGCGATCCGCCGCTACCTGACCCCCACGATGCAGAAGATCCTCGATGTGATCCGGTCAGCCGGGCAGCCGGTCGGCGCGTCGCACATCGCCCAGGAACTCGGGGTCAGCCGGCCCACCGTGCAGCGGTACCTGGCCAAGCTGGAACGGCAGGGGCTCATCGAACTGCACCTCGAATACGGCGCGACCGGCCGGCCCAACCACCTCTACCGACCCACCGCCACCAACCAGACCTGACGGCAGCCCATCTCCCCTACAAGACGTAGGATGTGATCGGATGGCGGGAGGGGGCGGAGCCGTGTCCACCAGCGACCGGTCGGCAGCCGGCGACGCCGCGCACTACGTGCGCCGCATCCTCCCCGGCGCGGGACCGGGACCGGTCGCCGCGCTGGCCGCCCTGCTGTACCTGGACAGCCGCCTCGCCACCGCGCACGCCACCGCGTTCCTCAACCGGCACGACCGCGGCGGCGCGGGCAGCACCCACCAACCGCTGCCTGGCAGCGATCCGCGCCAGCAACAGCGACGACTCGCACGGCTGTGCGCCTTCGCCGACACGCACACCGCATCGCCACCTTCCGTCCTATAGTGGGACATCGGACGGCTTTGCCGCATTTCGGATACTACTGGCTGTAGGGTTCGTCGAGACCTGGCCAGACGTATCAAGGAGAGCGTGCCGTGTTCAGTCCGCACCGGGGGCCTGCCCGATGAGAGGCCCATCCGCCGCCGTCATGGAGATGTCCAGCCGGTCGACCCCGCCGCGACTCCTGGTGAACAAGGTGCCGGAGGTGACCGTCTACTTCTGGATCATCAAGGTGCTGTGCACCACGGTCGGCGAGAGCTTCGCCGACTACATCAACACCACCCTCGGGTTCGGGCTGGCCAACACCACGCTGACCTTCTCCGCCGCGCTGCTCGTGGCACTGGTCGTGCAGTTCCGGCTGTCCCGCTACGTGCCCGCGGTGTACTGGCTGGCGGTGGTGCTGATCAGCGTGGTCGGCACGCTGCTCACCGACCAGCTCACCGACGGGCTGGGCGTGCCGTTGTGGATCAGCACCGCGCTGTTCGCCGCCCTGCTCGCGGCGGTTTTCGGCATCTGGTACGCCCGGGAACGGACCCTGTCCATCCACTCGATCATCACCACGTCCCGGGAGTCCTTCTACTGGCTCACCGTGTTGGTGACCTTCGCGCTGGGCACCGCCGCCGGCGACTGGACCCTCGAAGTCACCGGGTGGGGGCCGGGCCCATCGGTGCTGGTGCCCACCGCGGCGATCGCCGCCGTCATCGGCGCGCGGAAACTGGGTGCGGGGCCGGTGCTGTCGTTCTGGCTGGCCTACATCCTGACCCGGCCGCTGGGTGCCAACCTCGGCGACTTTCTCGGCTCCGACCGCTCCGAGAGCGGGCTGGGCCTGGGCACCCTGGGCACCAGCGTCCTGTTCCTGGGCACCATCCTGGTCGTCGTCACCTACCTGACCAAGACCCACAAGGACCGGACTCCCGTCACATGACCAGGCTCAGGGCGAACACGAAGACCAGGCCGCAGACGGACAGCACGGTCTCCATCACCGACCAGCTCTTCAGTGTCTCCCCGACGGTCAGCCCGAAGAACTCCTTGACCAGCCAGAAACCGGCATCGTTGACATGGGAGAGGAACAGCGAACCGCTGCCGATCGCCAGGACGAGCAGGGACGTGTGCACCGTGCTGAGGTTGGCGGCCAGCGGCACCAGGATGCCCGACGCGGTGACCGTGGCGACCGTCGCGGAACCGGTCGCCAGGCGGATGAGTACGGCGAGCAGCCATGCCAGCAGGAGCACGGACAGTCCACTGTGGCTCACCCAGGTGGTGACCAGCTTTCCGATGCCGGTGTCGACGAGCGTCTGCTTGAACCCGCCGCCGGCGGCCACGATCAGCAGCACCCCGGCGATGGGCGGCAGCGCCTCCGTCACCGACCCGCCGATGGCATGGCGGTCCATGCCGGCGCTCCGCCCGAGGCTCACCATCGCCACGAGTACCCCGATGAGCAGGGCGATGATCGGCGTGCCGAGGAAGTCCAGGACCGTCCGGGTCCGGTTGCCGGAGTGCGCGACGATGTCCGCCGCGGCCTTGCCCAGCATCAGCACCACGGGCAGCAGCACGGTGGTGAGGGTGACGAGGAACGAGGGGCGGCGGGACGGCCCGCCGCTGCGGTCCAGGGTCCGCTCCGCGGTCTGCTCCCCCGGTGGCCGCTCGACGTCGGGTTCGCCGTCACTGGACAGCCGCGGTGGCGGGATGTCGACCCAGCGCCCGGCGAGCCGGCCGAACAGCGGTCCGGCGACGATCAGCGTCGGTACCGCGACGAGGACACCGAGCCCCAGGGTGACACCGATGTCGGCCTTCAGCGCGGCGATCGCCACCAGCGGACCGGGGTGTGGCGGTACCAGCCCGTGCATCACGGAAAGGCCGGCCAGTGTGGGGATGCCGACCCGGATGATCGACAGCTGGGCCCGCCGCGCGACCAGGAACACCACCGGGATCAGGAGTACCAGGCCGATTTCGAAGAACATCGGCAGGCCGATGATCGCACCGACACCCGCCATGGTCCACGGCAGCGTGGCAGGCGTGGAATGGCCGACGATGGTGTCGACGATCTGATCGGCGCCGCCGGAGTCGGCCAGGAGCTTGCCGAAGATCGCGCCGAGCGCGATGAGGGTACCGACGCTCGCCGCGGTGCTGCCGAACCCGTTGCTGAAGCTCGTGATCGCCCGGTCCATCGCCAGGCCGGCGATGGCGGCAACGGCCAGCGAGCCGAGCGTGAGGCTCAGGAACGGATGCAGCTTGAGGTAGCTGATCAGGAGCACGATCAGGGCGATGCCGATGAGTGCGGCGGGGATGAGACGGGCGCTGGACGGCGTACCGGCCGCCGCGAGGGGGAGCAGTGCCATCCTCTATCTGTCTCCCCCGCGACCCGTCCCTAACCGGCGCCATCCACCGCGCGGTCAACCTGCTCCGGTCGCCAGCCCGACGATGCTCTCCCGCAGCTCGTCCTGGCTGATCGGCGTACCCGGCCGGCCGGTACGCGCCTCCTGCATCGCCTTCGCGAGCTGTACCCGCCGGAACACCTCCCGGATGTCGGCCCCGCTCATGCCAGCACTGATCCGCGCCAGCTCCGGCAGGTCCAGGTCGTCGGCGAACATCCGGAACCCGGGCGCCGCGTGCCCGGCCACCAGCAGATCGATCCGCTTGCCGATGATTTCTGCCCGGCCCGCCGCGTCCGGCAGCGGGATCGACAGCTTGACGTCGAAGCGCCCGGACCGGATCAGCGAATCGTCCACGCGGTGCGGGAAGTTCGTCGTGGCCACCACGATGACGTTCGGGTTGTCCTCGATGAGGTTGTTCATCTCCTGCTTGAAGATGCCCGCGACCGCGTTGATCGCCTGGCTGGCCGCGTCGCCGCCCGCGCCGGTGTAGCTGATGATGCTGTCGAACTCATCGAAGAGCAGCAGTGTCGGCCGGCGGTAGCGCCGCGCCTCCCGGAAGATGCGCTTGATGTTGCGCTCCGAGCCACCCAGCCATTTATCAAGGATTTCAGGGGTACGGATCTCCCGGAAGGTGGCGCCGATCTCGTTGGCGAGCGCACGCGCCAGCATCGTCTTGCCGGTGCCTGGCGGCCCGTACATCAGGATGCCCTGAGGCCGATGGGCTCCCCACCGCGCCATCGCCTCGGGGTGCCGGAACGACACGGCGATTTCGCGCATCTGCGCAACGACGCCGGACAGGCCCCCGACCTGGTCGAGCGTCACGGCATCGGTGGTCATCTCCGGCGCCGGCGCGGCCGTGGACGGCTCGCCGGCGGACAGCACGTACCGCCGCCCCGCGAGTGACTCCGCCTGCGGCAGCACCTCGTCGACAAGCTGGAGCACCAGGCTGAACATCGCCCGCAGGTGCGCCGCGCCGGCCTCAGCGGCGGGTACCGCCGCGTGCACCCGGATGGTGCGGCCCGACAGGTCGGCCGTCTCGCCGTAGGACACGCTCGCCCGCAGCCCGACCTCGGCGTCTTCGAAGACGGCCACGTGGTGCTCGGCGTCATCGCGGGCCGGGTCGGGCTCCACCCAACGCCAGCCCATCCGCTTGTATGCCTTGGCAGCGACCGTGGTGACGCCGTCCACGAGCCGGGTCGCCCACGGGTCACCCGCGGCCACCCGCCACGCGAGCAGGCTACCGAGCGGATCCCGGCCGGTCACGAGCGAGCGCACCCGGTCCCAGGTCGCGGCATGGAGCTCGGTGCGGATCTCGGCCGCCAGCTGTAGTGTCTGCGTGCCGGTACCGCCGGACACGACGAACCGCACCTGCCGTACGGGCCTCGGGAACGTCGCGCCGTGCAGCAGCTCGACCCGGCGCGCCGACGCGGCGGCGAGGATGCCGGTCGGGTCGACGAGCTCCACCTGGCACCCGGCATGCTCGAACGTCTCGGTGTCGGGGGCGGCGTGCTCGGCCCGTTCGGACCGCTCCCCGGGGTCAGACAACGAAGCCTCACGCGACTCGAACCGATGTACTCCACCGAGTCTGGCACGCTGCGCCCTACCCAGCCACCGCTGCGCCCCACCTGCGAGACCGGGCGCCGAGGCACTCACGAGTGAGTACCTCGACGCCCGGTTGGTGAGTGCGAAGTGTCAGAGAATCGATGCGCCGTAGAACTGCAGGGAGCCGATGGTCGGCCCCGCGGGCCGCAGCAGCGGGGCGTACCAGACGACGTTGGAGCTGTCCCCGACCGGAGCGTTCGGGCAGCTCACGTTGCCGCTACCCGGCCGGCCGGTGCTGATGGTGCCGCGCCCGATGAGGCTGCTGAAGTTGTCCACGACGACCGGTCCGCCGCTGTCTCCTCGTGCGGCCGCGCAGCCGCCGTTGGGCTCGACGGCCCGGGTGAGTGGGAAGAACCCGTTGTCGGACTGGTCGACGTGTGTCACCTGCAGGCCGCAGTGCTCACCCGTGCGTGACCCGTCGGTGCAGACCAGGTTGCCGACGAAGTCGCTCTCCGCGCCGACCACGTCCACGCCCGTGCCGCCGTCGAACGCGTCGACATACGCGTTGCCTTCCGACGGCGTATTGATCATCAAGGTGTCCCGGGACGGGCTGTCGTTGAAAATGTCGCCCATCGTGTCCACCGCGGGGTTGCCGCCACCGTCGACCGCGATCTGGCCGTTGTCCCCACAGTGGCCAGCGCTGAGCATGTGGTCCAGCCCCTGGAAGAAGACGGCGAACCCGGTGGTGCACCCGCCGAGGGGCGTGGTGTACCGCGCGCCACCCCAGTACGGCGCGAAGTCGTCCGGCCGGGACAAGGTCTGCGGCACCGGCTCCTCCCGCTGGTGCAGCGGCACCTTCGCGGTGCCCACTACCCCGGCCCGCGACTGGATGGCTTTGCGCCCGGCGCTGGTGACGAGAATGGTCAGGCCGCTACCGTCAGCCTCGGGCCCGACCGACAGCACCTGGGGGTCCGCGGCGAGCCGCTTGGTCTCCGCGATCATCTCCCGTTGCGAGTAGGCCGCGGGCCGGAACTTGACGGGAACATTCAGGCGACTGGCAAGCTGCGTCAGGGACGCCGGTACCCCGCCCTTCCAGTACACCTGCAGCGCGCGGTTCTGCGGCGCGGCGACGATGCCGGCGTACCCGACGCCAGCCGTCGCGACGATCTTCTCGGCGGCGGCGTTGAGCTGGCTCTGGAACGCGAACACCTGGGCCCAGCTGGAGAACCCGGCCGGTAGGACGCCGGTCGGCTGGGTCGAACGCGACGCAACCGACCGGCCGTCCGGCGATGGCCGGGCCGCGGCCGGCGTGCTGTTCGCCATCACGGCAAGCATGGCGGCGGCGCCGACGAGAACGACAGTTCGGCGGGATGGTCTGGAGTGATGCATGAGTCCCTCCCCAGCAATCGGTGGTCCGGACGGGGTCGCACAATCGCGACTGTCCGGAGGCCGCTTGATGGTGGCAGGACACGCCGGCGTGCCGCCCCGGATCCTGGACGCCGTTTGACAGCGTTGGACGCCGTTGGACACAGTTCCTCACCGATCTCGAACTGCGGCGATACTGGTCCGTCGGGTCCACGGCGCTATCGTGATGCACCGCCTGCATCGCCCGGAATGCTGGTCTCGCTGGCGCCGACTGCTCACACATGAGGAACCATGCGCGAGGCACGGGCCGCGACATTGATCATGCGGGCACCTTCGCGGCCAGGACCTCGGCGGGCAAAATCTCGGGCGCCGTGGCAAGTAGGCGGTCGGCGTTGGCCATCAACGCTTGGGCGATGGGTCCGGTGATGTGGGCTTGGCGCGCGTCTTCCGCGGGAAAGGCGTCCACGATCCAGAAGGTCGACTGGTCGGTGCGCAGCGCGAACCAGGCGATCGTGCCGGTTTCGGCATTGGCGAGGTCGAGCGCGCCGGTGAGGAGGTCGGCGACGTCTTGTTCCATGCCTGGCTTCGCCACGAGCTTCGCGACAAACGCGAGCGTGACAGTCGTGTCGGCCATCGGTACTCCTCGAGAGGTTCGCGAGTCGCTTGAGCCGCGACCCGTCTGCGCTTCACCCTATGGGTCCCGCGAGTCGATGGCAGGTGGCGGGACACGACAGTCTCCGCATCCGGCTGGCAAGTTCGAGCACGACCCCGCGGATGGCCGTCGGGCATGACCGCACGGACCGACCTGGATACGGCCTGTCCACCCGGCATCGCGGTCGGTCGGTGGCGGACGAGCGTTGTCCGGCATGGAGGAGGGGATCGCGGCCGAGCTCACTTGGGCGGATCTTGGCCGGCTGGCCAAGTTCCTGACGGACTTCCCCTACGAGGGCATCGTGCGGCATCACCCAACCGGCAGGATGGCCAAGTTGACGCTGCGGGCTTCCCGAGGGTGAGAGAGGGCTGACGTGACAGTGCCCGTGTGGCTGCTCGACGTCGATGGCGTCCTCAACGCCGCACGTCCGGGCTGGGGCGCGGCACCACGGCGCGCCGTCGCATTCTCCGGTGGCATGAACTGGCCGATCCGTTGGGCGCCGGCCCTGCTCAATCGCATCCGGGCGCTGCACGCCAGTGGCATGGTGGAGATCCGGTGGTGCACCACGTGGTGCCCGGACGCGGAAAACCTGGAGCGGCTGTTCCGGCTGCCCGCCCTGCCCCGGGCACTGGACATGAACCCGGTGCCGCGCGGCGCCGAAGGCCAGGCCTTGAAGTTGGCGGCCGCCAAGCGGGTCCTCGAAGACGAGGGCCGGTACCTGGTGTGGACCGACGATGACGCCGTCCCCGCCAGCTGGCTGTTGCGGGAGGAGTTGGCGGCCGACGGTCGCGCGCTGCTGATCTCCCCGCCGCCGCGGCGCGGGTTGCAGCCGCCAGACATGGACGCCATCGAGGAGTTCGCGCGGGCCCACCAGCCGACGCTGGACATGAGGTCGTCAGGGCGGCGGGCGCGGCCGAGGGGATCCGATCCGGTTGCGGGTGCCTGATTCCGTAGACCTGTCGATCTTGCGAACTTCATCGTCGCCCGGGATCGCAGTTGCGGCGTGACCGGTCCTCCACCGCAGTGCGCTCGCCCGCCATGGGTGGGCGAAGCGCTTGGTGCCGGTCGCGAGCGGGTTGGTGGCCAACACGTCCCGGTCCCCCCACGATCACGGCGAGGAGTTCAAGCGTGACGTCTCGGTGCGCATTCAGCGCGCTCCCGCAGCTCGCAGCAGCGCGACGGTCTCGGTGAAGCCCGCGCTCGTCGCGATCGCGAGCGGCGTGCGTCCCTTCGCGTTCGGCGCGTTCGGATCGGCGCCGAGGTCCAGCAGGGTCGCGACGGTTTCGGGGTGTTCGCGCTTGTCCGCGCGACAGGACATCGTCAGCGGTGTCTCCTGGTCGCGGATGGGTACGTTCAGATCGAACCCCAGCGCAACGAGAAGCTCGCCGATCGTTCGATCGGCGCCGAGGGGTCCGAGGCTCTCGGCGTCCGCCGC
>JBBWZQ010000086.1:0-8824 GCA_039649115.1 Micromonosporaceae bacterium | reverse complement strand
AGGGCCAGCCGCCGGGCGGCGAGGTGCGGGCCGATGTCGCGCCAGAGCGGCACGCAGTTCCAGGCGATGAACGCCAGCTCGAACAGGGGCGTGGTGGGGCCGGACATGTCCCAGTCGAACACGCCGGCGAGGTCGTCCCCAGGGGAGTCCGGCCGGAGCCGGTCTTTGGCGGAGGGGAGCACCCCCGACGTCTCCCCGGCGAAGCAGACGTTGTACGGCGCGATGTCGTTGTGCCCGATCAGCGTGGGCCCGGGAAGCTTCGGGTACCGCCACGGTCCGGGATGGGAGAAGCCGGCCGCGGCACGGTGGAAGTCCCGGGTCCAGCCGACGACGGCGGCGATCTGCCCCGGCGTGAGCAGTTCGGTGTCCACGTCGATGACGCGCCCGGGCAGGTAGCTAAGGATCTCGCGACCCAGGCTGTCGAACCCGAAGACCCTCGGCACGTGCGGTACCCGGGTCGCGAGGTGGCCGAGGAGGGCGTGGACGGCCGGTGTCCACGGACCGGTGGGGCGCCGCACGGTGTCGCCCACGCGTAGCGCGCCGCCCACGTTCCCGCTGAGCATCTCGCCGTCGGTCATCGGTCCGCCATGAGAAGGGATCGTAGCGTCGGGAGCGTGCCGGCCGTGCGCGCCGCAGGCCGCCGCGTACATCGACTGACCCGGTCGGACCGCCGACCAACCGGTGGGCTTCCCGATTGGCGGGGCGGGTTGCGGGGGACCATGGGACCATGACCGACCGCGTGATGGTCTTCGCACCGGCGCCGCTGCTCACGGTCACCGTCGAGCGGCAGCGCGACTCCGTCGAGCTGCACGTGCACCCCGGTGGCCAAGGCATCTGGCAGGCCCGGATGATCGTGTCGCTGGGCGTCGACGTCACCATCTGCGCGGCGATCGGTGGCGAGCCCGGGTCGATCATCGGGAAGCTGCTCGCGGAGGAGAGCATCGACCTGCGGGCCGTGGTCCGCAAGTCGGGCAACGGCTGGTACGTGCACGACCGGCGCGGCGAGCAGCGCCAGACGGTCGCCGAGCATCCGGGCGCGCCGCTGCTCCGGCACGAGGTCGACGAGCTGTACAACGTGGCCCTGGCGGAAGGGCTGCGGACCCCGGTCAGCGTGCTCAGCGGGCCGGCCCATCCCTCGGTCATCGCCCCGGACCTGTACCGGCGGCTGACGGCCGACCTGACCAGCAACGGCGGCCAGGTGGTGGCCGACCTGTCCAGCGACCACCTGTCGGCCGCCCTCGCCGGCGGCGTCACGGTCGTCAAGGTCAGCCACGAGGAGGTCATCCGCGACGGGCGAGCCGCGGACGACAGCCTGGACGAACTGGTCGCGGCGGCCTACCGGCTGCGCGACGACGGCGCCGGGACGGTGCTGATCAGCCGTGCCGGCGAGCCGGCCCTCGCGCTGATCGACGACGAGGTCGTCGAGGTACGGGCACCGCGCCTGCAGGTGGCCGATCCGCACGGCGCCGGCGACTCGATGACCGCCGGTGTCGCCGCCGTCCTCGCCCGCGGCGGCAGTCTCGAAGAGGCGGTCTGCACCGGTGCCGCGGCCGGTGCGCTCAACGTCACCAGGCACGGCCTCGGCACCGGCCGGATGGACGCCGTGCAGGAACTGATGGGCCGGGTGCGGCTGGCGCCGCTCCGCCGGACGGGCAGTACCACATGAGCAGGCACAAGCCTCGCATCCTGGTCACCAACGACGACGGCATCGACGCCCCGGGCATCCGCTGGCTCGCCGGCGCGGCCCGCGCCACCGGCGCGGACGTCACCGTGGCCGCGCCACGGCACGAGGCCAGCGGCATCAGCGCCGCCCTGACCGCCGTCACCGAGGGCGGGCGCCTCGTGTTCACGCGGGTCACCCTGGACAGCGTGCCCGGGGTGCCGGCGTTCAGCATCGCCGCCTCGCCGGGGTACATCGCGGTGCTCGCCGGGCTGGGCAGCTTCGGCCCGCCCCCGGACATCCTGCTGTCGGGGATCAACCGGGGCGCCAACGCGGGGCACGCCGTGCTGCACTCCGGTACCGTCGGCGCGGCGTTCACCGCCGCGAACAACGGTGCGCGCGCGATGGCCGTCTCGCTCGACGTGCTCTCCGCGGCGGCGGGCGACAGCGCGAGCGGTGGTGCCGCGATCGCCGCCCTCGACACCATCGACGACGAGACCCGCAACTGGGCGACCGCCGCGGACCTCGCCCGCCGGCTGCTGCCCTTGCTCCTCGACCTGCCCGCCGGCTCGGTGCTCAACCTCAACGTGCCCGACCTGCCGGCGGACAAGATCCGCGGCATGCGCCAGGCGACCCTCGCGCCGTTCGGCCAGGTGCAGCTCGCGCTCGCGGAGACCGGGAAGGACTACGTGCGTACGGTCATCGAGGAGAACGGCGCCCGGCACATCCCCGGTACCGACCTGGCCCTGCTCGCCGACGGGTACGCGGCGGTGACCCCGATCCGCTCGGTCACGCCGGCCACGGACATCACCCTGTCCCTGTGACCGGCTCGTGGCGATCGCTGACCCGGGTCTTCCCGTCGCGCTTCATACCTGTATCAGCCCGCCCAGTTCCGGCAGCGCGACCCGGACCGGCATCTCGGTCACGGCGCCACCATCCCGGCTGACAGGTCGATGTCGGCACCGCACAGGCCCGGCATGCCGAGCATCGCCACCACCGCCGCGCCCACCTCGTGCTCCTCGACGAGCCGGCCCTGCGCGGCCCGGGACACGAAGGCGCGCTCCGCCTCGGCCACGGTGCCGCCGGACGCCTGCGCCTCCAGCCGGAAGTTGCGCTCCATCCGGGGGCCGCGCACCGGGCCGGGGGACAGCGCGTTGACGTTCACCCCCAGCGGCCCCACCTCGAACGCGAGGGTACGGGTCAGCCCCAGCACCGCCATCTTGCTCGCGGCGTACGGGGTGCGGCGCACCAGCGGGCGCTTGCCGGTCACCGACGCGAGGTTGATGACGTCGCCCGCCCCGCGCTCGATCATCGGCGGGAGGAACGCCCGGCACATCAGGTAGATGCTGCGCACGTTCGCGGCGAACACCGCGTCCCACTCGTCCGGCGCGACGTCGACCAGCGCCGCCACCGGACCGCCGACGCCGGCGTTGTTGACCAGGATGCTGACTGACTCGCCAGTCAGCTCGGCGGCGAGCGCGGTGACCGCGCCGGGATCGGTGACATCCGCCGTCGCCACCCGGCTGCCCGCCGCGCCGGCGGGCAGCAGGGTCACGGTCTCGTCGAGTTTCCCGCGGACCCGCCCGACCAGCACCACCCGCGCTCCCGCCCCGGCCAGGGCCAGGGCGATCGCCCGCCCCAGCCCGTTCCCCGCCCCCGTGACCAAGGCCGTCCTCCCCACGAGCGGCGTGACGCCGGGCGGGAGCGGATGGAGCGGGTCGCCGCCGGCCACGCCGAGACGCGGTTCCCCGTCCTGCTGGAAGCTGGCGAAGCGCATGGTGTGACGCTACGGCGCGGCGGCCCGGGGGAGAAATGCGTCCCGCGGATGGAGGTCATCGCGCCGGCGGATGCACCGGGTAGATTCCTGGAGTGTCTGTTGGTGATCCGGCCGCACCGGCCAGCCGGCCGGGCTCGGTCGGCCTGGCCTGCGTGATCGGCGGCGTCGCCGGTCTCGCGCTGACCGGTCGCTGGGGAGGCTGGACCGCCGCCACCGGCACCCTCGCCGGTGCCGCCGGCCTCGGCGCCTGCGAGGCGGCGGCCCGGGCACGGCAGCGCCCCGGGCAGATCCCCGCGCTGTGGGCGCGCATCGCGATGAGCGTCGCGCTGGCCGCTCCGCTCGGCTGGGCGTTCGGGCGCGTGACCGGGGCCGGACCCGTCCTGGTGGGAGTCGCGGCCGGCGCGGTCGCCGGGCTGCTCGGGATCAGGCCACCCAAGGTCTTCCTGGGCCTGCTGGTGGGCGCCGCGCTGGGCTGGGCGTCCGTCGCCGCGGGGTGGCGGGCGCCGGCGGCCGTGGTGGCCGCCGGCGCTGTTCTGGTCTACCGGGCGCTGTCCGCGGCGCTGTTCCGCGACGCGCAGGTCAGCCTCCTTGCCGAGAGGGTACCGGCGGAGGAGCTGCCCTTC
Organism: Micromonosporaceae bacterium; assembly: GCA_039649115.1. Taxonomy (GTDB): domain Bacteria; phylum Actinomycetota; class Actinomycetes; order Mycobacteriales; family Micromonosporaceae; genus DATEJJ01. The sequence continues at coordinate 4,764 of JBBWZQ010000086.1, read as the reverse complement.
GTCGTACCGCTGGAGGCCCGGACCCGGTACGTCGGCACCGGGTACGTGCGCGAGCTGGCCGGGACGCTGGGCGGCGCGTACCAGCCCGACGCGCCGGACGTCGGCATCCTCGCCTCGCTGGACGAGCTGGCCGGTCCGCAGTTCGATCCCGCCGGCGTCGATCCGCGGGTACGGGAGTTCTACGAGCACACCACCCGCTTCGCGCTGGACATCGTGCCACGGTGGCGGCTGTGGGTACGCCCCGGCTACCTGCTCTACCGCACGCTGCTGGCCCGCCCGCTCGGCCAGGCCAGCGTCCCGATGAACCAGCGGGAGACGCTGCGCGGGATACGCAGCCGGATCGACACCATCACGCTGCCGCACGAGCAGGTGCGCGGCTGGATCCGGTCCTTCGCCGACACCGACGAACCCATCTACGTCGGCATCTACACCACCTACCGGCACGCCGGCCGCGGGTACGTCAGCGTCGGGTTCCCGTTGCCCCAGACCAGTTTCACCGCGACCCTGGCACCGTACCCGCGCCCCGGCGGCGGCCTGGTCCTCACCAGCCGCACCGACCTCGACCACCCCGGCCACTACCTGACGTACATCGACGCGGCCACCCGGCAGCTGACCACCCTGGCGGTGCACGGCTTCGCCGAGCGGCTCGACGTCCACGTGGCGGACGGCGAACTGCGCGCCGAGCACGCCTTCCAGGTGTTCGGCCTGCCGTTCCTCGTGCTCCACTACCGCATGCACCGCAAGGGAGGTGGGTGATGCCCGTCCTGGTCGAGCCGGCCCTGCCGGCCGGTACCCTGCGCGCGCTGGCGCAGCCCCGGCTGACCGTCGACGAGCGGCTGGTCCTGCGGCCCTGGCGGGACGGCGACGCCGCGACGGTCCGGGCCGCCTTCGCCTGCCCGGACATCCAGCGCTGGCACGTGCGCCGGATGGACAGCGACGGCGAGGCGCGCGAATGGATCGCGGGCTGGGCCGCCCGCTGGGCCGCCGAGACCGATGCCAGCTGGGCCGTTGCCGGAGCCGGCGACGACCGGGCGGTCGGCCAGGTGGGCCTGCGCACCATCACGCTGTTCGAGGCGCAGGCGCAGCTGTCCTACTGGATGCTTCCGGCCGCGCGGGGGCAGGGCATCGCGCCCCGGGCCACCGGGACGGTGCTGCGGTGGGCGTTCGACACCCTGCTGCTCAACCGGCTGTACCTGCTCCACTCCACCGGCAACGAGCCGTCCTGCCGGGTCGCGCGCAAGGCCGGGTTCCGCTACGAGGGCACCCTGCGCGGCCACCTGCGCCACGCCGACGGGTGGCACGACGTCCACATGCACGCCCGGCTGCGCACCGACGCCCAGGTCTAGCGCACCGGCCGCCGGCCGCGGGTGGACACGAACGGGTAGGACAGCGCGGCGAAGCGCGGGTCGCGCGTCAGGAGCTGGAAGAGCCGCACATCGGTCACGTCGAGCCCGGCGTCGAGCAGTTGCGGCTCCAGTTGGCCGGCGTTCACGTCGAACAGCCGCGCACCGGCCGAGCCACCGGGCCAGCTCTCCGCGTGCACCAGCGTGTCGATGTCGGTCAGGCCGGCCAGCGCCAACTCGCCGTACACGTCGCGCGCCCAGCCGAGGTCCGCGCCGCGCCGCTCCAGTACGCCGAACAGCGCCTCCATCACCTGGCTGAAGAGCTTCTCCGCGGCCGGGCTGGGCGCGTGCAGCACGCCCGGGCCGGCGGTGCAGTCGAACTCCTCCACCACCAGCCATCCGCCGGGGGCCAGCGCGCGGGCGAGGGTACGCAGCACGGTGCGGCGCTCCGGCAGGTGCAGCAGGACGAGCCGGGCGTGGATGAGGTGGAACGGGCCGCCCTCGGGTACCGGGTCCCGGCGCACGTCGTGGGTACGCACGACCAGGCCCTTGCGCCGGGTGAGCTGGGTGGTGTCGAGGTCGGTCGCCACGACCAGCCCGTCCGGTCCGGTGGCCCGGGCGAGCAGGTGGGCGACCGAGCCGGCACCCGCGCCGACCTCCCAGCAGTGGTCGCCGGGTCCGGTGACGGGAGCGGCCAGCCGCGTCGCGGTGATCGGGTCGAGGTACCGCTCCAGGCAGGCGAGCTGGGTGGCCGCCTCGCGGCGGTGGGTGTCGAACGCGTACTCGGTCGAGTGGGTCACTGCGCCTCCTGGGCTGTCTGTCCACAGTGGTCATATGAGACGAGCCGGCCGTGGTCGAGGACGGCGACCCGCCCGGCCACCTCCGGCACGACGTCGAGGCCCTGCTCCACGAGCAGGATCGCCATTCCGGACCGGGCCAGATCGCCGACCAGGGCACGGATGCGCGCCGCGAGGTCCGGCGCCAGCCCCTCGCACGGCTCGTCGAGCAGCAGCAGCTGTGGCTCGCGCAGCAGCGCGCGGGCGATCGCGAGCATCTGCTGTTCGCCGCCGGAGAGCTGGTCGCCACGGTGCCGCAGCCGTGCGGCCAAGCGCGGGAACAGGTCGAGGATCCGGGGCACGTCCCAGTGCACCGGCCCGCGCCGGCCGCGCGCGATCGCGAAGTGCTCCGCCACGGTGAGGCCGGCGAACACCCGGCGCCCCTGCGGCACGAGACCGACACCGGCGCGTGCGATCCGGTGCGCGGGGCGCCCGGACAGCACGGTCCCGCCCAGCCGGACCGTGCCGGCGGTGACCGGCACCAACCCGGCGACCGTGTGCACGAGCGTGGTCTTTCCCGCGCCGTTGGGCCCGACGACCGCGCTGACCGAGCCCGCCGGTACCGCCAGGCTCACGCCGTGCAGCACCTGCCCGCCACCGTACCCCGACCGTACATTGTGGAGGGACAGCATCAGGCCGCCTCGTGGTAGGCGCGCGCGACCGAGACGTCCCGCCGGATGTCCCGAGGGGTACCGGTGGCCACGTGCCGGCCGGCGGCGAGCACGGTCACCGTGTCCGCGAGCGCGTACGCGAACTGCAGGTGGTGCTCCACGAGAAGTACCGCGATGTCGGCCGGCAGCCCGTCGAGCAGGCCGCCCAACTGCTCGATCTCGGCCGGCCACAGCCCCGCGGCCGGCTCGTCGAGGACCAGCAGGCGGGGTGCCCCGGCCAGCGCCACGGCGATCTCCAGCAGCCGGCGCTGCCCGTGCGACAGCTCGGCGGCCGGCACGCCGACCATGCCACCGAGGCCGACCGAGTCCAGTACGCGCAGGCTCGGCTGCACCAGGTGGCGACCCATCCGGCCGGGCGTGAACAGCTGGCCGGGTCCGTACAGCCGCCGCGCGCCGCCGGCCCGCCGCCAACCGCCCACCACCACGTTGTCCAGCGCGCTGAGCCCCGGCCACACCGCCGGCCGCTGGTGGGTGCGGCCGATGCCCAGCCGGGACCGGCCCACCGGGCCGAGGCGCGTGACGTCGCGCCCGGCGAAGAGGATGCGCCCGGCGTGCGGGCGGACGGCGCCGGTGACGAGGTCCAGCAGCGTGGTCTTGCCCGCGCCGTTCGGGCCGATCAGCGCGCGGCGCTCGCCCGGCGCCAGCGACAGGCTCACCGCGTCGACCGCGACCAGCTCCCCGAACCGCCGTGTCACCACGTCAACCCCCAACAACTCACTCATCACCCGACCTCCCCAGTACCCCCGCAACCTCATCGACGTCGCGGTTTCGGGACTGGCCCGACCCCGCAACTTCACTGAACTCCTGGTGTCGGGCGCCGCCAGGCCCCACGACTTCTCTGACGTCGCGGTTTCGGGACTGGCCCGACCCGGCAACTTCACTGAAGTTGGGGTGTCGGGCGCCGCCAGGCCCCACGACTTCACTGACGTCGCGGTTTCGGGACTGGCCCGACCCCGCAACTTCATTGACGTTGTGGTGTTGGAGGCCGCCGGATACCGCGACTTCAACGAAGTTGCGGCCGGGGCGGTGGCCCGGACGGCGGCGGGTGAGGCCGGCCAGGCCTTGTGGGAGGAGGTAGGTGGCGGCGACGAAGACCGCGCCCAGCAGGAGCGGCGCGTGGCCCGGGAGCGGCGCGGTGAGCCAGTCGCGGGCGACCAGCACGAGGGCGGCACCGACCAGCGCGCCGCCCAGCGAGGTGGCACCGCCGATGACGACGGCGAGCAGCGCGAGCGCGGCGACGGTGAAGCCGGCATCGCTCGGCGAGACGTACCGGTTCGCGGTCACCAGCAGGGAACCCGCGATCCCGGCGACCGCTCCGGCCGCGACGTAGGCAACTGCCAGGTACCGGTTGACGTGGTGGCCGCTGGCGCGCATCCGGGCCTCGCCCTGCGCGCAGCCGCGCAGCAGCAGCCCGGCCGGGGTGCGCAGCACCAGCACGACGGCGAGCGTGACCGCGCCGGCGGTACCGAGCACGTAGAGGTACGCCGCCCGGTCGGTGACCAGTTCCGGCAGGCCCCAGAACGGGCGCGGCGGGGTCAGGGCGACCAGCCCGTCGGTGCCGCCGGTGACGGACCTCCACCGGCCGGCCGCGGTGACCGTCAGCTCGCCCACGGCGAGCGTGACCATCAGGACCGCGACGCCCCGCGTCCGTACCACCAGCGGGGCGGTGAGTGCCGCGAACACCGCGCCGGCGGCCGCGGCGGCCGACACCTGCACGACGCCGACCGCGACGCCGCCGCGCACGAGCAGTGCCGTGGTGTACGCGCCGACCGCGTACGGCGCGGTCTGTCCCAGGGTCGGCAGCCCGGCGATGCCGGACATCAGCGCCACGCTGACGGCCAGCAGGCCGAAGCTGAGCGCCCGGGTGAGCAGGGTCGTCGCGTAGTCGTCGACGAGCCACGGCGCGGCGACAAG
>JBBWZQ010000063.1:0-2638 GCA_039649115.1 Micromonosporaceae bacterium | reverse complement strand
ACTTGGCGTTGAAGTAGTTGGCTTCCGGGTGGTGGACCACGATCGCGTCCGTGGACTGCTCGGGTACCAGCTGGAACTCCTCCGACAGCGCCACGCCGACCCGGTCCGCGCCGAGCAGGTCGACCACCTTCGCCCGGTCCTCCAGGTCCGGGCAGGCCGGGTAGCCGAACGCGTACCGGCAGCCCCGGTAGTCGGTGCGCAACAGGCCGGCCAGGTCCGGTGGATCGTCGTCGGCGGCGGTGGCGCCGCCGGGCAGGGTCAGTTCGGTGCGGATGCGCCGGTGCCAGTACTCGGCCAGCGCCTCGGTCAGCTGCACCGACAGGCCGTGCACCTCGAGGTAGTCGCGGTAGGCGTTGCGGGCGAACAGCTTCGCGGTGTACTCGCTGACCGGCTGGCCCACCGTGACGAGCTGGAGTGCCACCACGTCGAGCGAGTCCCCGCGCGGACGGAAGAAGTCGGCCAGGCACAGCCGGCGTTCGGTGCGCTGGCGGGGGAAGGTGAACCGGGCGCGTTCGGCGTGCCCGTTCTCGTCCAGCACCACGAGCGTGTTGCCCTCCGAGTACGCCGGGAAGTACCCGTACACGACGGCGGCCTCCAGGACGTGGTCGGCGGTCAGCCGGTCCAGCCAGTACCGCAGTCGGGGCCGGCCCTCGGTCTCCACCAGTTCCTCGTAGGAGGGTCCGGATCCGCCCCGCGCGCCGCGCAGGCCCCACTGCCCGAGGAAGGTGGCCCGCTCGTCGAGCAGCGCGGCGTACTCGGCGAGCGGAATGCCCTTCACGACGCGGGTACCCCAAAATGGGGGTTGCGGGATCTCGACGTCGGCGGCCACGTCGGAGCGCACCGACGCGTCGTCCAGATCGGGCAGCGCGCCGGCGGTGTGGGCGCGCTGCCGCTCCCGGCGCTCGCGGCGGGCGGCGAGCGCGGCCTCGCGGTCGGCGTCGACGACCGGGGTGCCGCCGCGCCTGGCGGTCATCACCTTGTCCATCAGCGACAGACCCTCGAACGCGTCCCGCGCGTAGTGCACCTGTCCGGCGAAGGCCGAGCGCAGGTCGTCCTCCACGTAGGCCCGGGTCAGCGCGGCGCCGCCGAGCAGCACGGGCCACCGCCCCGCCAGGCCGCGGGTGTTCATCTCGTCCAGGTTCTCCCGCATGATGACGGTGCTCTTGACCAGCAGGCCGGACATGCCGATCGCGTCGGCCTTGTGCTCCTCGGCGGCGTCCAGGATCGCGTTGATCGGCTGCTTGATGCCAATGTTGACGACGGTGTATCCGTTGTTGGTCAGGATGATGTCGACCAGGTTCTTGCCGATGTCGTGCACGTCGCCCTTGACCGTGGCCAGCACGATCGTGCCCTTCCCGGCCGAGTCGGCGCGCTCCATGTGCGGCTCCAGGTGGGCCACCGCGGTCTTCATCACCTCGGCGGACTGCAGCACGAACGGCAGCTGCATCTGCCCGGAACCGAACAGCTCCCCGACGACCTTCATGCCGTCGAGCAGGATGTCGTTGATGATGGACAGCGCGGGCCGGGTGCGCAGCGCGCTGTCCAGGTCGGCTTCCAGCCCGTTGCGCTCGCCGTCGATGATCCGCCGCTTGAGCCGCTCGTCGAGCGGCAGCGCGGCCAGCTCCTCGGCCCGCGACGCGCGCACCGAGGCCACGTCGACACCCTCGAACAGGTCCAGGTACCGCTGCAGCGGGTCGTAGCCCTCGCGCCGCCGGTCGTAGACAAGGTCCAGGGCGACCGAGCGCTGTTCCTCCGGGATCTTCGACATCGGCAGGATCTTGCTGGCGTGCACGATCGCGGAGGTCAGCCCGGCCTGCACGCACTCGTGCAGGAACACCGAGTTGAGCACCTGGCGGGCCGCCGGGTTCAGGCCGAAGGACACGTTCGAGATGCCCAGCGTGAAGTTGATGCCCGGGTACAAGCGGCTGATCTCCCGGATCGCCTCGATCGTCTCGATCCCGTCCCGCCGGGTCTCCTCCTGGCCGGTCGCGATCGGGAAGGTCAGGCAGTCCACCAGGATGTCCGGCAGGGCCATCCCCCACCGGCCGGTCAGGTCGTCGATCAGCCGCGCGGCGACGCGTACCTTCCACTCCCTGGTCCGGGCCTGACCCTCCTCGTCGATGGTCAGCGCCACCACGGCCGCGCCGTGCTCCTGGACGATCGGCATGGCCCGCGCGTACCGCGAGCCGGGCCCGTCGCCATCCTCGAAGTTGACGGAGTTGACCACGCAGCGACCGCCGAGCATCTCCAGGCCGGCCTCGACCACGCCCGGCTCGGTGGAGTCGAGCATGATCGGCAACGTGCTCGCGGTGGCGAACCGGCCGGCCGCCTCCCGCATGTCGGCCGCGCCGTCGCGGCCGACGTAGTCGACGTTGACGTCGAGCAGGTGCGAGCCGTCGCGGGCCTGCTCGCGGGCGGTCTCCACGCACCGCTGCCAGTCGCCGGCGAGCAGCGCGTCGCGGAATGCCCTGGATCCGTTGGCGTTGGTCCGCTCGCCGACCATCAGCACGCTCGCGTCCTGCGCGAACGGCACGTGGTGGTAGAGCGAGGAGACGCCGGGCTCGGGGCGCGGCGTCCGCGCCACCGGCGCCAGTCCGGCCACCCGCCGCACGACCGCGGTGATGTGCTCAGGAGTGGT
>JBBWZQ010000035.1:0-8455 GCA_039649115.1 Micromonosporaceae bacterium | reverse complement strand
GTGAACATGCGGACCATCGCCTGGTCGTACCCCGTGTGCATGACCAGGACCTGATCGACGACCACCCGATCGGCGGCGTCGCCGTCCCGGCGCACCTCGGCGAGGGCCGCGCGGAGATCGGCGCCGGCCTTGGCGTGCATGGCCCGTACCGCAGGTCCCGGCTCCAGCCGGTACTTGCGCTCCAGCGACTCCTCGGCCGCGACCGCCTCATTCGCTCGCGTGTAGGCGACCGCCACGGCCGACGAATGGGCCACGACCTCGGCCGAGCGGCGGGTCCTGACGACCCCGGCCAGGCTCAGCGCGGTCAGTGCCAACAGGGTGACCGCCAGGCCGGCTGAGGCGCCGCGGCTGATGCGATGTACCGGCATTGTCGATCGGTCCTCCGCGACGTCGGCCACCATCTTCGTCCGTGGGGTCGGATGGGTCCAGCATCTGCCCGGCCAGGTTGTCCCGCGGGGCCCAACGTGGAGCAGAACGGTTGCCGTGCTACCGCCATCCGGCGGTCGACCAGTACCCGTCGGTCCAACTGCGGCCGGTCCAGCTGCGCCCGGTCCAGCTGCGGCCGGTCCAGGCTCCGTTGGACCAGGTGGCGTTGTTGCCGCCCTGGTCCGACCATTGGTTGCCGGACCAGTCGGTACCTGTCCAGGTGACCGCGTTCCAGGTGGTGCCGGTGAAGCCGGTACCGGCCCAGACGCGGCTGTTCCAGGTGCCGCCCGACCACGCGGTACCGGCTGAGGCCCGGGCGCTCCACGTGTTCGCGTTCCAGGCCTGGCCCATGATGTCCCGTTCGCCGTGCAGTTCGTTGCCGGTCCCGGGGTCGAGGACGAAGGCCGTTCCCCGGGAGCCTTCCAGCGTGCCGGTACCCGACGAGGCGGCCCAGGTCTGGGGAGTGTTGGCCGGGGTCGCGGCGTCCAGTGCCTTCTGCAGGTCGAGTTCGCCGGCGCCCTGGCTCTGCGTGTTGAGGCTCAGCGGGCTCTTCGTCGCGTCGAGTTTCGCGGTGGTGCTGGTGAGCAGCCGCTTGACCTGATCGGGGTTCAGGGTCGGGCGCTGTTGCAGGAGCAGGGCCGCGGCGCCGGACACCACCGCGGTGGCCTGCGAGGTGCCGCTGCCGCGGAAGTACCGCTGGTCCGGGTCGGTGGCGATGAGGCCGGTGGGGAAGGCGGTGTCGATGTAGGAGTTCGGGTCGCGCAGCGATGCGATGGATCGTCCGAGGGCCAGCAGGTCCGGGTGGCGGGTGGCGTTGCCGCCGGTGCTGAAGGAGGTGACGAGGTCGTCGGCCTTGCCGTCGGTGCTGTTGGAGTCGGCGGCGCCGACCGCGAGCACGTACGGGTTGGCGGCGGGCATGCTCATCCGGGTCTGGGCGACGCCGTCGTTGCCGGCGGCGACGACGACCACGATGCCGTTGCGCCAGGCCGACTCCACCGCGTGCGACAGGGGGTCCAGGCGCTCGTCCTGCACCGAGTCGGTGCCGAAGGACAGGTTGAGGACCCGGATGTTCAGGCCGGGATCGGCGCGGTGCGTGACCACCCAGTCGATGCCGGCGATGACCTGGGACACGTCCACCGCCCCGTCGCTCGCGGCGACCTTGACGCTGATCAGCGTGGCGTCGGGGGCCATGCCGACGAAGTGCTTGTTGTCGTTCTCCTTGCCGGCGTTCACCTCCGGGTCGCGGCCGGCGATGATGCCGGCCATGTGCGTGCCGTGGCCGAACGTGTCGAGATGGCGCAGGTTCGCCGATTGCGACTCGAACGACAGGTCCGGGCCGTTGACGACTTTGCCGGTGCCGTCGAGGCCCTTGACCGGGCTGACGCCCGAGTCGAGCAGGGCGACGCCGATGCCTTTGCCGGTGAGTTTCTGGTGGTTGGCGTCTTCCTTGGCGAACGCCGCGATCGCTCCCGAAATGGTGTCCACTTTGTACATGGAGAACGGGTCGCCGTCGGGGGTCCAGGTGTTGCCGCTGAGGTGGACCCGGGCGTCCAGGGTCACCGCCCGCACCCCGGGCGCCGACCGGAGCAGGGACAACCGTGCCGCCGGTACGGTCGCCAGGACGGTGTCGGTCGCGCTGAGCCGCGCGGTGACCCGGCCGCCGGCACGCTCGACGAAGCGGGCGACCGCCGCGGTCGTCGCCTGCTGGCACTGCACGATGACGGCCACCGAGCCGGCGACGTCCCCGTGGGCGGACGCGCGCACCGGGACGGCGGCGGTCGCGGTGGCCGCGCCGAGGACCGCGGCGAGCAGTCCGGTGAGCAAGGTGCGGTGAGTGCGCGCCGGATGCCGGCCCGGCCGTCGGGTACCCACAGTCACGCTTGCTCCTCATACTCAGTCATATCCGTTATGTTTATATTGGCCCGAATGGTGGAGGTCTGCTGTCAGCCGATCGGACAGTTGCCTGTGACTCGTCACCCGCTGCTGGCGATTGCCGTCACTGGCGAGCGTCTTACGGAACAAGGATGATCTTGCCGCGGGTGTGGCCGGCCTCGGCGTCGCGGTGCACCGAGGCCAGGTCGGCAAGCGGGCGCGACTCGGCGATGTCGACCCGGACGGCTCCGGCGTCGACGAGCTCGACCAGGGCGTCGAGGTGGCTGGTGTCGTTGCGAGCAACGAAGTGCACTGCGGTAACCGTGGAGCCGGCGGGTGCCGTCACCGGTACGGTGACGGACACGACAGTTCCGCCCGGTCGAATCAGCGACATCAGTGTTGCGGCCTGCCGGGCACTGATCACGACGAGATTGATGATCACGTCAACCGGACCGTCGAGTGCGTGTGCAACTGCTGTGGCCGTGTAGTCGATGATCTGGTCGGCGCCATGCTGGCGGACCACCTCGGTACTGCGTGGGCTGGCCGTGGCGACCACCTCGGCTCCGGCGTGCTTGGCCAGTTGGACGGCGAACCCGCCGACGCCGCCGCCCGCGCCGTTGACGAGCACCCGCTGCCCGGACGTGATGCGCGCATGCTCGAACACCGCCTGCCACGCGGTGAGCCCGGCGATGGGTATCGCGGCGGCGTGGGCGAGGGGGATGGCGGCCGGTGCCGTGACGACGACGTCGGCCGCGGCGGTGACGTACTCGGCTGCGGCGCCGGCGATCCGGCCGATGACCCGGTCGCCGACGGCGGGTCTCCGCACGCCGTCGCCGGCCTCGACGACCGTGCCGGCGACGTCCCCGCCGAGCGTGTACGGCAGGTCAGGTTGCCAGACGGAGCGCAGCAGCCCTCGACGCAACCCGATGTCGGACGGGTTGAACGAGGTGGCCGCGACCTCGATCAGCACTTCGTCCGGATTGGGCACGGGACGGGGGATGTCCTCCTCGCGGATAACGGACGCGTCACCGTACCCGTGCATTCGCATAGCTCTCATGGGTCGAACCTATGGTGATACGCCGGGACGAACCATGCTTGGGAAGCCCTGGTTTATACTTGATCGTACTATGGAGGTATTCTCGGCCGGATGGACGTGCTCAGCGACGTGATCGCGGTGATGCGCACCGGGCAACCTCGCTCGGCGCGAGTGGCATGGCACGCCCCGTGGGCGCAGGAGTTCCCGTCGGTGCCCGGATCCGCCGGCTTCCAGGTGGTCCTGCAGGGACCGTGCTGGCTCATCCGGCCGGACGGCGAGCCGGTGCCGCTGGCCGCCGGGGACGTCGTGCTCCGACCGCACGGGCGTGGGCACACGCTCGCCGACAGCCCGTCGACACCACCGACCGCCCCCGCCTGTGACCCGACCGACCCGCGGTTCCGCCAACGCTATGCCAGCGACACCGCGGGTAGTCCGCCAGGCGTCGACGCGCGCGCTACAGTCACCCTCTGCGGCGGGTACCGATTCGACACCGCCCGCACCCATCCGCTGCTGAGCGATCTGCCTGAACTGATCCACCTTCCCGCCCACCTCGGGCGACACCCGCAACTACGCGCCACCGTCGAGTTGTTGGCCGCCGAACTGGAACGACCCCGCCTCGGCACCGACGCCATCGTTCCCGCGCTACTGGACACGCTGCTGCTGCACATCCTGCGCGCCTGGCTCGACGAGCAGCCGGCACGCGGAACCACTACCGGCTGGGCGGCGGCGCTCAACGATCCATCCACCGCCGTCGCCCTCCAGGCCATGCACCGCGACCCGGCACGGCCGTGGACCGTCGCCACCCTCGCCGCCGAAGCCGGGCTGTCCCGCACACCGTTCGCCCGCCGCTTCACCGAGCTGCTCCGTCAACCGCCGCTGACCTACCTGACCTGGTGGCGGATGACGACGGCGGCAAGGCTGCTCCAGGAATCCGAAGCACCGCTCGGCGCCATCGCCGCCAAGGTCGGCTACACCTCAGAGTTCGCCTTCGCCAACGCCTTCAAACGCCAGTACGGAACTGCTCCCGGCAGATACCGCCGTACGAGCAGCGACAATGCCGGCAACCCGGAAACCTCCGCCGCACCGCTTCCGACCCGCCAACCAACGCACCCGGTGACAACAAAGCGCTGACAGGCGACCGCTGTCGCCTGTCAGCGCAGCAACCCTCAACCCATCCCGGCGCGGACCGATTGAGGAGACGAGGTCCGGCTCATGCGGGGAGGATGCGGGTGGAGTCCGTCTCTGTGCATCCTCCTGATGAGGATGAGTCCGCTGTGACACCGCCGGCTGCCGCGGCGCGGGCGCGGGAGTCCTGGTGGCGGCGGCCCGGTGGGCGGGTCGGCGTGATGAGTGCCGGCCTGGCCGTGGCGGCGCTGGCCGTCCAGTGTGCCTGGCTGCGCGGCGGCGTCCCGGCCCCGGCACGCGGCGCCCTGTTCGTGGTACTGCTCGGCGTCGTCTTCGCGGTGTGCGAGAAGTTCCTGGTCGCCTTCCCGGTCCGCCGGGGGTCGCATTCGATCAGTCTGAGCGAGATCCCGCTGGTGCTGGGCCTGGTGGCCGTGCCCGCGGCGCATCTGGCCCTGGCGAGGGTGGTGGGTGGCGCGGTCGGGCTCGTCGTGCTGCGCCGCCAGTCGCGCAGCCGGCTGGGATTCAACCTCGCCCTGTACGCCATCGAGGCGACCGTGGCCAGCGCGGTGTTCGACACCGTGGTCGGGTCCGCCGACCGCCTCGGTCCGCGCGGCTGGCTGGCGGCGTTCGCGGCGACGATCCTCACCAACCTGCTGTCCATGATTCTGGTGACGGCGGCGATCTCCCTGCACGACGACGGCGACGCGTGGCGGGCTCTGCTGCAGTCCGGTCTCAAGACCGAACTGCAGTTGCCGATCGTCGCCGTCACCACCAGCCTGGCGCTGGTGACCGCGCTGGTCGCGCACCAGGACGTGCGGGCGGCGGTACTGCTGGGTGTGGTGGCGTTCGCCGCGTACGCGGCCTTCCGCCGGTACGCGCAGCAGACGCAGGGGCACGCGCAGGTGGAGGCCCTGTACGGCTTCACCCGCGCGCTGGACGGCAACCTCGACCACAGCGCGGTGACCCGGATCGTGCTGGGCCGGGTGCGTGACCTGGTACGGGCGCAGTCCGCGGAACTCATCGTGCGCCAGGCCCAGGACGATTCGCTGTTGCGGATCCGCATGTTCGGGCAGGACCAGACGCAGCGCCTGCGGATGCCGGCGCCACCCTCGGCGTGGTGGCTGCCGGCCCTTGCCGGCGATCCGGTCCTGCTGCCGCTCGCCACCCCGCACCGGCCGGGACCCGAGGCCGCCCCGGTGGACGGCATGGCCGTGCCGGTCGCCCTGGGCGATGCCGCGCACGCGGTCCTGATCGCCGCGGGCAGCCTGCCGGACATCGCCACCTTCGACGAGCAGCACCTGCGGTTGCTGCAGGCACTGGCCAACCACGCCGGGGTCGCATTGACCAATGTCCACCTCGTCGACCGGCTCCGCCACATCGCGCTGCACGACACCGTGACCGACCTGCCCAACCGGCAACGGTTCCACGCCGACGTGCAACACGCCCTGGACTCACCGCCCGGTGTGCCGGCGGGTACCAGCGCGGTGTTCCTCCTGGACCTGGACCGGTTCCAGGAGGTCAACGACGCGCTCGGCCACGACATCGGCGACGATCTGCTGCGGGTGGTCGGCACCCGGCTGCAGCACCACGTCGGCACCCGGGGCAGCGTGGCCAGACTCGGTGGTGACGAGTTCGCCGTGTTCCTCCCCGGCCTCTACTCCCACGAGGACGCGGTGCTCGCCGCGCACCAGCTGCGCCGCGTGGTCGAGCAGCCGATCCCGATGAGCGGGCTCGCGCTGACCACCCAGGCCAGCATCGGCGTGGCGTGCGCCCCCGGGCACGGCACCGACGCCAACCGGCTGCTGCAACGCGCCGACGTCGCGATGTACGCGGCCAAGCAGGACCGCTCCGGGATACGCGTCTACCGGCCCGAGGACGACCGGAACACCCCCCGCCGTCTCGCCCTCATCGCCGACCTCCGCGACGCCATCCACCGCGGCGCCCTGGGTGTCGCGTACCAGCCCAAGGTCGACCCCCGCACCGGGCTGGTCGTCGGGGCCGAGGCCCTGTCCCGCTGGCCGCACCCCGGCGGGCCGGTGCCGCCGGACAAGTTCATCCCGCTGGCCGAGCGCTGCGGACTCATCCGGCCGCTCACCCTCAGCGTGCTGGAGACCGCGCTCGTCGCCTGCGCCGGCTGGCGCCGGGCCGGGCACGACCTGTCCGTCGCCGTCAACCTGTCACCGCACAGCCTCAGCGACCCCACCCTGACCGACCAGGTCGTCGCCCTGCTGGAGAAGACCGGGGTACCGGCGGCGGCACTTACCCTGGAAATCACCGAGAACGGCGTGATGGACAACCCCAGCCGCGGCATCGCCACGCTGCGCAGCCTGCGCGCCCAGGGAATCATCCTGTCCATCGACGACTTCGGCACCGGCCAGTCCTCGCTGGGCCGGCTCGCCGAACTGCCGATCCAGGAGATAAAGATCGACAAAAGCTTCGTGCGGGGCCTGACCCACAACACCACCAGACGAGCGGTCACCGACGCCGCGATCCGCCTCGCCCACACCCTCGACCTCACCGTCGTCGCCGAGGGCGTCGAGGAAGCGGCCGAATACGACTACCTCCTGAGCCAGGGCTGCGACACGGTCCAGGGGTACCACATCTCACGGCCGCTGCCCCCGGACCGGATGATGGCCTGGCTCAGCCGTCCGCGGCGACTCGGTTGACCCACCGCGTCCGGCGGTGTCCGGCGCCCGGTGGCGCCAGGATGCCGGGAACCGACATCGCGCCGTACATCTGCGCCATTGCCTCGGTCGGGCTCGACCAGCGCGCGATGCCGGCCAGCGGCTCGTCGGCGGATGGTAGCCGGGTCGTCGGGGTCAGCGTGCCCGCACGGCGATGACCGCGTGGCCGCTGACCCCCTCCACGGTGACCGTGACGGTGGCGACGCCCTCCCGGACCGCCCGCACCAGCCCCTGCCCGTCCACGCTCAGCACGCCCGGGTCGCTGGTGGAGTACGCGACGCGCGCCTTCGTCAAGTCGGTGAAGGACTGGTCGTCGCCGGCCGCCTCGACGACGCCGTCCGCGTGGACGGTCAGGTCCCGGTCGGGCTGCTCGGACACCGCGGTGTCGTCGGCGAGCCACCGGTTGCGTCCGGTCAGGTCGACGGCCTGCCCGGGCTGGTAGGTCACTGCCTCGGGCTGGACCGTCACGTACCGGACCTGAGGGGTCAGCGCGCCGGTGACGCTGACGTCCGCGCGGGCGAGGATCGAGGAGGCGTCGGTACCCACCTGGAACCGGTAGGTGCCGTCGGTGACCACCTCGCGGGAGCGGGTGGTGTCCCAGCGGGCGAGGTCACTGATCTTCACCCGGAAGGTGACGTGCTGGGTCTGCCCCGGACGGAGCACGGTCGTCTTCTGGAAGCCGGCCAGCCGGGCGCGCGGCACGCCGCCGGATCCGGCGCCGGGCGTCGAGACGTACAGCTGCGGCACGGTGGTACCGCCGCGGTGCCCGGTGTTGGTCACGTCCAGGTCGATCGCCACGGTGCCGTCGGCGGTCACCGACGTGCGGTCGGCCGTCACGGCGGAGATCCGGAACGTCGTGTAGCTCCGCCCGTACCCGAACGGGTAGGTCGGCACGCCGGTGAAGTGCTGGTAGGTGCGCCCCAGACCGCCCGTGCTGGCCGGGTCCAACCCGTAGCTCGTCATCGGCGGCAACTGCGCGTCGTCCCGGTACCAGGTGAAGTTCAGGTGCCCGTCGGGGTTCTGGGCGCCGAAGACGACGTCGGCCAGCGCCGCGCCCTGGCTCTGGCCGTTGTAGCCGCTGAACAGGATGGCCGGGAACCTGGCCTGGACATCGTCGACCTGTACCGGCCCGTTCGCCTGGATCACCAGCGCGGTACGCGGGTTGCCGAGGGCGCTCACCTGGTTGATCAGGGAGCCGTAGTTGCCGGGCATGGCCAGCGTCGTGCGGTCCTTGTTCTCGCTCGCGCTGCCGCTGTCGGTGCCGACGACCACCAGGACGAGGTCGGCGCCGCGGATCGCGGCCCTGGTGGCG
>JBBWZQ010000025.1:0-17093 GCA_039649115.1 Micromonosporaceae bacterium | reverse complement strand
CTGGTCGACGAGCGTGCTGAACGCGGCGAGGATCGTGGCGGGTGCGAGGTTGCTCCAGACGTCGTTGGTACCCAGGTGCATGACCACGATGTCCGGCTTGGTGGCCGCCAGCCACGGCGGCAGCTGGTTCTGGTTGGCCCTGTTGGTGGCCAGGATGCCGCCGTGTCCCTCGTGGTCGCCGACGAAGGACACGGCGCAGCCCGGCGGCGGCCGCGAGCCGACGCAGACGAGGTCCGTGACTCCCGAGAGCTGCCGGCGGTTCCACAGCAGGGCGCGCCAGCAGCCGGGTGAGCCGGTGATGGAGTCGCCGAGCGGCATGATCTTGACAGGGGTGGTCGCGGAAAGGGCGGGCCGGGCGATGACGAAGGCGAACGCCACGACCAGCGCCGCGAGGATGGCGTACAGGGCGGGTCTTCGTGACATGGTCACTCCTTGTCGAGTGATGGTGGTCAGCGCAGCGTGCAGCTCGCCGCCGGTACCGTGTTGGTGGTGGTCCAGGACGCGATGAGGCCGAACGCGGTGGACCCGCCGGCGCTGAGGCTCCCGTTGTAGCTCGCATTGCCTGCCGTCACGGTGGCACCGCTCTGGCTGAGTGTGGTGTTCCAGGACTGCGTGACCTGCTGGCCGTTGGCGAAGGAGAGGGTGGCCGTCCAGCCGGTGGAGGCCGTGGCCCCGCCGTTCTTCACGGTGATCTCGGCCTGGAAGCCGCCGGCCCACTGGCTCACGATCCGGTAGGTCGCGGAGCAGGCTCCGCCACCCGTGGCTGAGGCGGACGGGGACACCGAGGCGCTGGGCGACGGCGTCGTGGCGGTGAGGAACTGGGTGAGCGGCGGGTACCACCGGTCGGCCATCTTCTGGAAGCCCGAGTCGTTGGGGTGCACGCCGTCGCCGATCGTGTCGGCGACCGTGTCGAAGCCGGTCCACTGGTCCACGACCACGATCGGCGACTGTGCGGTCGTCTTGCCGGCGGCCCAGCCCGGAATCGCGTTGTTGAGCGCGACCACGCCGGGAGCGCAGGTGGCGCAGCTGCTCGGGTTCATCGGGATGATCTGCGCGACCAGGATCTTCATGTTGGGGTTGTTGGCGCGCATCTGGTCGACCAGCTTGCTGTACGCGGTGAGGATGGTGGCGACCGGCGGATTGCCCCAGGTGTCGTTGGTGCCCAGGTGCATCAGCACGATGTCCGGGTTGGTGGCCGCCAACCAGGGCGGCAACTGGTTCTGGTCGGCCATGCCCGTGGCCGCGATGCCGCCGTGCCCCTCGTTGTCACCGTCGAACGGCACCGAGCAGCCGCCGCCCGGCAGGGTTCCGACGAAGTCGATGTTGGTGAACCCGGCCCTCTGCAGGTGGTCCCAGAGCAGGGCGCGCCAGCAGCCGGGCCCGCCGGTGATGGAGTCGCCGAGCGGCATGATCTTGAGTGGTGCCGTCGCGGACAGCGCGGGCCGGGCGACGGCGAAGGCGACCGCCACGACGAGCGTGGCGAGGATGGCGAACAGGGCAGGTCTTCTCAACATGCGTCACTCCAGGCAGGGCGGGGGCGGGAGCGGAAGGCGCGCACGGCGCACTCATCGCTGTCGCACTGCGTCACACCGGCCCGGGTGCATGGATCGCGCTGCGTCGATGCTACCGCATGCCGTTCCGGTCCGGCCGGGCCGGCCGCGCCGGCAGGTCTGACCGGGCCCGAGCGGGTCAGGGGCGGAGCCGGCGCAGCCCCACTGTGAAGGTGGCGGGCCGCGCGAGGAGCTGGTACCGGGGCAGCGCCGGCGGTCCGCACGAGGCGCTGCCGATGCCCTGCTGCGCGTGGTCCAGGTTGACGTACACGTCGCCGCCGGGGATCAGGTCGACCGTGTGCTCGGCGGCGTCGAGCTGCTCGCTGGTCCACCGGCGCGCGCTGAAGTCGAGGACCGGCGCGCCGGTCGCGAGCAGGCCCGCGCCCGACCCGTCGGTGAAGCTCACCCAGCGCACGTCGGTGCGGTTCCCGTTCTCCTGCGGGTACACGTACGGCGTCTGCAGTCCGTCCACGGTGGACCGGAAGCGGCCGACGCGGGCCGCCTGGCGGGTGTCCGGGTACGCCTCGTCCGGGCCGCGGCCGAACCAGGCGACCTGGTCCAGCGTGCCGGGCAGCGCCAGGCGCAGCCCCAGCCGGGGCAGCGGGACCGGCCAGTCGCCCTCGGGCAGCACGGTGACCGCCAGCCAGAGCGCCTCGCCGTCGCCGGACCAGCGGTAGGTGGTCGCCAGGCCCAGGTCGGTGCTGGCCGGCGCGACCCGGGTGCGCACCACCAGCTCGTCGCCGTCGGAGTCCACCGAGTCGATGCGGTGCCGCATCCGGTGCAGGCCCACCTCCCGCCACGCGGCCGCGAGTGGTGCCCCGCCGCCCTTGTCGTTGTCGGTGGGGGCCCGCCACACATCCAGCCGCGGGCCGCGCAGCGCGAGGCCGTCCAGCGCGACCAGCACGCCGTCCCCGTCGAAGACCGCCGGCCCGCGCGTGCGACGGCCATCCGGGCGGGCACCCGGCCGCGCGCTCGACCGTGCCGCGGGCGGCGGCACGGCGGGTGCCGCCAGCGGCACCTGTCCCCAGGCGACCTGGTGCCCCGCCGGTGCCCAGGGCGTGCCGGCGGCGAGCGTCGCGTGCACCGTCAGCCACGCCGCACCGGTCGCGGCCGGCACCGCCTGCGGCGGCACCGGAACCTGCGCCACCTGCCCGGGCGCCAGCGGCGGCACGTCGAGCCGCCCCGAGGCGACGGCGGCGCCGTCGTGCTCGACCACCCAGGCGAAGTCCAGGTGCGCGGTGTCAGTCATCTGGTACCGGCTGGCGACGGCGAGGGTACCCGGCGCCTCGCCCGGCCCGATGCGCACCGGTGCGATCACCTTCGCGTACTCGCGCAGCCCGGGCGACGGTACCCGGTCGGGGAAGACCAGCCCGTCCACGCAGAAGTGTCCATCGTGGACCTCCTCGCCGAAGTCCCCGCCGTAGGCGAAGTACTCCCGCCCGTCCGCCGTCCGCTGCCGGATGCCGTGGTCGATCCACTCCCAGATGAAGCCGCCCTGGCAGCGCGGGTACCGCGCGAACAGCTCGTCGTACTCGGTGAGGCCACCCGGCCCGTTGCCCATCGCGTGCGCGTACTCGCACAGCACGAACGGCAGCCCCCTGCCCTGGGCGCCGCCCCCGATCTCGGCGACCTCCGCGTGCGGGGCGTACATCCGGCTGTACACGTCGACGTACCGGCACTCCCGGTCGCCCTCGTAGTGGATCGGCCGGCCCGGGTCCCGACCGCGCGCCCAGTCTGCCATCACCGCCAGGTTGCTTCCGGTGCCGCTCTCGTTGCCCAGCGACCACATGATGATGCTCGGGTGGTTCTTGTCGCGCTCGACCATCCGGCGCATCCGGTCCAGCAGTGCCTCGCTCCACTGTGGATCGTCAGACGGGTTGCCCCGCCAGTCCAGCTCGACGAAGCCGTGCGTCTCCAGGTCGCACTCGTCGATGACCCACAGGCCCAGCTCGTCGCACAGGTCGAGGAACGCCGGGTGCGGCGGGTAGTGGCTGGTGCGCACCGCGTTGACGTTGTGCCGCTTCATCAGCACCAGGTCCTCGCGCATCGTCTCGCGGGACAGCGCGCGGCCGTGGTCGGGGTGCCACTCGTGCCGGTTGACGCCGTGCAGCACGATGCGGCGCCCGTTCACCAGCAGCACGCCGTCCACGATGGACACCGTGCGGAAGCCGATCCGGATGCTGGCCTGCTCGCCCCCGGTCGTCACCGTCGCCTGGTACAGCCGGGGCGACTCGGCGCTCCACGGCTCGACGTCCACTGTGTACACCTGGCCGCCAGGACTTCCGCCGAGAGCTTGCGGGTCGGCGCAAGGGCCCTCGATGCCCAGCTCGGGTACTGACAGGTGGGCCGGCGCGCTGGTCTCCACCCGCAGCGTGCCCTGCCCGGTGCGGTGGTCGTAGCCGGCGTGCACGAACAGGTCGGCCAGGCCGTCCGCCGGCCGGTGCAGCAGCGTGACGTCCCGGAAGATGCCGGGCAGCCACCACATGTCCTGCGCCTCCAGGTAGCTGCCCGAGGACCATTGGTGCACCCGCACCGCGAGCACGTTGCGACCCGGCCGCAGCGCGTCGCCCACGGCGAACTCGGTGGGCAGCCGGCTGCCCTTGCCGTGCCCGAGCTCGTGCCCGTTGAGCCACACCTTGAAGCACGAATCCACCCCCTCGAACCGCAGGACGGCCGACGACACTTGTGGAGCCGGCCAGCCGTCGGGCAGGTCGAAGGACAGCCGGTGGTCGCCGGTCGGGTTCTCGGTCGGCACCCGGGGCGGGTCGATCGGGAAGAGGTACTTCTTGTTGGTGTACGCCGGGCGCCCGTACCCGTGCATCGGCCAGCACGACGGCACCGGCAGCTGGTCCCAGTCCCCGTCGTCGAACCCGGGTTCGGCGAAGGCCGGGCTCGCCGCGGCCCGCTCCAGCAGGCGGAAGCGCCAGTCCCCGTTCAGCGGCAGCCGCGGCGCGTCCGAGTCGAACCAGGCGCGCGGCGCGCACCGCCCGGCCCCGGGCTCGATGTCCTCCCAGTACGGCGGCCTCACGACGCCCGCCCCAGGCGCAGCGTGAGAACCTGGAACGGGCGCAGCGCGAGCGGCACGACGCCGTCCGGCCCGAGCGGCAGGTCGCCGTCCGGCAGCGGGCGCTCCAGCAGATCGCAGGCCACCGCGCCGGCCAGCGGGAAGCCGGTGCGCAGGCGCGTCGCGGCCCGGCCGCCGAGCGACTCGTACAGCCGCACCACCACGTCGCCGCTCTGGTCGTCGGCGAGCTTCACCGCCTCCACGGCCACCGCCACACCGTCCACAGTGACCAGTGGCGGGCGGGGACTGCCGGGACCCACCCGCAGCGGGAGGTTCAGCGCGTACGCCTCGCCGATCGCCTCGGCGATCCCGGCGCCGGGCAGCAGCGCGTACCGGAACCGGTGCCGGCCCTGGTCGGCATGCGGGTCGGGGGACTGCGGCGCGCGCACCAGGCTCAGCCGCACCACGGTCGTCGTGCCACCGTCGTCGCGGGTCCTCCGGCCGGCGTCGTAGCCGTACGTGGCGTCGGTGAGCAGGGCCGCCCCGTACCCGGGCTCCGCGACGTGGATCCAGCGGTGCGCGTACACCTCGTAGCGCGCCGCGTCCCAACTGGTGTTCGTGTGGGTGGGCCGGTACACGTGTCCGAACTGGATCTCGGCGGCGGTGCGGTCGGCGTGCACGTCCAGCGGGAAGGCCACCTTGAGGATCTTCTCCCGCTCGTGCCAGTCGATCTCGGTGTCCACGTCGACGCGCGCGCCGCCGGCCCGCAGGGACACGGTCTGCGTGATGCGCGACGCGCCGAACGAGCGGACCACGCGGACCGCGCCGACCAGCGGGCCGGACTCCACCACCGCAAGAGAGTCCACAGTGGTGATGTCCGTCCACACGTGACGGTAGTGCCGGCCGATGTCCCAGGCGTCCCATTGGTTGGGCAGGTCGGGGTGCAGCTGCAGCAGGTTGCCCCGGCCGCCCGGCGCCAGCGCCTCCCGCCCGGTGGCGAGATCCCGCACCGAGCTGAAGAGCCCGGCGCCGTCCAGCTCCACGCGGACGATCCCGTTGTCCAGCACGCGATCGGTGACCTGCACCGAGCCGGGCGGGTCCGCGGCGACGAGGGGCACGGCGGACAGGGCCGGCACCGACACGAACACGGGTGCGCCGCCGGGGCCTGGCACGACCTCCGAGCGCGGCCGGGGACCGGCGTTGAACACCGACGGCTCGGTGCCGGCGGTCGCGGACGCGATGAGCGCCTCCAGTTCCTCCCGGACCCGCGCGTAGCTGGCCTCCGCCTCGCGGTGCACCCACGCGATCGAGCTGCCGGGCAGGATGTCGTGGAACTGGTTGAGCAGCACCGCCTTCCACAACCGGTCCAGCTCCTGGTACGGGTACGCGGCGCCGGCGTGCACCGCCGCGGTGGCCGCCCACAGCTCCGCCTCGCGTAGCAGGTGCTCGCTGCGCCGGTTGCCGGCCTTGGTGCGCGCCTGCGTGGTGAACGTCCCGCGGTGCAGTTCCAGGTACAGCTCGCCGGACCAGACCGGCGCCTGCGGGTACTCCGCCCGCGCCGCGTCGAAGAACGCGTCGGGATGCTCCACCGCCACCCGCGGCGAACCCTCCAGGTCCCGCAGCCGCCGGGCCCGCTCCATCATCTCCCGGGTCGGTCCGCCGCCGCCGTCGCCGTGCCCGAACGGCATCAGCGACCGGGTGCCGCGGCCCTTCTCCGCGTAGTTGCGCACCGCGTGCGCCAGCTCCTGCCCGGAGAAGATCGCGTTGTACGTGTCCACCGGCGGGAAGTGGGTGAACACCCGGCTGCCGTCGATGCCCTCCCACCAGAAGGTGTGGTGCGGCAGCGTGTCCGTGTCGTTCCAGGACAGCTTCTGGGTCAGGAACCAGCGCATCCCGGCGAGCTTGGCCAGCTGCGGGTACGCGGCGGTGTAGCCGAACGAGTCGGGCAGCCACACGCCGTTGCACTCCACCCCGAACTCGTCGAGGAAGAACCGCTTGCCGTGCACCAGCTGCCGGGCCAGCGCCTCGCCGCCGGGCAGGTTCCCGTCCGCCTCCACCCACATGCCGCCGACCGGTACCCACTGGCCGGCCTTGATGGAGTTGCGGATGCGCTGGAAGATCTCCGGGTACCGCTCCTTGACCCACGCGTACTGCTGTGCCTGGGAGCAGGCGAAGACGAACTCGGGGTACTCGGCGGCCAGCGCGGTCACGTTGGCGAAGGTGCGCGAGGTCTTGCGTACCGTCTCGCGCAGCGGCCACAGCCAGGCGCTGTCGATGTGCGCGTGCCCCACCGCGGAGACGTGGTGCGCGCTGGCGTGCGCCGGCCGGGACAGCGCGACGGCCAGGTGGGTACGGGCGCCGGCCGCGCTGCCGGCGATGTCCGACAGGTCCAGCGCGTCCAGCGACCGTTCCAGCGCGCGGAGGATCTCGTGCCGGCGCGGGTCGGTGACGGCCAGCTCGCGCATCAGCTCGGCGAGCACGTCCATGTCGAAGGCGAGGCCCCACACCTCCTCGTCGAGCACGGCCAGGTCGGCGCGGCCCATCCGGTACAGCGGGGCGTCGCCGGCGGTCAGCTTGTCACCCAGCGGCGTGGGCCGGAAGCCGCCGGCCAGCACGTCCGGGTTCGCGGCCGCCTCGACGAACAGGTCGACCTGCTCGCCGCCGCGCGCCGGTCGGGCGATCGGCACGTACTGGTTCTGCGGCGCGATGCCCTTGACCGGCGCGCCACCCGCGTCGTACACCAGCGCCTCGGCCTGGTTGCCGGGCCAGCCGCCGACGAAGCCGAGGTCGAACACCGCCTCCACGCGCCGCCCGGCCCAGTGCTCCGGTACCGTGCCGGTGACGCGCAGCCAGCTCGTCGACCACGGCCGGCCCCACGGGTCGCCGGTGCGGAACGGCTGGTACCCCGCGCGCAGCGCCTCGGCGACCGGGACCGGTTCGTCGGGCACGTGCCACACGGCCAGCTCCAGCGGCACTGTGGCCGCGTACATGGCGGGTGCGACGCGCTCGCGCAGCACCCGCTCCAGCCGCGCCTCGACCAGGCGGCGGTCGTCGTGCATGGGATGGACCTTCCTATGAACGGCCGGACGTGGCGATCCCGGTCATCGCGATGTTCCTGCGCCCGCGCCAGCCGCGCCGCGGCCGGTGGCACCGAGTTTGGTCAGCGCCGTCTCGCAGATCTCCCGCAGCTGCTGTACCTGTTCCCGGCTCAGCTGGTCGAAGAAGTTCTCCCGTACCGCCTGGACGTGTCCGGGCGCCGCCTCGGCCAGCACCGCGAACCCCTCGTCGGTGAGCACGGCGTTCTGCCCGCGCTTGTCGGTCGGGCACTGCTCGCGCCGCACCCAGCCGCGCTCCTCCAGCCGGGCGATGGCGTGCGACATGCGGCTCTGCGACGACTGCACCATCTGGGCCAGGTCGGTCATCCGCAGCGTGCGGTCCGGAGCCTCGGAGAGGATCACCAACACCATGTAGTACGCGTGCGGCATCCTGGCGTCGCGCTGCAGTTGCCGGTCCAGGGCGTCCTGCAGGAGCTGGTAGGTCGCGAGCAGCGCACGCCAGGCGGCTTGCTGCTCCTTGTCCAGCCACTTGCCCTTCGGCACAGTCCCCATGCTAACAAGATCCTTGAATGTTGAAGTCTCGGTCCACCGTACCCGGGGACGCGTTGGGGGTGCTCGCCTCCGCCAAAGACCGGCTCCGGCTGCGCTCCCCCGGGGCGCCCGCGCGGGCGCCCCGGGCACGCGGCTACTGCGCCGGCGTCTGGAACGTGGGCCGCAGGGTGGCCCGGGCCAGCGTGTGGAAGGCGAGGTTGAAGCCGACGACCGCGGGCGTGGCCGAGGCATCCACGCCCAGCGTCGGGACGTCCACGGCGTGCACGGCGAACACGTACCGGTGCGGGCGGTCGCCGGGCGGCGGGGCGGCACCGCCGTAGCCGACCTCGCCGTAGTCGTTGCGCAGCTCCAGCGCGCCGGGCGGCAGGCCGTCGGGCGAGGCGCCGCGGGGCAGTCCGGTGGTCGTGGGGGGCACGTCCACGAGGACCCAGTGCCAGAACCCGCTGCCGGTGGGCGCGTCCGGGTCGAAGCAGGTGATCACGAAGCTCGCGGTCTCCGGCGGGAACCCGGACCAGCGCAGGTGCGGGCTGACGTTGTCGCCACCGGCCATCGCGTGCGCGTGCCGCGGATCCTTCGGCGCGCCGTCGGCCATGTCGTCGCTGGCCAGATCGAATGAGGGTACGGGCGGAAGCAGGTCGTACGGGTCGGGGGCAAGGGGGCGCTCCAGCGACATCGGCGGGTCATCCCTTCTCATCAAGACCGGCGGTGCGTGCCGGCGGACGTCCACTATCCTGCCGCGCCCGGTCGGGCCGGGCCGCCTAGGTATACCTAGCCGCCCGGCGACCGCGCCTAGGTACCCCGTGAGCTGGGAAGTTAGGTCAGCGGTGCCGATGTTGGCGGGGCCGCGCCGGACGAGCATCGAGGCAACAGAGAAACAGATCGACGGAGGAGACCACGATGTACACAGCGGCACTGATGTTGGTGGGTCCGATCACCGAGCGCCAGCGCGAGCTGATCGCCGAGGCGGAGCGGTACCGCCTGCTGGCCGCCGCCCGCCGGCGGGTGCGCCGGGAGCGCAACGGAGCCGGCAAGGAGCAGGTGGCGCGCGACCGGCCCGCCGGTACCCTTGCCCCGTGCGGACCGAGCGCGGCGGCGCCAGCCCGGTGATGGTCGGGCGTGACCGCGAGCTGCGTCAGCTGACACAGCTCGCGGTTTCCGCGCGCGCCCCGCGTTCCTCGGTCGCGGTGGTGGCGGGGGAGCCGGGGATCGGCAAGAGCCGGCTGGTCCAGGAGCTGCTGGCCAGGCTGCCCTCGCAGGTCACGGTGCTGGTCGGGCACGCCGAGCCCGACTCCCTGGCCCGCCCGTACGAGCTGCTGCTGGACGCGGTGGACCGGGCCGGGCACGGCGAGGTGGACGAGGCACTCCTGCAGGCGCTGGTGGACCCGGCCCGCAGCCCGGTGCAGCGGCTGCACACCGGACTGTCCATCGTGGCCCGGCTGGTCGGCGACGCGCCCGCGGTGATCGTGTTCGAGGACCTGCACTGGGCCGACTCGGAGAGCGCCGTGCTCTTCGAGCGCCTCGCCGACCAGGGCGGGGCGCGCCTGCTGATCGGCACGTACCGGCCCGACGAGGTCACCAGCCGGCACCCGATGGCGGCCCTGCTCGCCCGGCTGGAGCGCCGGTTCCAGGTGACCCACATCCGGCTGGAGCGCCTGGACCTGGCCGACACCGCGGCACTGCTGGCCGGCGCCACCGGCGCGCCGGTACCGTTCCGCACCGTCGCCGCGCTGCACCACCGCACCGGCGGCAACCCGTTCTTCCTGGAGGAGCTGCTGCGCGCCGGCGGCAGCGAGGACCTGACCGCGCTGTGCGAGCAGCCGCTGCCGTGGAGCCTGGCCGAGGTGCTGCGCCGCCAGGTCGCCGACCTGGAGCCGGCCGCGCATCGGATCCTCGAAGCGGCGGCGGTGCTCGGCAACCGGGTGCCGTTCGACCTGCTGGCCACCGTGACGGGCGCGGGTGAGGGCGAGCTGATCGCGGTGCTGCGCGACCTCGTCGAGCGCGGCGTGCTCGTCGAGTCCGGCGAGGACGAGTTCACCTTCCGGCACGCCCTGGTCCGCGAGGCGCTGACCGGCCAGATGCTGGGCCGCCAGCGCCGCCGGATCCACGAGGCCGCGCTGGACGCGCTCATCGCGGCCGGCGGCTCCGACCCCACATTCGTGGCGCACCACGCCCAGGCGGCCGGCCGGTACGACGAGATGGTGGCGGCGGCGCGCCGGGGCAGCGCGCTGTACCTGTCGATCGGCTCGGCCTACCAGGCACTGCAACTGGCCGAGATGGGCCTGGAGGAGGTCGGCGAGGACATCGAGCTGCTGGCCGCGGCGTCCCGGGCGGCGTGGCTGGCCGGCCTGCTGCACCACGCGGTGGGCTACGCGCGGCGCTGGCGCGACGGGGCGAGCACCCCGACCGACCGCGCCGACGCGCTTTACCTGCTGGTCCGGTTGGCCTGGGAGGCCGACGAGATCGACGAGATGGCGGAGGTCACCCGGGAGATCGAGCTGCTGGTCGAGCGGTTGCCGCGCGGCGCCGACCAGGCCCGGGCGATGACCGCGGTGGCGCAGTCCGCGGCGCTGCGCGACGACCTGGACGCCACGCTGGACTGGGCGCAGCGCGCCCTCGCGCTGGCCGACGAGTTCGATCTGCCTGACGTGCGGCTGGCCGCGCAGCTAGAGCAGGGCGGGGCGTTGACTGACCGGCCGGACACGGCGGAGGAGGGGCGGGTGCTGCTCGCCGGCCTGGTCGACGAGGCCGAGCGGCGCGGCGAGTGGGTACTGGCCGCCCGCGCCCTGAACTACCTGGTGTACGCCATGCTGCCGACCGCGCCGGGGGAGCAGGCGGAGGTGCTGGAGCGGATGCGGGTCGACGCCGAGCGCGCCGGCTTCGAGGCGCTGGCGGTCGCCGCGTACTTCCAGGGGCGGGCGAGGCTGGCGGTACGCGACGGCGACCTGGACGCCGCGATCGACTTCCTGGAGCAGGGCCGGTCCCGGGACCGCGGGTACCTGCGCACCGGGCGGCGCGCCGACTACCACGCGGTGTTCCTGGCCGGGCTGCGGCTGGAGGCGGGTGATCTGGAGCAGGTCGACGGCATCCTCGCCGAGCTGCGGGCGCTGCGCGGCTTCGCCCCGCTGACCATGCCCGGCCTCGCCTTTCACCTGGCCTGCCGGCAGGGCGACCTGGCGCGCGCGGAGCAGTTGCTGGAGGAGGTGCTCGCGGCACTGTCCGCGCTGAGCTGGCGCAGCGGCGACCAGGCACACGACCTGATCAGCGCGGCCCTGCACCTCGGGCTGCCGCTGGTCCGGGTGGCACAGCTGCACAAGGAACTGCAGTCGCCGGACATCTGGGACGACTGGCGCACGGTCGTCGACGCGCAGCTGGCCGAGGCCCGGGGCGAGCACGCCGCCGCGCTCGACGGGTACCGGGCGGTGGAGAAGTCGGTGGTCCTGCCGCCCTCGGCGCACGGCACGGTGCAGGTCGCCGCCGCCCGGTGCCTGCTCGCCCTGGGCCAGCTGGAACAGGCACAGGCGCGCGTACGCGCCGCCGAGGGGCTGCTCGCGCGCTGGCGGGGCTGGCGGGTGGCGCAGCTGGTGCAGGTACGCGAGCGGCTGGGCATGTCCGCACCGCAGGATGCCGCGGTCACCGGACCGGGCGCGCTGACCCCGCGGGAGCGCGAGGTGGCGCAACTGGTGGCCGACGGGCTGACCAACAGCGAGCTGGCCCGCCGGCTGTACATCTCGCCGAAGACCGCGGCCGTGCACGTGTCGAACATCCTGCACAAGCTGGGCGTGTCCTCGCGTACCGAGGTGACCGGCGCGCTGCGCCCGTTTGGCGACCGGCGCGACGGGTAACCGCACCCGCATGTCCCGACCCAGGATCGTGGTCGTCGGCGCCGGGTTCGCCGGGTACCACGCGGCCCGGCGGCTGGCCAGGCTGGCCGGTGACGGTGCCGAGATCACCGTGGTGAACCCGACCGACTACTTCCTGTACCTGCCGCTGCTGCCGCAGGTGGCCGCGGGCGTCCTGGAGCCCCGGCACGTCTCGGTGTCGCTGACCGGCACCCTGCGCGGCGTGCGCGTGGTGTTCGGCCAGGTGCACCGCGTCGACCTGGACGGCCGGCTGGTGCACTTCACGGACCCGGAGGACAACCCCGGCGAGCTGGGGTACGACCGGCTCGTCGTCGCGGTGGGCAGCGTGCACAAGCTGCTGCCGATCCCGGGGGTGGCCGAGCACGCGCACGGCTTCCGGGGCGTACCGGAGGCGCTGTACCTGCGCGACCACCTGATCCGGCAGATCGAGCTGGCCGACGTCACCGACGATCTCGTCGAGCGCTGGGCGCGCTGCACCTTCGTGGTGGTCGGCGGCGGGTACACGGGGGTCGAGGTGGCCGCGCAGTGCCAGGTGTTCTCCGACGCGGTGGCGCGCGGGCACCCCCGGCTGGACGGGCTGCGGCCGCGCTGGCTGCTGCTGGACCTGGCCCCGCGGGTACTGCCGGAGCTGGACGCCCGGCTGGCGCACGCCGCCGAGCGGGTGCTGCGCGGGCGGGGAGTCGACGTGCGTACCGGCGTCTCGGTCAAGGAGGCCACCCGCGAGGGGGTCCTGCTCACCGACGGGCAGTTCGTGACGACGCGCTCGCTGATCTGGTGCGTCGGGGTGCGCCCGGATCCGCTCGTCAACGACCTGGGACTGCCCACGCAGAAGGGGCGCCTGGTCGTGGACGAGTGCCTGCGCGTGCCGGGGCACCCGGAGATCTACGCGTGCGGGGACGCGGCGGCGGTGCCGGACCTCACCCGGCCGGGCCAGACCACCCCGATGACGGCCCAGCACGCCGTGCGCCAGGGCCGGACCGTCGCGCACAACCTGGCCGCCTCGTACGAGAACGGGCAGGCCCGCCGGTACGAGCACCACGATCTCGGGTTCGTGGTGGACCTCGGCGGCGGGCAGGCGGCGGCCAACCCGCTGGGGGTACCGGTGTCCGGCCTGCCGGCCGCCGCGGTGACCCGCGGGTACCACCTCGCGACGCTGCCCGGCAACCGCCTGCGGGTGGGCGTGGACTGGCTGCTCGACGCGGTGCTGCCGCCCCAGGCGGTGCAGCTGGGCCTGGTGCGCTCCCCGGTGGTGCCGCTGGACACCGCCTCGCCGGAGCTACCGACCCGGCCGGCCTGACGGTCCGGACCGTCCCGGGAGCGGCTGTCCCGGCAGTGGCTGTCCCGGCAGTGGCTGTCCCGGGAGTGGCTGTCCCGGGAGTGGCTGTCCCGGGAGTGGCTGCGCCGCGAGCGTGCGCAGCCGGTCCGTCGCGCGGCGCAGGACCCGCGCCGGGTCGCCCGGGGTGATCCCGGCCTCGCTGGCCAGCCGCCGCGACCACGGGTAGCGCACCCGCACCTGTACCCGGGTGCCGGCCGGTACCGGCGAGAGCTCCACCCGCCCCTGGTGCGGGAGCGGGCCGTCCGGCACCGACCAGGAGACCATCAGCTCCGGCACGTCGCCCATCACCTCGACCGCGCAGGTGACCGGCGTACCCGCCGGACCGGTCAGCGTCCAGCGCGAGCGCGTCTCGTCGAGCGGCGTGACCCGGGCGTCCGGGTCGACCAGCCGCGCCGCCCGGCCCGGCTCCCGCAGCAGCCAGTACAGGGGCTCCCGGTCCACGGGCAGGTCGAAGGTCTCGGTGAGCGCGCGGTACTCGTACCGGCCGGCCGCGAGCCATGCCCGGCGCCGCCGGCGCGCCGCCCGTACCGCGTTGACCAGCGCCGCGGTGGCGAGGGCGAGGGTGGCGGCCCGCAGGGCGGTGCCGCGCGTGCGGGATGCAGTCACACCCTGGAGCTACCCCGCCCGGGTGTCCGGTACGCCGACCCCCGCAGATGATCTTTCGTTACAGGATAGTAACAAATACGCGCGAATCGCCACGTAAACGGCCGGGTACCCGCAAAGTGTCAGCATCCAAGCCCGAAGCCAACCGGAGAAGGAGGCGATCAGGGTGGCTAATGTTTCTCACCGGGCGCCTAACATTGCCGAGCACCCTGACATGGTCGATATGCGGGCGCGGTACGCGCGCATCCTCGACGGTGGTCAGGCTGTGGCGGTCGACGGTCTGGTGCTGCTGACCGGCCTGTACCTGGCTGTCTCGCCGTGGGTGGTCGGCTTCACCGGCACCGCACCGCGGCTCGCCGTGAACGATCTCATCCTCGGCCTGGCGGTCGCGATCATCGGGCTGGGCCTGGCCCAGGCGCCGCTCGTCATGTACCGGCTGAGCTGGGCCATGGTGGGTATCGGCGGCTGGACGGTCGTCGCACCGTTCGCGATGTCGTCCGCCTACGACAACACGCGGGGCGTGGTGAACAACGTGATCGCCGGCGGGTTGACCGTCCTGCTGGGCCTGTGCGCCGTGGCGATGCTGATGTCAGCGGCACGCCGGGCGCGCACCTGATCCACGCCGGACAGGTCGTGGTCGGGCCGGTCACCTGGTTCGCCAGGTGACCGGCCTCTGGGCAGGCGTACCCGAAAGGTGTCTTGACACCCGCAACTGGCTTCGATGTCATCGAGGGACGCTAGGGGGAGTGCCGCGGACTGGGCCGTGCCGTCAGATCGGCACGGTCCAGTCCAGCGCGATGGCTGGCAAGATCACAGCGTCAGCACGCGGGGTCCGGCCGCGGTGATGGCGACGGTGTGCTCGACGTGCGCGGCCCGCGACCCGTCCCCGGTGCGCATCGCCCAGCCGTCGCCGGCCATCCGGACCTGGTCCCGGCCGCCGGCCATGAACATCGGCTCGATGGCGATGACCAGCCCGGGTCGCAGCGGCAGCCCGCGCCGTGGCCGGCCCTCGTTGGGCACGTCCGGATCCTCGTGCATGCGCCGGCCGATGCCGTGCCCGCCGACGCCGGGCGGGATCCCGTACCCGGCCGCGCGGCCGACCGCCGCGATCGCCGAGGAGATGTCGCCCAGCCGGCCACCGGGTCGCGCGCTGCCGATCGCCGCGCCCAGCGCCTGCTGCGCCACCTCGATCAGGCGCCGGTCGGCCGGGTCGGCGGTGCCGTCACCCACGCAGAAGCTGATCGCCGCGTCCGCGGTCCAGCCGTCCAGCCAGGCGCCGCCGTCCACGCTGAGCAGGTCGCCCTCGCGCAGCCGGCAACCGTCCGGGATGCCGTGCACCACCACGTCGTTGACGGACGTGCAGATCACGGCGGGGTAGGGCGAGGGCGCGAAGTCCGGGTGGTAGTTCAGGAACGGGGAGCGGGCACCGTGGGCCGCCAGGGTGGCGCGGGCCACCTCGTCCAGCTCCAGCAGCGAGGTGCCCGGCACCGCCGCCGCCCGTACCGCCGAGAGGGTGGCCGCGACCACCCGCCCGGCCGCGCCCATCGCGTCGACCTCTGCCTCGGTTTTCAGCTCGACCATGTCGGATAACTATACCGGTATTACTATCGTGTCTGTGATCCGACCACCGCTCACCGGGGACGACCGCCTGCGCGGGCGGCGCCTGGGCGCCGTGCTGCGCGAGGCCCGCGGCGCGCGCAGCATCGTCGACGTGGCGGCCGCCGCCGGCGTCTCGGCCGAGACGCTCCGCAAGATCGAAACCGGTCGGGTACCGACGCCCGCGTTCTTCACCATCGCGGCGCTGGCCGCGGCGCTGGACCTGCCGCTGGACGCGCTCGCGGCCCGCTGCGCCGGCCAGCCAGCCGGCGCCTGACCGCCATCAGCCGTGCTCGCCTCCGCCAGAGACCGGCTCCGGCTGCGTTCCCGGCAGGACCCGCCTTCAGCCGTGCTCGCCTCCGCCAGAGACCGGCTCCGGCTGCGTTCCCGGCGGGGTCAGCGGGCGGTGCCGGGCCAGGAGATGGTGACCAGGCTCCGGCCGCTCGCGCCCGGCTCCGCGGACGCCTCCGCCGTGGTACCCGCCTCGCGCAGCGCCGTGCGTACCTCGTCGATCGCGGTCGCGGGCAGGCACAGCCGGCGCCTCGTCGACTCCGCCAGCTCGTCGAGCGTCGCGTAGTCCGGCTCGGCCGGCGACTGCCAGCGCGTCACGGCCGGGCGCAACCCCAGCTCGCACAGGGCCGCGACGGCGTCCTGCGCGATCGGCCGGCGCGGCCGGGTGATGCCGTGGAACCTCTCCCACAGGGGGTTGAGCGGGGTCAACGGGTGCCGTTCGGTGATCTCCAGCACGACGAGGCGGCGCGCGTGCACGGTCAGCGCCGCCGCGAACGGACCCAGATCCGCGACGTTGTACAGCACGTGGCCGCAGACCACGACGTCGGCCGGCGGGACCCGCTCGGCGACGTCGGGCCAGCGCCCCGCCACCAGATCCGCCGGGATGCCCAGCCGGGTGGCTCGGCCGCCGTACGCCTCCAGCAGCTCCCGGTCCGTGTCGACCGCGGTGGCCCGGCGCAGCCCGGCGGCCAGCGGCAGGCTGGTGGCCCCGGCGCCGGCGCCCACGTCGAGCACCGAGCCGCCCGCGCCCAGCGCGTCGAGGGCCAGGCGGTACGTCGGCCCGGCCGGCTCGGCGATCCGGCGCTGGGTGCGGCGCAGGAACACCTCGCGCGGCATGCTCCAGGGGGAGTCCGGCGCCGCCGCCAGGATGTGGTCCGGGATCGCCCACGCCGCGAGGTCCGCGCGCCAACCGCGCAGGGCGCTCGTCTGCGGCTGGTCCCCCCGCTCCCGCTCGGTCATCCCGCCAGTCATGACCCCATCGTGCCTGGCGCCCGCACGCCGGTGATCGATGGCGCGCCGCCGGCCTGTCTCGGCTGCGCGCCTCGCGCGGCACCCCGGGGCGGCCCGCTGACGGCCACCCGTCAAAACCGGCTCCGCGGCACCCGCCGGGCGGGACGGGCCCGCAGACTGGAGGCGTGGCGGTCATCGAGATCGACCGGGAGTGGACGGTGGCGGCGGCACCCCCGGCGGCGCCACCGCGCCGGTCCGCCCGCCTGGCCGTGCTCGGCCTGCTCGCCGCGCTGC
>JBBWZQ010000003.1:0-9158 GCA_039649115.1 Micromonosporaceae bacterium | reverse complement strand
GTCGGGTGCTGTCTTCCCTCGTCGCTCTGTCGCTCCGCTCCGCCGCTCCTCAGTCCAGACAGCACCGGCCCCAGACCAAGCTAGCTGGCGCCGGCTCCGCCGACGCGGGTCTGAGGCCTCGTCGGGTGCTGTCTTCCCTCGTCGCTCTGTCGCTCCGCTCCGCCGCTCCTCAGTCCAGACAGCACCGGCCCCAGACCAAACTAGCTGGCACCGGCGCGGGTCTGGTATTAGGGCTCGTGGTCGATGACCTTGGGGGGCTCGCCGGGCGGCAGCGCCTGCGGCGGGACCGGCGCGGGGTCATGGCGGTGCAGCATGTTGGCGAGCCGGTACTGGGCCTTGGGCGGGCGGTCGTTCGCGAGGATCACCGCGAGCCAGGGCACGACGACCATGCCGAACAGGCAGATCGGCACCCACAGCCAGAGCAGCGGCGCGTGCGTGCCAACCAGGATGGCCGCGGCGAGCAGCGACACCGCCCGGAACGACATCATCAGCACGTAGCGGATCTCGCGGGAACGCAGCTGGTCGTGCTGGCTGCGTTCCGCGTCGGTGATCAGGGTGGGTCGCGGGTCGCGCTTCACCCGTCCATCGTCGCACCGACGCGCGGTACCTTCACCTCATGCAGGTGGCCGTGTGCGGACCGCGCGACTGCGCGCCGGCGGAGGCCGGTGCGGCGCGCACCGTCGGCGAGCTGCTCGCGGCCCGCGGCGCGGTGGTGATCTGCGGTGGCGGCAGCGGTGTCATGGCCGCGGTCGCGGCGGGTGCCCGGTCGGGCGGTGGCCTGGTCATCGGGGTGTTACCGGGGCCGGACCGGGCGGGCGCGTCGCCGGATCTGTCGGCGGTGGTGGTGACCGACATGGGCGAGGCGCGCAACGCGATCATCGTGCAGTCGGCCGACGCGGTGATCGCGATCGGCGGCTCGTGGGGCACGCTGTCGGAGGTGGCGCTGGCGATGCGGCGCGGGGTACCGGTGGTGAGCCTGGGCGGCTGGCAGGTGCGCGACCGGTACGGACAGCCGGTCCCCGGGATGGTGACCGCCGCGGACCCGGTCGACGCGGTGCGCCTGGCGCTGGCCTGAGCCTTTGGCGGGCATGGTCGGCGAGGCGTCCAGCAGGGTGGCCGGCAGGGCCAGCACCTCGCGCTCCGTCAGGCTGAGCACCCGTGCCATGGTCCCGGCCGGCCACTCGTCCCGCTGCCGCTCGGCCCGGTCGGCGGCGACCTGCGGGCCGCGGTCGCGGTCCGCCGCGCCGGCAACCGTGCCGGACCGGTACCGGATCAGCCCCCGGGCGTCAGACGCGAACGTCCAGCCGCCCGGCCGCGGCATTGACCACGGCGCTGAGGTGCCTGGCCATCTCCGCCGCCGCGATGACGGCGTTGGCGTCGCTGTTGTCTCTCATCGGAGCCGGCGCCGGGAGCGCGACCTGTTGCGGCTGGGTACCGGTGACTGCGCTGATACTCATGGAGTCCTCCTCGGCCTGCCCTCGGGCGAGCTGAGAAAAACCGGCTAGGAAACTACCACCGGGCTCAACAGGCCACGGGCCGGCTACCAGCGGTAGCAAGGAAGGTAGGTCCGGTCCATCGACTATGAGCGGCTGCGCCACCGGCTCGGCGCGGTGGAGCCGGCCAGTCTCAAGCGACTTGACCAGGCGCTGCGGATCCACCTGGCGCTGTGAGTCAGCCGGCGGACTTGGCGGCGGCCTTCATCTGCTGCTTGTGCTCGCGCACCTTCACCAGCGACTTGTCGTCCACGATGTCCGCGACCGAGTAGTACGACTTCGCCTCGCCGTACATGCCGGCCGCCTCGCGCCAGCCGGTCGGGCGGATGCCGTACTGCTTGCCCAGCAGCGCCACCATGATCTGCGCCTTCTGCTTGCCGAACCCGGGCAGCTCGCTGATCCGGTTCAGCAGGTCCTTGCCGTTCTTCGCCTCGCCCCACACGACCGCCGCGTTGCCGTCGTAGCGCTCGACGAGCAGCTGGCAGACCTCCTGGACGCGAGCCGCCATCGCTTTCGGGAACCGGTGCAGGGCCGGCGTGCGGCTGAAGATCTCGGTGAGCGCGTCGGGGTCGTAGGACGCCAGCTCCCGGGCGTCGAGGTCGTGGCCCAGCCGCTCGCGCAGCACGTACGGTGAGCTGAACGCCTTCTCCAGCGGGACCTGCTGGTCCAGGACCATGCCGATCAGCAGGGCCAGCGGGCTGGTCTGCAGGAGCTGGTTGGCGGCGGGGTCGATGGGCAGGGACAGCGGCATGGTGGCCTCCGGACGTCGCGGCTAGTGCCGTATCTGCGATACATCCTGCACCGCGAGGAAGCTCGCTGTCCGCTCGCCCCAGGTGCGCACGTCCGGCCAGGTCGCCGACACGTGCAGCGACGCGTGCGGAAGCAGCTCCGCGAGCCGCTGCGCGGTGGACACCGGGTGGGTGGGATCGGTCTCCCAGGCGAGGATCAGCGCCGGCTGGGTCAGCGCCGCGAGGGCGGCCGCGTCCGGGAGGTCCGAGGCCGCGGCGCCGCGCAGCACCGCGGGCAGCAGCGGCTCAGGAATATCGGGTACCAGCGCGAACTCCCCCAATTCGGCGAAGATTCCGGGTACGGGCAACTGGTTGAGCATCGCCACCCAGGCGTCCTTGCCACCGGTCTCGATGACGTCCGCCTCGCCGCGGTACCAGGCGGCCTGCGGCACCCGGGTCGCCCAGGCGGTGGGCGGGATCGTCAACACCAGCCGGTCGAAGCGCTCGGGCGCCTTGACGGCCGCCCACAGCAGGGTGCCGGTGCCCATCGAGGCGCCGATGAAGGACGCGGGCACCCGCGGCGAGACCTCGTCGAGCAGCCCGAGCAGGTCGTCGGCGAGGTTCGGCCAGGTGTACCTGTCCGGAACCGGCTCGCCGGTGGACTGCCCGTGTGCCCGCGCGTCATAACGCACCAGGCGGCGACCGGCACCGACGACGGGCGACCAGTCGGACAGGCGCGCTTCATCCTCGGCCGACCGGCTGAGGAACATGCCGTGCGCGTACCCGACGACCGGGCCGTCGCCACTGATGTCATAGGCGAGATCCGCACCCGGCCGCGCGAGGACTCTCTTCTCGTTCACAGAACACTCACCACAATTTTGTCCAACGACGGCGCATGACCGTCCGGATTCCCGAACGTGATGCTGTTCACGCCTTTCCGCAAGGGAACCGCGACCGCTTTGCCGGCACAGCATGTCGAGGTGCCCAGGACCGTCACCGCGAACGACCCGACACCGCCGATGGTAATCAACACGGTGCGCTGCGCGGCGTTGTCCAGATGAACATAGAAGAAAGTCAGCACGTACACGCCATTGGCGGGAACGGCCACATTGGGGAAGGTGAGGGTACCGGGGCCGAGGAGTCCGCCCCAGGCACCGATGGTGCGCACGATCTTCCCGCCGGAGGCGCCCGGATACGCCTGTACCAGGGCCGAACCGCCGAGCACGTTGCCGGCCGACTCCGCCTGGTAGGTGACGGACCGGAACGGGGTGGCGCTCGGCGGCTGGGGCGGCGGGACGTTGAGTACCGGCGTCGCCGTCGGTACCGCCGCCGGCGCGCTGGCCGGCGCGGCGCTCATGGCGGGTGACCGTTGCGGGCTGGCCGCTACCGAGACGCTGGCGGCACCGGCGCCGTTGGGTGGTGCCACCGCCGTGCGGCGCGCCGGCATCGCGACGAGCACGATCAATACCGCAAGCGCCACAATCACCACCAGCAAGGCGCCACCGACGATCGGCCAGCGCCGGTCCAGCGCGCCGTCCGCGCGGCGCAGTCCCCGGTACCGCCGATCCTGGCCCAGCTCGTCGTGCCGGACGCCCGCGATCTCGTCCTCCGGCACGGGTGCGGGTTGGCGTATCGGCGGTGAGCCATCCCGCACCGGCTCGGGGAACTCGTACGGTGGCGTCGGCGGTTGCCCGCCGTGGCGCGTCGGGTCGTCCGGATCCGGCCGACCGATCTCCTCCGGCCACGGGAACCGGCGCCCCAGGGTGTTTTCACCCGCAGGCAGCGGCGGACCCGGCTCGTCGTCGTCCTCGTCCGGCACCCACCGGCCAACCCGCAACCGGTCCGGGTCGTCGCCCTCAGCGTCCATGGCCGATTCTCTTGCCCTTCGTGCGGTCACCCACATCGCGCACAAGGGCCGGTGCCAAGCCGCCGCCCCCTGGGGCGACCGGCCCGGTTCCTTGCCTCGCTGACCGAACTTGTGAACAGTTCAGGCTCGACCAGCTGTCCACAGTGGAGGTATGACGGCTCCTCCAGTCACCCTCACCTGTCGTTACCTACGGCGCGCGGCTGTTCACGGTACATGAATATCACTTGTGTTGCGTGACGGGAAGTCCTCCCGGCGGTCGACCCCGGTTCTTTGAGTAAACGGTAAGGTTCTCTCGGTCACCACGGGAACAGCCCACCCGCTACCGATGTGGTACGAGTACGGACTCTCCGTCCACTATCGCGGTCGTCACTTCACCTCGGATGATGACTCCGTGTTCCGGGTCGGTTTCCATCCGGCACATTCCGGTGTCGAGGATCACCTGGCGCACCCTCCGGTCGTCCGGCTCCGGCTGCGCCCGGCCGGCGGCGCGTGGGGGCCGGGCGTTGGTCCGGTAGGGCGTGTTGCCCCGGTACGGGGGCGATCCCTGGTTCAGGGCCGCCCACGGCACGCGCGAGCCGACCGCGACGGCGAACCCGGCGGCCGACAGCCGGGCGGCCGCGCACGGCCACGGGAGGTGCTGCGCGGCGCACCCTGCCGCGACGCACCCGCCACCGGCGCCGGGCCGGTGCTCGCCGTGGACCTGGAACGCGAGACGCCACATGAGAGCGTCGGCGTTGCGAGGTGGCTCGCGTGGTGGATTTTCCGGGTCGTACGGCAGGCTCATGCTTCTCCTCACCCGGCTGCATGAGAGTCTTTCGTGATTTCCGGGACCGGCCTCGCGCCGTCACTGTGACTATCGTGGTCGTCAGGGTGAATCCGCGCAATATTGTTCCGGCTACGGGATTGCCGTCATTCGAATCGGACCACTAATCTCGGCCCGCATCAGCCGATCGAATGACACATCGGTGAGAGTCGCACCCGATATGCAATGCTCAAAAATGAGGAGACACCGGTGACGATCGACCATGCCCCGACGGCTCCCCGCGATCCCGGCTCGACAGTTCCGCGCCGCCAACTCGGCCGTTACCTGCGCCAACTGAGAGAAGAGGCGCAGCTGACGGTCAAGGCGGCGGCCGAGGAACTGGAGTGGTCCACGCCGAAGATCTGGCGCATCGAGACCGGCGCCACCTCGATGCGCGCGCTCGACGTGGAGGCCATGTGCCGGCTGTACGGTGCGACGAGCGAAACGACCAAGGCGCTCATGGGCCTGGCCAGGGAAACCAAGGCACGCGGCTGGTGGCACAGCTACGCCGATGCCATCCCGCCCTGGTTCGAGCTGTACGTGGGCCTGGAAAGCGCGGCGGTCCGGTTGCGGCAGTACGAACCGGAGCTGGTTCCCGCGTTGTTGCAGACCGAGGCGTACGCGAGCGAGGTCCTGCGCATCGCGCACCCGGCCCTGTCCGACGCCGAGGTGAAGCGCGGCGTGGCGGTGCGGCTGGAGCGGCAGAGCCTGGTGAGCCGGCGCCGGCCGCCCCCGCCGCTGCTGGAGGTCGTGCTCAACGAGGCGGTGCTGCGGCGGCGGCTGCGCGACCGGGCCGCGATGGCCGAGCAGTTGCACCACATCAACGCCATCGGCGAGTTGCCCACCGTGTCGGTCCGGGTGCTGCCGTTCGGCGCCGGCCTGCACCGCGCGGCGATGGCCAACGGCTCCTTCGTGATCCTCGGCTTCAAGACCGGCACGGCGGCGCGGGGCGGCGAGCCGCCGACGGTCTACAGCGACGGCCTGACCAGCGCGCTGTACCTGGACAAGCCCGAGGAGGTGGCGGCATATGACGAGGTCTGGTCGGGCATCCTCGACGGTTGCCTGGGTGAGGCGCCGTCGAGGAAGCTGATCGCCCGCGTTGCCGGCGAGCACGCATGAAACCGGCCGGGGTCAGGGCCGTATCCGCTCGACGAACCGCGCCGCGGCCCGGTTGCCGGCGTTGGTCGCGACAGCGGTGACCAGCAGGGGCTGCACGGGCACCGGCGGCTGCGGAGCCGGCACGGGTGTGGCGGGCGTGGGGGTGCCGGGCGCGGGCGCCGGCAACGGCGGGCCGAGGAAGATCTCCCGCGCGGACCGCGGCGTCGAGGTTGACCGGTGGCGCGGTGGCGGGCGGCCGGGCCGGCGCCTTTCCACCCGCGGGCAGCACATCCTTTGGCAGGCCGTGCCTCATCCGTCAACGGTGCCGGCAGGCACCGGTGGATGCGGTGGCGGGCGCGCGGCCGGACGGGCAATGCCCGGTGCCCCTTCGGGCAACGGCGGCCCCGATCACCGTCCTGCACCCGGCGGACAACCCCGATGAGACCGGGCCGCCGCAGGCTGACGGGGAACTGTGGGGCATGGAAGGGGCGGCGTGTGGGCGGTGCGACAGGCATGCGTGCGGGAACGGCTTCGGCCGCGGCGGCACGGGCGGCGGCGCTGCGACCCCGGCCGGCCACGCCGCTGTCCGCGGATCCCGTGCTGCACCTGCTGCGGCGCGCGACGTTCGGCCCGACCCCGGAGGCGGTGACGCAGGCCCGCGACATCGGCATCGACGCCTGGATCGAGGCTCAACTCGCTCCCGGCAAGCTGGCCGACGGTGCCGCCGACGCCGCGGTCGCGCTGTTCCCGACCGTCGCCATGACCACCAGCCGGATCCGCGCGTCGGTGCCGGCGGGGCACTGGGACGCGATGCTGGAGCTGGGCAGGGCCACGCTCGCCCGGCAGATCTGGAGTACCCGCCAGCTGTTCGAGGTGATGGTGGACTTCTGGTCCAACCATCTCAACGTGACGTGCCCGGACGGTCATGTGTGGGATGTCCGCACGTCCTATGACAAGGACGTGATCCGTCCGTTCGCGCTCGGGCGCTTCAGCGACATGCTGACCGCCAGCGCGCGCAGCCCCGCCATGCTCGCCTATCTCAACAACAACGCCTCCACCAAGCGCTCGGTCAACGAGAACTACGGCCGGGAACTGCTGGAGCTGCACACCGTGGGGCTGGGCGCCGGGTACACGGAGGCGGACGTGCGCAACAGCGCGTACCTGATGAGCGGCCGTACCCTCGACGCCGGCCGGCAGTTCGTCTTCGACCCGGCGAAGCACTGGACCGGCGCGGTCAACGTGCTCGGCTTCAGCGCGGACAACACGGTCGCGGCGGACGGGCTCGCCGCCGGCGACGCGTACCTGACGTACCTGGCGCGGCACCCCGCCACCGCGGCACGGATCGCGCGCAAGCTCGCCGTGCGGTTCGTCTCGGACGATCCACCGTCCACATTGGTCGACCGGCTGGCACAGGCGTACCTCGACAACGGGACGGCCATCGTGCCGGTGCTGCGGGCGCTGTTCGGCTCGGCGGAGTTCTGGACCGCGGCGGGCGCGAAGACCCGCCGGCCGCTGGAGGACCTGGTGGCCACGGCGCGGGTACTCGGCCTTACTCCCGGCCCGGACACCCTCGGCTCGCTCCGGAGCCTGTACTGGTGGGTGTCGCAGGCGGGGCACGCGCCGCTGGCGTGGGCGCGGCCGGACGGGTACCCCGACACGGCACCGGCGTGGACGTCGACGAACGGGACGCTCTTCTCCTGGAACGTGCACTGGCAACTGGTCAACGGGTACCCGGGCCTCACCCGGCAGCGGCTGGTCGGCACGGTGCCGGCGACGCTGGGCGGGTACCTGGACGCGCTCGCCGCCCGGCTGCTCTTCCAGCCACTGCTGCCGGCCGAGCGGGCCGCGCTGCTCGCCTTCCTCGGCGGTACCGACGCCACGAAGGTGCCCGGCACCGACCCGGCCGCCCACCTGGTACCGCTCCTGCTCGACTCCCTCGCTCACGGACTGCGGTGAACCCGATGCAGAACCCGACCGAACACGCCTGGCGGCACGGCTTCACCCGGCGCCGGGTACTCGCCGGTGCCGGCAAGGTCGGTGTCGCCGCGCTCGGCAGCCAGCTCGTGACGACCCGGTACGCGTTCGCGGCGGCACCGAGAAGCGCGGTGCCGAAGGCGGTCACGCTCAACACGCTCGTGGTGGTGTTCCTGCGCGGCGGGATGGACGGCCTGTCCGCTCTGGTACCCGCGTTCGAGCCCGACCTGTACACCGCGCGCCCGCACACCGCGGTGCCGGCGTCGCTGCTGCTGCCCGCCGACCGCGGCTTCGGCCTGCACCCCGCGCTCGCCCCGCTGCTGCCGCACTGGCGCTCCGGCCGGATGGCGGCGGTGCACGCGGTCGGCTCGCCGGACCTGAGCCGCAGCCACTTCCAGGCGCAGGAGTGCATCGAGCGGGGCGGCACCGGCATGGTCAGCGGCTGGCTGGACCGGCTGCTCGGCGCGCTGGGTCCGGGTACCACCTTCCGCGGTGTGGCGGCGGGCGCCGGCCTGCCGGCGTCGCTGTACGGCACGGCGGACGCGCTGGCCATGACGGGGCTGGACGGCTTCCTGCTCAACGAGGCGGCCAGGACGCGCGAGCGTGCGATGACCGCGCTGCGCTGCCTGTACACCGGAGTGGACCACCCGCGCGCGGATGCCGCGCTGCGAACCCTGGACGCGCTGGGCGCGGCGGGCCGGTTGGGCGCGGCGGCCCCGAAGAGCGCGGTCAGCTACCCGGCCGGCGAATTCGGCAGGAGCATGAAGGACGTGGCGCGGCTGATCCGGGCGGACGCCGGACTGCGCGTGGCGACGGTCGACGTCGGCGGCTGGGACATGCACACCTCGCTCGGCAGAGCCGACTCAGGGCAGATGGCAACCCA
Organism: Micromonosporaceae bacterium; assembly: GCA_039649115.1. Taxonomy (GTDB): domain Bacteria; phylum Actinomycetota; class Actinomycetes; order Mycobacteriales; family Micromonosporaceae; genus DATEJJ01. Next base: position 313 of record JBBWZQ010000003.1, on the reverse strand, counting down.
TCTCGCGGATCTCGCCGGTACCCTCTCGGCATTCTGCACGGACCTCGGACCCGCACTCGACGGCGTCACGCTCGTGGTGATGACCGAGTTCGGGCGGCGCGTGGCCGAGAACGGCAACGGCGGCGCGGACCACGGCCACGGCGGCGCCATGTTCCTGCTCGGCGGCGGCCTCGCCGGCGGGCGGGTGCACGGCCGGTGGCCCGGGCTGGCCCCGGCCGACCTCGACCACGGCGATGTCGCCGGCGTCAACGACTACCGCGACGTGCTGGCGGAGTTGATCCGGGTCAGGCTCGGCGTCGGCGACACGTCGGCG
>JBBWZQ010000399.1:0-9171 GCA_039649115.1 Micromonosporaceae bacterium | reverse complement strand
CGGAGACCGGGGCGGCGGCGAACACGTCGCCGGTGGTCGGATCGATGAGGTCCGCGTACGTGCCGTCGAGCGGCTCGGCGTACCCCCCGTCGATGAAGTTGCGCAGGACCCGCTTGTCGACCATGGACCTCTCCCACCTTCGTCGCCTACAGGAGCTCATCTTCGCTACTGAATCCGCAGCAGACAAGGTGCTAGACGACTGTTTCCGTGATCGACAGCCCTGGTCTAGGCTGGTTTACGTGACTGAGCAGGTCCCTTTCTGCAGACCGCCTTCGCCGCACACCGCACGCTGGACGTCGGCGGCGTGATCGTCGGGGACGTGCCCGGCTACCGGGCCGACCAGATGCCCTACGGCGGGGTCAAGGGCTCCGGTGTCGGGCGGGAGGGCCTGCGCAGCGCGATGGAGGACTACACCGACCCGCGCGTCCTGGTTCTCACCGGCATAGACCAGTAGCCAACACCTGGTACCGCGCGTTTGGCGTACTGGAGGCGTCCGCCTCCGGCACCCGGCGTCCGGACGGTGAGATGAGACCCGCAGGCGATCTCCTGAGCGGGCTGAAACGGCCTGCCACCCCGCCCCGCCAGGCCGGCCCCGCACCGGGGTCGTTGCTCCCGGGTCCCGGCCGGCCGCGCCCGGTCGCGCGGTGGGTCGCCCTGGCGCTGGCCGCCGCCTGGCTCGTGCCGCTGGCCGCACACGTTCTCGGCCTGGACGCGCTGCTGCCACCGCTGCTCGTGCTCGCCGTGGCCGCGCTGCTGCGTGGCGGCCACTCCCTGCTGGACCGGCTGGTCCTCGCGCTGATCCTGCTGCTGGGCGCCGCCTGCGCCGCGGGACTCGTGCTGTCGGTATGGCCGTGGCACCTGGCGCCGGTACCGGTGGCCGGCGCCGCCTTCACCGGCCTGGTGCTGATCGCGGCGGTCCTGCGCCGCCGGCCGTCGCTGCCAGGGCTGGCGTTCCCCCGGCCAGGCGGAGCCGGGTTATGGCGGAGGCGAGCACGCCCCGGCCTGCCAAGTGCGAGCGGAGCCGGAGCCGGGTTGTGGCGGAGGCAGGCGCGCCGCGGCCTGCCGAGCGCCGATCTCGCCGTGCTGGCGTTCACCGGTCTGGCCGCCGTGTCGATCCTGTGGCCGTTCCGGGGGCTGGACGCCGGTGGCCGGCTCGGTGTCGTCGCCGCGGGCGGCGATCTCGCCAACCATTTCGCCCTGGTCGACGCGGTGCGCTCGGTCGGCGGCTACGTGTTCCTGCACCCGGACGCCGCCGGCGCGCGGCTGATCTGGGACGGGCTGCTCTCGTACCCGCAGGGCCTGCACCTGGTCGCCGGGCTGCTGATGAACTTCCTGTCGACCAGCGCCGTGCCGGCCCGGGAGGTGCAGACCTTCCTCTGGTTCGAGCCGGCCACCTTCATCCTGCTCTGCCTGTGTGTGCTGTGGGCGGTGCGCCGGCTGGCCGGCCCCGGTACCCGGGGTCTCGCGCTGCTGCCGGTCCTCGCGCTCGGCACGGCGTACCTGATCTGGTCGGACCCACTCATGATCATGTGGAACGGGTTCTGGTCCGAGCTGGCGGGTCTGGCCGCGTTCGCGGTGCTGGCCGGTGTGCTGGTGCGACCGCTGCACCGCAGCCGGGAGCAGGTCATGGTGGTGGCGGCCGCGCTGGTCACGATCTGCTTCACGTACTTCCTGATCCTGCCGGTGGCGGCCGTGCTGGTGGTCGCCTGGCTGATCTGGTACCGGCGCCGGCTGCGCCCGCTGCGCCGGTACACCGTGCTGGTCCTGCTCGGGGCCGGGCTGCCCGGTTCGGTGATGGTGGTGGTGCCCCTGCTCGCCGTGGACCTGCGGACGCGGGTGCTGTCCGCCGGCGCGGTCTACCCCGTCGACCTGCGGGCGCTCGCCACCTTCGGCCTGCTGGCGCTGTGCGGGATCGCGCTGGTGGCGCGCCGCCGCTCGCCGGCCTGGTGGATGACCGCCCTGCTGCCGGTCGTGGCCTGCGGGCTGGTGGCCGCGCTCGTCCAGTACCAGATGATGGGGGTCGGGATGCCCCGCTACTACGGCTACAAGACGCTGCACCTCACCATGATCGTGTTCGTGGTCGGGTTGGGACCGCTGGCCCGTCTCGTGCCGCGCCGCGGAGTCCGGCAGGTGATCGCGCCGCTGCTGGCGCTCACGGCACTGGTCAGCCTCGGGCCGCTCGGCCAGTTCGGGCTCGGCCGCCAGTACCTGAACCGCACGCTCGCCTGGGAGTGGGTCGGTCGCGCCGCGCTGCAGGTCGCCACGACCGTACCGGCGCAGCCCGGCACCGTGACCGTCATCTGGGGCGGCCGCCGGCGCAGCTACGCCGCGCAGACCTCGCAGTGGGCGGACGTGATGTGGCGCACCGGCGCGGTCTCCTGGCGGGGCCACATGTGGGCGGCCACCCAGCCGCAGCGCGGACTGCCGCCCGAGGAGGTGCGGGCATTCGTCGAGCGGATGGCGGTGCGGTACCGGGTCCGCTTCGTCACCGACGACGTGAGCCTGCTCGCCACCCTGTACGAGCTGCGCCGGCAGCGGCCCGACCTGCCGCTGGACATCGTCGACGTGCCGCTGCCGCCGTAGGTCAGGTGGGGTAGACGATCGGCGTGAGCTCGTCGATCAGCGCCCGTACCGGCCCGGCGAGTTCCGGCCGGCCGTCGAGCAGCTCGTGCAGCCGGGTGCGCCACATGCCGGCCTCCATCATCGGCGCGTCCTCCCGCAGCCGGTACATCAGCCGGGTGCGGGAGATGGACAGCGCCTGCTGGTACCCGGGTCCGAACAGCAGGTCGAGCCGGCCGGCGAGCCAGTCGTACAACCGGCTCTCGTCGCCGTCGGCGACCGCCACCACGATCCGGGCCGCGTCCCAGGCCAGGCGTGCGTGGTGCACGACACCAATGGTCATCTGCCCATCCCCTTTCCCGGGTGAGGGCTGCTCGCATCATTGTCGATGAAAGGGTTGGCCGGGGGCAAGAGCCGAGCTGACGGTACGCTCGGGCCGTGACTCTACTGTCGAAGTTCGTCAAGGCGTACGACGTGCGTGGCACCGTTCCCGACCAGCTCAACGCCGACGTCGCCCGGGCCTTCGGCGCGGCGTTCGTGCGGGTGCTGCGCGGCGAGGGGCCGGTACCGCAGATCGTCATCGGGCACGACATGCGACCGTCCTCACCGGACCTGTCACAGGCGTTCGCCGAGGGCGCCACGAGCGAGGGCGCGGACGTCGTGCTCGCCGGGCTGGGCTCCACCGACATGCTCTACTTCGCCGCCGGTTACCTCGACGTGCCGGGCGCGATGTTCACCGCGAGCCACAACCCCGCCCAGTACAACGGCATCAAGCTCTGCCGCGCCGGGGCCAAGCCGATCGGCCTGGACACCGGCCTCGCGGAGATCCGCGACGTGGCGCAGCGGCTGGTCGACGGCGTGCCGTTCGGCAACGGATCCGGCGCGATCACCCACCGGGACCTGCTCGCCGACTATGCCGCATACCTGCGCGGGCTGGTCGACCTGTCCGGCATCCGGCCGCTGTCGGTCGTGGTGGACGCGGGCAACGGCATGGCCGGGTACACGGTGCCCGCGGTGCTCGGCGACACCGTGCTCGACAAGCTGCCGCTGTCGATCGAGCCGCTGTACTTCGAGCTGGACGGGACCTTCCCCAACCACGAGGCCAACCCGCTGGTACCGGAGAACATCGTCGACCTGCAGCGGGCGGTCCGCGAGCACGGCGCCGACCTGGGGCTCGCCTTCGACGGCGACGCCGACCGGTGCTTCGTGGTCGACGAGCGGGGCGACGCGGTCTCGCCGAGCGCGGTCACCGCGCTGGTCGCCACCCGGGAACTGGCCAAGTACCCGGGCGCGACGATCATCCACAACCTGATCACGTCCCGGGCGGTACCGGAGATCATCCTGGAGCACGGCGGGCAGCCGCTGCGCAGCCGGGTCGGGCACTCGTTCATCAAGGCGGAGATGGCCCGTACCGGCGCGGTCTTCGGCGGCGAGCACTCGGCCCACTACTACTTCAGGGACTTCTGGGGCGCCGACACGGGCATGCTGGCGGCGATGCACGTGCTCGCCGCGCTGGGCGAGTCCCGGCAGCCGCTGTCGGAGCTGGCCGCGCAGTACGCGCGCTACTCCGCCTCGGGAGAGATCAACTCGACCGTGGACGACCAGAACGCCAAGCTGGCCGAGGTGGAGCGGCAGCTGTGCGAGGGCTCTCAAGGGTCACCGGGGGCCGGCTCGACAAGCTTCGCCGGCTCTCAAGCGTCACCGGGGGCCGGCTCGACAAGCTTCGCCGGCGCAGAATGCGACCACCTGGACGGCCTGACGGTACGCTTCCCGGACGGCGGCTGGATCAACCTCCGGCCGTCCAACACCGAACCGCTGCTGCGACTCAACGTGGAAGCACCCACCGCGCAGCGGATGGCCGAGTTGCGCGACCAGGTACTCGCGATCGTCAGGGAGTAGGAGTTCACCATGGGGCTCGACCCGCAACTGCTGGAGATCCTCGCGTGCCCGGACACGCACCACGCGCCGCTCACCTATGACGCGACCGCGCAGACACTGACCTGCACCGAGTGCGGCCGGATCTTCGAGATCCGGGACGACATCCCGGTGCTGCTGCTCGACGAGGCGCGTACGCCGTCGACACAGCCGGGGAACGGCTGATGCTCGATGGCACCGCCGGGGTGCGCGGTCACCGGCACGTCGACGAGGCGCTGATCGACGATCCCGCGGCGGTCGACGCGGCCGACCCGGGTCGGATGCTGCGGGCCACCGCCTCGGCCGGCGCGCAGGTGCGCGAGGCGGCGGCGCTGGCCGCGGAGGCCAACCTGACCAGCATCGCCGACGAGGGCCGCCCGCGTGCGGTCGTGGTGGCCGGGCAGGGCACCGCCGCGCGCACCGGCGACATCCTGGCGACCGTGGCCGGCCCGCGCTGTCCGGTACCCGTACTCGCGCATAGAAGTGTGGGAATTCCCGGCTGGGTGGGCGCGGCCGACGTGGTGATCGCGGTGTCCGCCTCCGGGCGCAGCCCCGAGGCGCTGGGCGCGGCCGACGCCGCCGCGCGGCGCGGCGCGCGGCTGGTCGCGGTCGGCGCTCCCGACTCCGAACTGCAGGCCGTCGCCGAGCGGGCCAGGGCCCCATTCATCGCGGTACCACGCCGGGCGCCGGCCCGGGTGAGCATGTGGTCCCTGACGGTACCGGTGCTCATGGCCGCACGCGCCCTGGGTCTGGTGAAGGTCAACGAGGCCGATCTCGCGGAGACCGCCGCCCGGCTGGACGCGGACGCGGAACGCTGCCGGCCCACCGCCGAGTCGTTCGTCAACCCCGGCAAGGCGCTCGCGCTGGACCTGGCCGGTTCGGTGCCGATCATCTGGGGCTCCTCGCCGCTGGCCACGGTCGCCGCCCGGCGCTTCGCCGACACCCTGTCCGCCAACGCCCGGTACCCGGCCGTCGCCGGCTCCCTCGGCGAGGCCGGGCGGGGCCGGGTGGGCCTGCTGGACGGTGTGTACGGCGGCCTGGCCGAGGCGGGCCGGGACATCTTCGCGGACCCGGCGGACCTGTCCGCCGACGGCCCCACCCGGCTTCGCCTCGTGGTGCTGCGCGACGGCGGCCTGACCGAGGAGGACGAGGACGCCGAGAACGAGCCGATCGAGGTGGAGGAGCGCCGGGCCGAGGCGGTGCAGGCGATCGCCGAGCGGCGCGGCATCCGGGTCAGCGTGCTGACGGCCGAGGGCGCGTCCCCGCTGGAGCGGCTGGCCTCGCTGGTGGCGGTGCCCGACTTCGCGTCGATCTACCTGGCCATGGCGCACGGCCTCGACCCGATGGCGGTGCCGGCGGTGTCCGAGGTCATGGACTTCCTGCGCCCGTGAGCGCTGGTGGCGGATCGCGGGCGGTCGTCGCGGCGCTCGGCGCCAACCTGGGCATCGCGCTGACCAAGTTCGTGGCGTTCGCGCTGACCGGCTCGTCGTCCATGCTGGCCGAGGCGATCCACTCCGTCGCCGACTCCGGCAACCAGGTGCTGCTGCTCGTGGGCGGCGCGCGGGCAAGACGCCGGGCAACACCCAGACACCCGTTCGGGTACGGGCGGGAGCGGTACGTCTACGCGTTCATCGTCTCGGTCGTGCTGTTCTCCGTCGGCGGTTTGTTCGCCGTGTACGAGGGCATCCACAAGATCCAGCACGCCGAGGCGATCGAGAGCTGGCACTGGGTACCGGTGCTGGTGCTCGGGATCGCGATCGTGCTGGAGTCCTTCTCCTTCCGCACCGCTATCACGGAGACCAACCTGGTGCGCGGCAGCGCCTCGTGGACCCAGTTCATCCGGCGCGCCCGAGCGCCTGAGCTGCCCGTGGTGCTGCTGGAGGACTTCGCCGCCCTGATCGGCCTGGTACTCGCCCTGATCGGCGTGGGACTCACGCTGATCACCGGGAACGGAATCTTCGACGGCCTCGGTACCCTCGCGATCGGCATCCTGCTGGTCCTCGTCGCCGCGGTGCTCGCGGTCGAGACGAAGAGTCTGCTGATCGGCGAGTCAGCCACCGCCGACCAGGTCGCGGCGATCGAGGAGGCGCTTGCGGACGGCGGCCCGGTGGAGCGGGTCATCCACCTCAGGACGCTGCACCTCGGCCCGGAGGAGTTGCTGGTGGCGGCGAAGATCGCGGTACCCGCGACGGCGAGCGCCGTCGAGGTGGCCGCCACGATCGACGCGGCCGAAGAGCGGGTACGGGCGGCGGTGCCCATCGCGAACCTGATCTACCTGGAGCCGGATATCGATCGGGGGGAGTAGATGGAGCCGCTGGACGGGGTGATCCGGCCGTATGCCTGGGGTTCGCGGACCGCGATCGCGGCGCTGCAGGGGCGACCGGTGCCCAGCGAGGGGCCCGAGGCCGAGCTGTGGCTCGGTGCCCACCCCGACAGCCCGGCGACGCTGCCCCGGCCGGGTGGACCGGTCGCGCTCACCGACCTGATCGCGACGAAGCCGGCCGCGCTGCTCGGGGAGGCGGCGCTGGCCCGGTTCGGCCCGCGGCTGCCGTTCCTGCTCAAGGTGCTCGCCGCCGCCCAGCCGCTGTCGCTGCAGGCACACCCGGACCCACGGCGGGCGCGGGAGGCGTACGAAGACGGCCACCCGAGCTACCGCGACCCGTACCACAAGCCCGAACTGCTGGTCGCGGTCACCGGGTTCGACGCGCTGTGCGGGTTCCGCGATCCGGCCGCCTCCGCGCGCGTGCTCGACGGGCTCGGTGCACCGGACCTGGCCCCGGTCATCGAGGCGCTGCACGCCGGGGACCTGCGCACGGCGGTCGCCACGCTGCTGGAGTGGCCTTCCGCGGAGCGGCCGGGACTGGTGGCGTCCGCCGCCGCTCGTGACGGCCTGGCCGCCGAGCTCGCCAGCCAGTACCCGGCGGACGTCGGTGTGCTGGTCGCCCTGCTGCTCAACCGGGTGCGCCTGGAGCCGGGCGAGGGGATCTGGATGCCGGCCGGCAACCTGCACGCCTACCTCAGCGGTACCGGCGTCGAGATCATGGCGGCGAGCGACAACGTCCTGCGCGGCGGCCTGACCCCGAAGCCGGTGGACGTCCCGGAACTGCTGCGCGTACTGCGCTTCGAGGTGCTCGCCGACCCGGTCGTGCGGCCGGTGCGGGTGGCGTCCGGACTGGTCACCTGGCCGGTACCGGTACCGGACTTCGCGCTGTACCGCGCGGATGTGGACGGCTCCGAGGTGGCGGTACCGGCGAGCGGGCCGCGGATCGCGCTCTGCCTCGCCGGCGCGGTGCTCGTCGACGACGGTTCCGGCGAGGTGAGCCTCGGCGCCGGCCAGGCGGCGCTCGGCGCGGCCAGCGCGAAGCCGGTGGTGGTAAACGGCCGGGGTGAGCTCTACCTGGCCACCACCGGACTCGGCTGAGTCGGACACTCAGGGCTTTTCTTCGCATAAAAGAGTAATATCCGGATTGCTGTTGACGTGCCCAGAGCTGGGTGTAGCGTAATGACCACGCAGCGTTATCGCGACGAAGGTCCGAGCCACGCGCGGGGGAAACCAAACCGGGGGGAAGCGCGGGACGGTGGGGTTGGCCGAACGGAAGGACCGTTCGCGACCACCGTCCCGCGCATCATTTTGTCCGCATCTTGTCGGCGGCCTGATCGCGGACTTCGCCTGATCACGGACACGGTGCGCCGTGATCATTGGGGTCGCTTTCTACGACGACGAGTGGCGTCCTGATCGCGGCGGGAGCCGCCCTGATCATTGGGCTTGCGGCCGGAGGCGTCCAGTTTTGGTTCTGATCATTGGCGGGCGGCGCCCTGATCACTGGCTCTCGTATTGATCGTGCCGGGTGCCGGCCCTGCTCGTGGCCTGCGGCGTTTTGTTCGTGGCCCGCGGCGCTTTGTTCGTGGCCTGCGGGCACTCTGCTCGTGGCCCGGCGGCGCCCCTGTTCGTGGCGGGCGGCGCCGGCGATCATGGCGGACGGCGCCCTGATCATGTGGAGCGGCGTGGTGATCGCGACTTGCCGGAGGTTCGCGTAGGGCACTGCGCGGACCTCCGGCAGGTTCTGATCTTCGAGCGCTCGACCACCGCGCGGTCTCATCCGGCATGATCACGGCGGCTCACGGTCCGGCCTGGCGGCCCTGGCCTGGCGGCCCTGGCCTGGCCCTCCCGGTTTGGCGGCCCCGGCTTGGCGCCCCCGGGCCTGGCCCTCCCGGCTGGCCCCCCGGCCTGGCCCTCCCGGCTGGCGGCCCTGGCCTGGCGGCCCATGGGCTTGCGGCGTCACGGCCCGGTGGCGTCACGGCCGGGCTGGTCGGTGCCGGGATCACGCCGATGAGTGATCAGGTGGCGCGGGCGGGACGCATGCCGGTGAATGGGCTTGTCGGTCAGGGCGGGCCGCAGATCGGGTAGCACCGCCAGAGTCGGCGGAAGGGCGGGCGGTAGGCTGGGGGCGTTTTGTTCCGGACGACAGGGGTTCCGATGACCAGTACGCTCCCGCCGCGCATGGACTCTGCGGGTGGAGTCCGACGGGGCGCCGTGGGTGAAGGCGACTTCCGGGTGGCTGACCTTTCGTTGGCGGCCTTCGGGCGCAAGGAGATCCAGCTTGCCGAGCACGAGATGCCGGGCCTGATGGCGCTTCGTGAGGAGTATGCGGGCAGCCAGCCGTTGGGTGGTGCCCGGATCACCGGGTCGCTGCACAT
>JBBWZQ010000396.1:0-5079 GCA_039649115.1 Micromonosporaceae bacterium | reverse complement strand
GTTCTGGACGCCGGTCGGCTCCGGCATCCAGCCGCGGCACGAGACGCGCTTCATCCTCGACTACCTGATGGGCGGCGCCGAGGGCGGCAGGCACATCACGCGGCTGGACAGGAAGGTGGACACGCTGCCCGGCCAGCAGGGCCTGGAGTTGATCGGCCGCGCCGTGGGCAAGTTCGGCGTGGGACCCCACGCGGTGCGGCGGGTCATGACGTAGGCACCAGGTCCGCGACGTCGGCGTGCAGCGCCGCCAGGCCCTTGTCGAAGGTTGCCAGCCGGCTCCTGCGCGCCCGGGCGAGGTTCGCGAGGTACGCGTCGGTCACCTGCCGGTGGCCCACGACGCCCGCCATCGGCACATCGCGATAGGAGAGATCGTCCGGCCAGAACTCGTGCCGGGGGTGCCTGGCGACGGCCGCCAACACGTCGACGGCGACCATCGCCGGGCGACCCTCGCGGACGAGCGCCCGGACCAGGCTTCCTTCGGTCATGGGACAGGTGGCAAAAGGCTCCGTCAGGGTGCCGAACCACGATTCGGCCGCATCATAATGCACGTGTTCGTCGAACAGCAGCGCGATGAGGACGTTGCTGTCGAGGAGAACGGTCACCGGTCGTCTTCCAGCGAACGCACGTCCTCCGTGGTGATGGTGCGGCCCACGTGGATGACGGGTAGGCCGGTGCGAGGATTGTACGACATCGCGAACGTTGCGCCGGTGCCCAGGCCGCGCCTGATGAGGTCCACGGCCGTCTCGCTGAAGCTGCGCGAGGTGTCCCGCGCGATCGACCTCAACTGGCGATGAAGATCCTCTGGAAGGTCGACCGTCGTGCGCATAGCCGCATCATAGCATCAACGCATCATGCGAGGCCGAGGTAGCGCTGGCGCTCGTACGGCGTCACGACGCGGCGGTACTCCTCCCACTCCGTGCGCTTGTTGCGCAGGAAGAACTCGAAGACGTGCTCGCCGAGCACCTCGGCGACCAGTTCGGAGCCGGCCATCACGTCGATGGCCACGGAGAGGTTCTCGGGCAGGGACTCGTACCCCATCGCCCTGCGCTCGGCGTTGGACAGCGCCCAGACGTCGTCCTCCGCGCCGGGCGGCAGCTCGTAGCCGGCCTCGATGCCCCGCAGGCCGGCGCCGAGCAGCACCGCGAAGGCCAGGTACGGGTTGCACGCGGAGTCGATCGAGCGCACCTCCACGCGGGCGGAGTTGGGCTTGCCGTACGCGGGCACCCGTACCAGGGCGGAGCGGTTGAGGTGGCCCCAGCACACATATGCCGGGGACTCGGTGATCCGGTCCGGCAGCGCCTGCGGGAACAGCCGCTTGTAGGAGTTGACCCACTGGTTGGTGACGGCGGTGAACTCCCGGGCGTGGGTGAGGATCCCGGCGATGAACGCGCGGGCCACCTTCGACAGCTTCATCGGGTCGCCCGGGTCGTGGAACGCGTTGCGCTCCCCCTCGAACAGGGACAGGTGGGTGTGCATCCCGCTGCCCGGCTGGTCGGTGAAGGGCTTGGGCATGAAGCTCGCCTGTACCCCCTGGGTCAGCGCCACCTCCTTGACCATGTGCCGGAAGGTCATGATGTTGTCGGCGGTGGTCAGCGCGTCGGCGTAGCGCAGGTCGATCTCCTGCTGGCCGGGCGCGACCTCGTGGTGGCTGAACTCCACCGAGATGCCGATGCGCTCCAGGGCGAGGACGGCCTGGCGGCGGAAGTCCCGCGCGATCGCGTGGGTGGTGTGGTCGAAGTACCCGCCGGCGTCCACCGGCAGGGGTGGCGAGCCGTCCTCGGGCAGCGTCTCCAGCAGGAAGAACTCGATCTCGGGGTGGGTGTAGAAGGTGAAGCCCTTCTCGGCCGCCCGGGACAGGGCCCGGCGCAGCACGTGCCGCGGGTCGGCCCAGGAGGGCGAGCCGTCGGGGAGCAGGATGTCGCAGAACATCCGGGCGCTCTCGCCGCTGCCGCCACCCTCGAATGGAAATACCTGAAAAGTGGTGGGGTCGGGCATGGCGACCATGTCCGACTCATAGACGCGGGCGAAGCCCTCGATGGCCGAGCCGTCGAAGCCGATGCCTTCCTCGAAGGCGGCCTCCAGTTCGGCCGGCGCGACCGAGACGCTCTTCAGCGTGCCGAGCACATCGGTGAACCACAGCCGGACGAACCGGATGTCACGCTCTTCCAGAGTACGGAGTACGAACTCCTGCTGACGGTCCACGCCCTACCCCTCTGTCATGGGCTAACGGCACAGTCTCCCCTGGCCCGGTTACCGCGACGTTACGCCACCGATCTGGGTGAGCTTGCCGACTGGTGCACCTTTGGGGCGGTTGGGCTGAGGGAAGATGGAAGTATGCCGACCTTGCGTCTCGCCCTCGCTCAGGTCAATCCGACGGTAGGCGACATACCCGGCAACGCGCAGATCATCCGCGACTGGACCGGCCGGGCCGCCGGGGCCGGTGCACACCTGGTCGCGTTCCCGGAGATGATGCTCACCGGGTACCCCGTCGAAGATCTTGTTTTCCGGGAGTCGTTCGTCGCCAGCTCGAAGACGGCCCTGGCCGACCTGGCCGCGGCGCTGGCCGCGGACGGCCTCGGCGAGATCGCCGTCGTGGTCGGCTACGTCGACGCGGACGGCCCGGCCCGGCTGCACGCGGACGCCTCGCCGCAGCGCGGGCCGCGCGACGCGCTGGCGCTGCTGCACCGGGGCCGGGTCCTGGCCCGCTACGCCAAGCACCACCTGCCCAACTACGGCGTCTTCGACGAGGACCGCTACTTCATCCCGGGTCAGACCCTGCGCGTGGCGCGGGTGGCCGGGGTGGACGTCGCACTGACCGTGTGTGAGGACATCTGGCAGGCCGGCGGGCCGTTCGCGGTGGCCCGGCGCGCGCAGGTGGGGCTGGTCGTCAACATCAACGCCTCGCCGTACGAGCTGAACAAGGACGACGTGCGGCTGCCGCTGGTGGCCCGGCGGGCCCAGGAGGCCGGTGCCGCGGTCGCCTACGTGAACATGGTGGGTGGCCAGGACGAGCTGGTCTTCGACGGCGACTCGCTGATCGTGGACGGATCGGGCGCGCTGCTCACCCGGGCCGGGCAGTTCGCGGAGCAGCTGCTCGTCCACGACATCGACCTGCCCGAGGCGCGCACCCCGCTCGCCGACGCGGTGGCGACGCCGGATCCGCTGGAGGTCGAGGCCTTCGACGACGAGATCGACACGGACGTGCCGGCGCCGGTGCTGGAGGAGATGCGGATCGAGCGGGTGTACGTGTCCGGCGAGGCGCCGCCGCCGCCGGGTCCCCGCGTGACGGGCGGCGTCGCGCAGCGGGTCGTCGACGAGGCCGAGGTCTGGCAGGCGCTGGTGCTGGGGCTGCGGGACTACGTACGCAAGAACCATTTCCCGTCCGTGGTACTCGGGCTGTCCGGCGGCATCGACTCCAGCGTGGTGGCCGCCATCGCCTGCGACGCGCTCGGACCGTCCCATGTGGTCGGTGTGTCCATGCCGAGCCAGCACTCCTCCGGGCACTCCCGCGACGACGCCGCCGGCCTGGCCGGGCGCACCGGCATGGACTACCGGGTGGTGCCGATCCAGCCGATGGTGGACGGGTTCCTCGCCAACCTGAACCTGTCCGGGCTGGCCGTGGAGAACCTGCAGGCGCGGGTGCGCGGCGTGGTCCTCATGGCACTGTCCAACCAGGAGGGTCACCTGGTGCTGACGACCGGGAACAAGAGCGAGCTGGCGGTCGGCTACTCGACCCTGTACGGGGACTCGGTCGGCGGCTTCAACCCGCTCAAGGACGTACCGAAGACGATGGTGTGGCGGCTGGCGAGCTGGCGCAATGCCGACGCACTGCGGCATGGTGGTACCGCTCCGATCCCGGAGAACTCGATCACGAAGCCGCCCAGCGCGGAACTGCGCCCCGGCCAGCTGGACACCGACTCGCTGCCGGACTACGAACTGCTCGACGCGATCCTGTCCGGGTACATCGACAGCGACCTCGGACGCGAGGGCCTGGTCGTGGCCGGGCACGACCCGGCGCTGGTGGACAAGGTGCTGCGCATGGTCGACCTGGCGGAGTACAAGCGCCGGCAGTCGGCACCGGGCACCAAGATCTCCTTCAAGGCCTTCGGCCGGGACCGCCGGCTGCCCATCACCAACCGCTTCCGCGAGGCGGCCAGGCCGGCCGCCGCACCCACCCGGGACCCGGTCCGGTCCTCCTGACTCTTTCCTGTGATTTCCGCGACTCATTCCTGACACATGAGCGCTCCCGGATGCGACCATCGCGGGAGATACCCGGGGACCGCACGGCGCGGCCTCGAGGAGCTCAAGGAGACGATGATGTCCCAGTTGGCGGAGGTACCGACCCTGTACGGCAGCGGCCCGGCGCGCCGGGTACGCACCCGCGACCTGATCGCGGCCAAGCAGCGGGGCGAGAAGTGGGCCATGCTCACCAGCTACGACCAGTACACCGCCGGGATCTTCGACGCGGCCGGCATCCCGGTGCTGCTCGTCGGCGACTCGGCCGCGAACAACGTCTTCGGGTACGAGACGACCGTGCCGGTCACGGTCGAGGAGCTGCTGCCGCTGGTACGGGCGGTGGTGCGCGCCACCCGGCGCACCCTGGTCGTCGGCGACCTGCCGTTCGGCTCGTACGAGGAGGGGCCGACGCAGGCGCTGCGCACCGGCGTGCGGTTCATGAAGGAGGGCGGCTGCCACGCCGTCAAGCTGGAGGGTGGGCGCGCGGTCGCGGCCCAGATCGCCGCGCTCACCACTGCCGGCATCCCGGTCATGGCGCACGTGGGCTTCACGCCGCAGCGCGAGCACGCGATCGGCGGGTACCGGGTGCAGGGGCGCGGGGACGCAGCCGAGGACGTGGTCGCCGACGCGCAGGCGGTGGCGGAGGCCGGCGCGTTCGCGGTGGTTCTGGAGATGGTGCCGGGCGACGTGGCGAAGCGGATCAGCCACGATCTGCCGGTACCGACGATCGGCATCGGCGCCGGGCCGCACACCGACGCACAGGTGCTGGTCTGGCAGGACATGGCTGGCCTGCGGACCGGGCACCTGCCGCGCTTCGTCAAGCAGTACGCCGACCTGGCCGGG
>JBBWZQ010000395.1:0-4074 GCA_039649115.1 Micromonosporaceae bacterium | reverse complement strand
ATGTCGAAGTCCTCGGGGATGGACTCCGGTATCCCGCCGGTCTGCAGGGTCAGCACCCGGATGCCGTGCGGTCCCAGCTCGCAGGCGAGGTTGCGGCGCAGCGACTCGACGGCGCCGAACGCCACCTGCAGCCCGCCCGGGTAATAGCCGGGCGGCGGGTCCCCGTACCCCCCGAATGTGAGAATGACCCCCGACCCCTGCCTGATCATGTGGCGCGCGGCCGCCCGCGAGGTCAGGAACATCGCCTGCACGGCGGTCATGACCGGGCGCGCGAAATCGCCGAACGGCATCTCGGCCAGCGGCGTGCCCTGGACGTCGCCGATGGAGATCAGGCTGAACGAGATGTCGACGCTGCCCGCTTCGGCGGCCACCTCGTCGGCGTGCGCGTCCACCGCCGTCTCGTCCAGCGCGTCGACGCGCGCCGTGTGCGCGGCGCCGCCGGCGGCCCGGATCTGCTCGGCCGCCCGCTCCAGCGGATCGACGGTCCGGCCCGCGAGATGCACCGTCGCGCCCTCGCGGGCGAAGGCGCGCGCCACGGCGCCGCCGATCGTGCCGCCGCCGCCGTAGACGATCGCGTTCTTGCCGTCCAGCAACATGTCATGACCTCCAAATCGGCATGCCGGCCACGTAGACCTCCACCCACATCGGGCGCCAGTCGCGCAGCTCGTGGTACCGCCGCAGCTCGGCCAGGCCGGCGAGCCAGCCCAGCCAGCCGCCGTACGGCGGGTGCTCCTCGTCGAAGCCGCTCTGTACGAACGTGAGCCGGGTGGCACCGCCGGAGTCCGCCAGTTCCCAGGTGGTCACCATGCCGTCCGGCCACTCGATGGACATGCGGCGGCCGGGCGCCAGCTCGATGATCCGGGCCGCCTCCTCGTCGAGGTCGCCCATCGCCCACCGGCCGCCGACGTACGGCTCCACCTCGATCCTGGAGCCGAACCAGCGGGTGAAGCGGTCGGGGTCGGCGAGCGACTCGTACACCTCGTGCGGCGGGGCGTCGATGTGCCGGTGCGCCACCATGTCCGGGGAGGTCAGGTCGCACAACGTCGGCTCGCGGCCCTCGACGTGGTCGACGAGGTTGGTGAGCGCGAGCGCCCAGAAGGTGTGCATCAGGGCCAGCGAGCCCGTCGCGGTCACCAGCTCCGGCCAGCCCGTGACACCCGTCTGGGACAGCGTGAGGGTCGTCGCGCCGGGGCCGTCCTCGTCGAGGTGGATCTCGACGGTCGTGTCCGTGCCGTCGAGCCGCCACGAGAAGGCGAGGCCGCGGTCGTCGACACGGGTCAGGCGCTGGTGCGGCGCGTCCCCCTCCGGCGTGTACCGGCCCCAGAACGCGTACCGGTGCGGCAGCTCGACCTCGGCGTGCTCGGCCAGCCAGACGCGCATCGAGCCGGGGTCGGTCAACGCGCGGCGTACCTCGTCGAGCGGCGCGCCCAGGCGTATCCGCTTGCGCAGCATGCTCATCCGGCCCGTCCCTTCGGGTAGCAGGCGACCGCCAGCTTGAACGCGTCCCCCGCCGCGCCGCCGTAGCGCGTGAAGAGGTCCCGCAGCGCGGTCTGCAGGTCGTCGAGGAACTCCTGGCGCTGCTCCGGCGGCACCCTGATCTCCCCGGACACCCCGATCGACGGCAGGTCCGGCGCGGTCCGGTCGAGCCTCGCCACGTCGTGCTGCACCTCTTCCATGAGGTCCAGCAGGTAGCCGAGGCTCAGCTCGTCCCGCGCCTGGCGCAGGCCGATCCGGCCCACCAGCGCGGGGGAGAGCCAGTACGCCCGGGCACCGGCCTGGTACACGCCTTCGTTGATGCCCCGCACCCTGCGCTCGGCGACCTGGGCCACGAGCCCGGCGTCCAGCAGCCGCCGCACGTGGTAGTAGACCCGCTGCTGCGTCTGGTCCAGCCGCCGCGCCACTTCGGTGCAGGAGCGCGGCTCGGCCAACTGCCGCAGCACCTCGATGCGCGGCGGCTTGAGCAGGGCCTCGGCCTGCTCGATCCGGTCCAGGTAGATGACGTCCCTCATTGCACAAAAATTCTTGTACGTAAAAGACCTACTTGTCAAGCGGTGCTGTCGCGCAGCCGCCCGGCCAGGAACTCGCGCTCCGCCTCGTTGTCGGTGAGGTCCAGGGCGGCCTGGTAGGCGGCCCCCGCCTCCGTGTCCCGGCCGAGCTGGCGCAGCAGGTACCCCTTGGTCGCCGGCAGGTACCGGTACCCGGCCAGCCGGCCCTCCCGCTCCAGCGCCTGTACCTCCGACAGGGCCCGCTCCGGCCCGCGTACCATCGCGACCGCCACGGCGCGGTTGAGCTCCACGACGGGCGACGGCCACGCCCGTACCAGCCGGTCGTAGAGCTGGAGCACCTGCGGCCAGTCGGTCTCGGCGTAGCTGGCCGCCTCGGCGTGCAGCGCCGCGATCGCGGCCTGCAGCGCGAAGCGGCCCGGGCGCCCGCCGCGCAGCGCGTCGACCACGAGTGCGCTGCCCTCCTCGATCGCGGCCCGGTCCCACCGGGACCGGTCCTGTTCCTCCAGGAGCAGCATCCTGCCCTGCGCGTCGGTACGCGTGTCCCGGCGCGCGTCGGTGACCAGGAGCAGGGCGAGCAGGCCGCGCACCTCCCGCTCGTCGGGCATGAGCACCAGGAGCATGCGGGCCAGGTCGATGGCGCGGCCGACCAGGTCGGGCCGCACCAGCTGGTCCCCGGACGGGGCGGTGTGCCCGGTGGTGAAGAGCAGGTGGACCACGGTCAGCACGGCGTCCAGCCGGTCCGGCCACTCGTGCTCCTCGGGCACCCGGTACGTGATGCGGGCGGCGGTGATCTTCTTCTTCGCGCGGGTCACCCGGGCGGCCATGGTCGGCTCGGCCACCAGGAACGCCTGCGCGATCTCGCTGGTCGTCAGGCCGCAGACCAGGCGCAGGGTGAGGGCGACCTGCGCCTCGCGGGCGAGCGCCGGATGGCAGCAGGTGAACACCAGGCGCAGCCGGTCGTCCGGGATCACGGCGTCGGTCGTCGCACCGTCCGGTGGCTCGGTGGTGTCCGGCTCCACCAGCAGCGGAAGCTTGGCGCGCAGGGTGCGGTCGCGGCGGTGCGCGTCCAGCGCCTTGCGCCGCGCGGTCGTGGTCAACCAGGCGGCGGGGTTGTCCGGTACCCCGTCGCGCGTCCAGGCGTCCAGCGCCGCCACGTACGCGTCCTGGACGCACTCCTCCGCGAGGTCGATGTCGGTGGCGACGCGCACCGTCGCGGCGAGCACGTAGGCCCACTCGCGACGGTGCGCGGTCGCGACCGCCAGCCGAACCTTCCCCACGTCCGGGCGGGCGGCCACCACTACTCGAAGACCATGACCGGGCGGACCTCGACCCCTCCGTACGGCGCCGGGGTCAGCTTGGCGATGGCCAGCGCCTGGTCGAGGTCGTCCGCCTCGATCAGGTAGAAGCCGCCCAGGGCCTCCTTGGTCTCCACGAACGGACCGTCCGTCACCACGTCATCGCGGATCGACGTCGCCGTCGTCGTGGGCTGCAGCGCCTCGCCGCCAACCACCTTGCCGCCCAGCGCGGCCGCCTGGTCGCGGAAGCGTCCGTGCGCCGCCATGCCCCGCTGGTATTCCTCCGGTGTGGCGCTCGCCCACCCGGCCTGGTCCTCGTAGATCAGAACTACGTACTGCGCCATGCGGGTCTCCCTGTCGTCAGGTCTGTCGGGCCTTCCATCTCTTCGACGGATGAGGCTCCTTGGAATCAACAGCCCCCGCGGACAAATCTTGGGCACATGCTATGCCCCGGACACACCGGCGCCGACGGCGCGTGACCACGCCCTGATCAAGGCCCGGGCCCGCGTGCCCGCGCGGTCGTGGTCCGGATTGACCTCGGTCAGGGTCAGGCAGGACAGGCCGGGGTGGCGCACGGCCGCGGTGACCGCACTCATCGCGTCCGGCAGGGACAGACCGCCGTGGTACCGGGGGCAGTCGGCCAGCGGCAGGCTCGCGTAGTCGACGACGTCCACATCGAGATGGAGTACCAGCGCCCGCCGTCCGGCCAGCACGCGCAGCGAGTCTTCGGCGAGCGCTCCGGTTCCGCCGGGCGGGATGTCGGTCACCGGGAC
>JBBWZQ010000369.1:0-11973 GCA_039649115.1 Micromonosporaceae bacterium | reverse complement strand
TGACCAGGTCGTGTCCGTTGAGGAGGGTGCGATCGACACCGGCGAGGGCGGCGGCCAACCCGGGGCCGGGCGCCATCTCCGCCAACTCTTCGATCACGTGTACCAGTCTAGACGTACCCCCCGACATTTTCGCCCCATCGAGCCCGACTGTTGTCTATACTCAGACAGGCTGTATATACTTTTGGTATGACTATGCTGCGGGGGCCCATGCGTGAGCCGACGTACCTGACACTGACGTCGCTGCTCGACGGAGCGCTGCACGGCTACGCCATCATCAAGCGGGTCGAGGAGTTGTCGCACGGGCGGGTCCGGCTGGCGGCCGGGACGTTGTACGCCGCCCTGGACCGGCTCAGCGACGAGGGCCTCGTCGAGGTGCGCAGCGAGGAGACCGTCAACGGCCGAGCCCGCCGCTACTACGGCCTGACCGGAGCGGGCCGGGCGGCACTGCGCGCCGAGGCCACCAGGATGGCCCAGGCCGCCCGGCTGGTCACCGACCGCCAGGCACGGGTGGTGAAGCCGGCATGACTCAGCCACTGGAAGAGCGCTACCGCCGGCTGCTACGCGGCTATCCGAAGGCCTACCGCGAGGAACGATCCCAGGAGATCATCGCCACGCTGGTGCAGCTTGCCCGCCCCGGACAGCGGTACCCGACCATCCGCGAGGCGGTGGCTCTGGTCCTGGGTGGCCTGCGCACCCGTGCCGGCGTGCACCGACGATACAGGTCCGGCGACGTCTGGGCCGGCACCCTGCACCTGGCCGTCCTGCTCCTGCTCGCCGACGGCGCCGCCATGATGCTCGCCGAGTCGATCATCATGACCACCCGCCTGATCGCCAACGGCCGGCTTTCCGTGCTGTCGGACCTCGGCTTTCCGCTCACCACCGCGCTTGTCTGCGGCGCCCTGCTCGCCACCGCGGCCAGCCGGCGGGCGGTCGCGCTGCCACTGACTCTGCTGGCGATCCTCACCCAGTACCTCTGGGCGCCGAACCGCATGACGATGAACGGACTGCTCTGGCAGTTGCCACTGGCCGCCGCGTTGACCGTCCCGCTCCTGCGCTGGCACGCGCCCGCCTCGCCACATCCGGTGCGGTGGCTGGTCGCGGTACCGGTGGCGCTCATCGTGATGCCGAGTCAACTCCCCGCGGTCTTCTCGGAGCACTCCTGGACGTGGATCCTGTTCCGCAACCAGTTCTGGATCCTCCAGGCCGCTCTGCTGGGCTGCGCGCTGTGGAGCGTCGTCGACGCGCGGGCAGCCTTGGCCGCGGGCGCGGCGATGCTGGCCTTCGCGCTGCCGGCACTCCACCTATGGGCGACCGCCAACCTGACCGCCAGCCCGACCGCAAACACGCAGGAAGCCCTGTACGCCCTGGTATGGGGTGCCACCGCCGCCATCCCGCTCGCGACCGGAGCGCTGCGCGCCGCCCGGCTGGCACGCCTCTGACGGACCGTCAGACACGGCAGCATGCCCGCACGGGGTGGCAAGCGCGGCGTCAGGGGATCGGGATGTACGCGGCGGTGAAGGTGACCGGCGCGCTGCCGGCGGACTCGTTGCCGGCGGCGTCCACGCCGACGGCGCGCACCACGTGCGTCGGCCCGGAAGGCAACTGCAGCGTCAGCGTGGTGGTCTGGCTGGTACCGAGGACCGCGGCCCCTTCGTAGAGCCGGTAGGCGGTCGCCGGGTCGGTGCCGGTCGGCTGGGTCCACGACAGGGTCACGCTGGCCGCGTTGCCGGTCGGGGTGTTGGACGTGACGGCCAGACCGGTCGGGCTCGCCGGTCGGGCGGCCGGACCGGACAGGGTGGTCACCACCGGGGCATGGCGCGCCGCGGACGCGCCGCACGCGCCGGTCTGGCTGAGCACGGCGAAGCGCAGCGCGGTCGCCGGGGGCAGGCCGGTCACCATCGCGGACGGCGTGAACACCGTGGCGACCGGGGTCGCGGTGCCGTCGGGGTCGACGAGGTGCACGGTGAACGACGTCGCCTCCACAGTGGACACCCAGGACAGGGCGACGGAGGACGGGGACACGGCGGTCGCGCTCAGCTGGACGGGTGCCGGTACCGGCTGGTCGCAGGGCAGGGTGGTGGTGGCCGCGGGCGCGCTGCCGGCGGACTCCCCGCCGGCCGCGTCCAGGGCTGCCACGGTGAACTGGTAGGTGGTGTCCCGCCAGAGCCCCGCCACGGTGACCGCGGTGCCGGTGGTGCTGGCGACCCGGGTACCCCCGTTGTAGACCGCGTAGGCGGCGGCGCCGGACGCGGCGGCCCAGGACAGCGCGATCGTCGAACGGGTACGGCCGCCCACGGTGAGGCCGGTCGGCGCGGCCGGTCGTGGTGCGCTCCCGGCAGGAGTGGTGACACTCAGCGCGGCACCGGGGTGCAGTTGGCCGTTGCAGTCGCGCCGGGCCACCTGGAACGTGTGGGTGGACGTGGGTGCGAGCCCGCCCACCCGCGCGCTGTCCAGCGGGGTCTGCATCAGCGCCGCGCCGTCCACCAGCACGACGAGGGTCCCCGGCTGGTCCCAGTACGGCTGCGCGTTGGACCAGGACAGCGCGACCGCCGACGCGGTGACCTCGGTGGCGACCAGGCCGGTGGGCGCGGTCAGGCCACACCCGAAGGGGCCGCCGACGAGGGCCTGCCGGGTGATCGGCGCGCTGGGCGCGGACTCCCGGCCGGAGCCGTCGACAGCGGTCACGGTGTACGTGTGCCGGCTGAGGAAGACCAGGTTGCGCAGTGTCACGTGGGTGGTGGTGTTGCGAGCGACCACGGTGGACCCCTCGTACACCCGGAAGCTCACGGGCCTGGCGCCGGCGGCCGGCTGGGACCAGGTGAGGGTGATGGCGGTGGCGCCGTTGGTGGCGTTGAGGTCGGCCGGACTGGCCGGGCCGGCGCCGGCCGCGGCGGCCGGAAGGGCGGGTGCGAGCAGGGTCAGCGCCGCGGCGGCGCACAGCGTCAGGCGGGTCATCCTCCTATGACAGCGGTACGCAGTGACAACAGTCAATCATTTCTTGGTAGCTTTCAGTGACGCCCGCAGCGCGAGCCCGGTCGCGCGGGCTCCCTCGGGATCCCGCGCCGCCAGCAGGCGCAGGCAGTGCTGGGCGGTGTCGACCGCGAAGCGCTCCGGGTCCCGGCCGTGCGCCTCGCCGTGCGTCTGCGCGATGCTCTCGGTCACCCGGAAGACGAGGTCGGTCGCGAACGCCGGATCGTCCACCTGGAAGACCCCGTCCCGCGCGCCGTCGCCCACCAGGACCGCGTACTCGTCGCGCAGCTCGTCGCGCTCGCGCCACATCTCGGCGAACGGCGCGGCGTGCGCGTCCGGCAGGTAGTACAGCGCGCCGAGGCTCCACGGCAGCCGGCGCAGCGATTCGACGTCGACGGCCAGCAGCGCGAACAGCCGGGCGTCCGGGCCGGCCCCCGACGTGCGCAGGGCGCGGGCGCACGCCAGGCCCGGCCGCCAGGAGTACCCCAGCAGCCGGGACAGGATGCTCTCCTTGGTCGGGAAGTAGTAGTACAGGGACGGCTGGCGCAGCCCGACGGCGGCCGCGATCATCGTCGTCGACGTCGCGGTGTAGCCGAGCGTGGTGAACAGCCCGGCGGCGGCCGCCACGATGCGCTCCTGCACCGCGGTCGTATGAGAACTCACAGGTCCAGCAGATACCGGTTGCGCTCCCAGGTCGAGACCTCGGCGTGGTACGCCTCCCACTCGGCGTGCTTCATGTCCACGTACGCGGTGATGAACTGCGCCGGGTACACCTCGTGGACCAGCGGGTCCGCCTCGAACGCCTCGATCGCCTCGAGCAGGTTGCGCGGCAGCCGGCGGGCGCCGGCCGCGCGGGGGTTCCAGTCGTAGGTCAGCGACTCGACCGGTTCGCCGGGGTCCAGGTTCTCCGCGATGCCGGACAGGCCGGCGGCGAGCATGAGCGCGGCGGTCAGGTAGGTGTTGGCGGCCGAGTCGACCGCGCGGTTCTCCAGCGCGGCGCGGTTGCGCGGCAGCCGCAGCATGCAGGAGCGGTTGTTGTCGCCGTACGCGGCCCAGATCGGGGCCCACGACACGCTGCCGTCGGGCAGCCGCGGGGTCAGCCGCTTGTAGGAGTTGACCGTCGGGGTGGCGACCGCGGCCAGCGCCGGCGCGTGGCGCAGGATGCCGGCGGTGAAGGCGTACGCGAGCTTGCTCCAGCCCCGGCCGCGCGGGTCGCCGGTGTCCCGGAACAGGTTGTGCCCGCTGTCCACCTCGGCGAGGCTCATGTTGAAGTGGTGCCCGGAGCCCCAGGCGGCGGGGTACGGCTTGGGCATGAACGTGGCGACCAGGCCGCACTGCTTGGCCACCTGGCGCACCATCAGCCGGAACAGGCTGATCCGGTCGGCGGTCTGCAGCGCCGGCGCGTAGCCGAAGTCGAACTCGAACTGCCCGTCGCCGCCCTCGTGGTCGAAGCTGTACACGCCGAACCCGGTCTCCTGCATGCAGGCCACCATCTGGTCCAGGAAGGGCATCGCGTCGAACGTGCTCTCGATGTCGTACCCGGGCGAGGGTTTGATGCTCCCGCTGCGCGCGATCGGAGTCAGGTACTGGCCCTCCCCGTCCAGCGCGCTGGGCTGGAAGGCGTAGAACTCGGTCTCGATGCCGAGGTTGAAGGTGTACCCGAGGTCGCCGGCCCTCGCCACCTGCCGCTTGAGGATCGAGCGGGGGCACAGGGCCCACGGCTCGCGCCCGCCGAACAGCAGGTCCGCGGCCATCCAGGCGAACCGCCGGTCCCAGGGCAGCACGGTGAGCGTGGCCAGGTCGGGCATGGCGACGCACTCGTCCTCCTCGGGCCGCATCACGTCGAGGTACCCGAGGCCGCGCGGCGTGTAGCGCTCCGAGCCGGCGAGCAGCTGGGGCAGGTGGTCCACGGGTACGACCTTGGACTTGGACCGGCCGAGCACGTCGATCCAGCCGCCGAGGGCGTACCTGACGCCCTGCTCGGCCAGGGCCGCGGCCACCTCGGCGTGCTCCGCCAGCGGCTCGGTCAGGGTCTGGGTGGGTGAGTCCATGGTGGTCCTTTCACAGGAGGGGCACGGGCGGCACGCCGAACGGCGGCTCCTCGACGCGGCCCAGCTCGACCCGGCGCGCCAGGGCGTCCACGACACGCGCGAGCAGGCGGTGGCCGAGTTCCGGGGTGGCCGCCGACGGCCGGCCGGTGACGCCGTTGCGCGACAGGGCGGGTGCGGTGTACCGGAACACCAGCGGTCCGGTGCGGTCCTCGTCGTCGGCGTCGGCGATCCGGTCGGCGTGCACGAGTTCGGGCGCGATCGCCATGACCATCGAGGTTTCCGCGCGGTTGGCGTGGATGTCGGCGCCGTCGCTGGTCACCTCGGCCAGCACGGTGGGATCGGCGGCCCACCAGTCGACCGCGCCGACCCGCAGGTCGGGCCGGAACAACCGGAGATGGTCGGTCGCCGTGCCGATGGACGCGGTGTTGCCCAGGTGCGCGTTGACGAACAGCAGCCGGCGCAGGCCGGCGGTGGCGGCCCAGGCGGCGTACTGGCGGATGAGCGCGGCCAGCAGGGCCGGCTCCAGCGACAGGGTGCCGGGCAGCACCGCGCCGTGCCCGAAGCTCACCCCGAGCGGGATGGCGGGCAGTACCGGCGCGCCGCAGCGCCGGGCGACGCGGTCGCAGACCGCCTCGGCGATGAGCGTGTCGGTACCGGTGGGCAGGTGCGGCCCGTGCTGCTCGATGGCGCCGACCGGGACCAGCCCGACCTCGCGACCTCCGTGCCGCTCGCCCATGGCCAGCTCTGGCCAGGCCGCCTCGGCCCACCGCACCACCGTCCACCCGCTTCCCACGCTTTTCAATAGACCTATAGAAAATCGCAGAGCGGTGTTGCGGGCCGGTGACGAACTGGTTAAGGCTCCGGCGTCCGGGCCCGGGACAGCACCTGCCGGACCGCCTCGTTGGTGATGGTGAAGTGGCCCTGGGCGATCAGCCCGGCCTGCTCGGCGCTGCCCTCGACGACGGCCTCGCACAGCGCCGTGTGCTCGCGCAGCGCGCGCTGGTAGACCACCGGGCCGCCGTCGTACGGCTCGATCGGGAAGCCGAGGCTGACCCGGGTCAGCAGGTCGCGGCTCAGGCCCACGATCTGCGGGTTGCGGGTGGCCGCCCCGACGGCGCTGTGGAAGGCGATGTCCGCGGCGTGCTCCTCGTGCGGCGTCTGCGCGCCGGCGAACCCGTCCAGCGCGGCGCGCATCCGGGCGATGTCCTCCTCCCGCCGCCGCGCCGCCGCGACCCGGGCGACCATCCCTTCGACCAGGCAGCGCAGGTCGAACAGCTGCTCCATCTCCTCCCACCGGGGCAGCAGGGTGCGGCGGACCGCCTCGGCCGAGGCGCCGGTCCAGCTGGCCCGCACGTACGCGCCGCCCTGCCGGCCGCGCCGGATGTCGACGATGCCCACCGCGAGCAGCCGGCCGACCGCCTCGCGGACGGTGGACCGGCTGACGTCCAGGATCTGGGCCAGCTCGCGCTCGGCCGGCAGCCGCTCACCGGGCAGGTACTCGCCGATGGCGATCGCGGTGATCAGCCGGTCGGCGACTTCGGCGGCGGCGGTCGGTACCCGGACCGGGCGCAGGACCGGGCGGGTCGGGCCGTCCAGCACCTGGCCGAGCACCCGCGCGTATTCGTCGCCGTCCAGTGCTGGCCTCCGTGGTCGTTTCCGGGGCGTTACCTCTCGGCAACGATCTTAGAAAGGTCTTGTGGTCCGACCTTTAGGCCATACACGATACCCGCGTGATCCCCGAACCGAGCCGTACCGGTACCGTCCCGTTCCGCGACTGGCAGACGTGGTACCGGATCACCGGTGACCCGGCGGCCGGCCGGGTCCCGCTCGTCGTGCTGCACGGCGGGCCCGGCGCGGCGCACAACTACACGCTGCGCATCGCCCGCATCGCCGAGCAGGGCCGCGCGGTCGTCCACTACGACCAGCTCGGCAGCGGCAACTCGACGCACCTGCCCGGCGAGGGCGCCGACTTCTGGACCGTGCGGCTGTTCCTGGACGAACTGGACAACCTGCTCGGCGCGCTGGGCATCGCGGGCGGGTACCACGTCCTGGGCCAGTCCTGGGGCGGCATGCTCGCGGCCGAGCACGCGGTGCGCCGGCCCGCGGGGCTCCGGGCGCTCGTCATCGCCGACTCGCCGGCCTCGATGGAGCTGTGGCTGTCCGAGGCGAACCGGCTGCGCGCCGCGCTGCCGGCGGAGGTCCAGCAGACGCTGCTCGCGCACGAGGCCGCCGGCACCACCGACCACCCGGACTACAAGGCGGCCGAGGAGGTCTTCAACGCGCGGCACGTGTGCCGGATCGTGCCCAACCCGGCCGAGGTCGCGGCGAGCTTCGCGCTGATCGACGCCGATCCCACCGTGTACCACACGATGAACGGTCCGAACGAGTTCCACGTGGTGGGGACGCTGAAGGACTGGAGCGTCGTGGACCGTGCCGGGCGGATAGCGGCTCCCACGCTGCTCGTCTCCGGGCGCCACGACGAGGCGACCCCGCGGACCGTCCAGCCCTACGCCGACCGCATTCCCGACGTGCGCTGGCACATCTTCGAGAATTCCAGCCACATGCCGCACGTCGAGGAGGAGGACGCCTACCTCCACCTCGTCGGCGCGTTCCTCGACGAGAACGACTGACCGGAGCCGCACCATGAGACGAAACCCGATACGCAGCACAACCCTCGTGGCCGCCAGCGCCGCACTCGCCCTCGCCGCGGCCTGCTCCAGTTCGAGCGGCACCCCCGGCACCCGGTCGTCCGGTGGCAATGGCACCACGTCCGGCTACCAGGCGGCGCACCAGGGCGGCACGCTGACGCTGCTCGCCAAGAGCGCGGGCGGCACCCTGGACCCGCAGGTCAACTACACGCTGCAGTACTGGCAGCTGTACCAGGCGATGTACGACGGGCTGCTGGCGTTCAAGAAGGTCAACGGGCAGGCCTCCTTCACCGTGGTCCCCGACCTCGCGCAGGCGCTGCCGCAGGCATCCAACGGCGGCAAGACGTACGTCTTCACGCTGCGCCAGGGCCTCAAGTTCTCCACCGGCGCGCCGGTCACCCCGGCCGACGTGGTGGCCTCGTTCGAGCGCATCTTCAAGGTGTCCAGCCCCACCGCGGGCACGTTCTACAACGGCATCGTGGGTGCGGACGCGTGCCTGGCCAAGCCGGGCACCTGCAGCCTCGCCAAGGGAGTCGTCGGCGACGCCGCCGCCGGCACGGTGACCATCAACCTGACCGCCCCGGATTCCGAGTTCGTGTACAAGCTCGCGGTGCCGCACGCGAGCATCCTGCCCAAGGACTCGCCGGCCACGGACGCGGGTACCAAGCCGCTGCCGACCACCGGCGCCTACATGGTCTCCTCGTACGACCCGAACCGGGCGCTGAAGCTGGTGCGCAACCCCAACTTCACCCAATGGTCGGCCGACGCGCAGCCGCGGGGCTACCCCGACGAGATCGACGAGAACTTCGGCCTCTCGGTCGAGGCGGAGGTGACCGCGGTCGAGAACGGGCAGGCGGACTGGGTCTTCGACCCGCCGCCGGCCGACCGGCTGGGCGAGATGGGCACCAGGTACGCGAACCAGGTGCACGTCAACCCGCTCACCGCGTTCTGGTACCTGACGCTGAACACCAACCTGGCACCGTTCAACAACGAGGCGGCCCGGCAGGCCGTCAACTGGGCGGTGGACCGCGCCGCGCTGGTGCGGCTGTACGGCGGCCCCAACCTGGCCCAGCCGGTGTGCACCATCCTGCCGCCCGCCTTCCCCGGGCACGTCGACTCCTGCCCGTACACCAAGGGCGGCGGCACCACCTGGACGGCGCCGGACATCGACAAGGCCAAGCAACTGGTGCAGCAGTCCGGCACCGCGGGCCAGGAGGTCGGCGTCGTGGTGCAGGACGACGAGGTGAACAAGTCGATCGGGGAGTACCTGCAGAGCCTGCTCACCCAGATCGGGTACAAGGCGAAGCTCAAGCCGCTGTCGGCGAACATCCAGTTCACCTACATCCAGAACACCAACAACAAGGTGCAGCTCGCGCTCACCTCGTGGTACCAGGACTACCCGGCCGCGTCGGACTTCATCAACGTGCTGCTGTCCTGCGCCTCGTACCACCCGGGGTCGGACTCGAGCATCAACATCGCCGGCTTCTGCGACAAGGGCGTCGACGCGCAGATCCAGCAGGCGCTCACGCTCGGCCAGACCAGCCAGGCGCAGGCCGACGCGCGGTGGGGCCAGATCGACCAGGCCATCATGGCCAAGTCACCGGTGGTGCCCATCTTCACGCCGAAGCTGGTCGACTTCCTGTCCAAGCGGGTCGGCGACTACCAGTTCAGCAAGCAGTTCTACATGCTGGTCGACCAACTGTGGGTGAAGTGAGCACGACGACCGTACCCGCCGGCCCGTGGCGCGTCTCGCTGGCAGCGCTGCGGCACAACCGGGCCGCCATGGGCGCGGCGGTACTGTTCGTCCTCGTCGTGCTCGCCTGCGTCGCCGCACCCCTGTACGCGCACCAGGTCGCGCACACCGACCCGTTCCGGTCCACCATCTCCGGAACGACCACTGTGGACGGCAGGACGGTACCGCTGCTCGCGCAGAGCAGCACCGGACTGGGGCTGGGCGTCACGCCGATCGGGCCGACCTGGGACCCGGGCCACTACTTCCTCGGCGCGGACAACCAGGGCCGGGACGTCATGGCGAGGCTGCTCTACGGCGGGCGCAACAGCCTGCTCATCGGGGTCAGCTCCGCGCTGCTGTGCTGCCTGCTCGCCACGCTCATCGGGGTCGCCGCCGGTTACGCCGGCGGCATCCTGGACTCGGTGCTGTCCCGGCTGCTGGACGTGGTCTGGGCGGTACCGGTGTACCTGCTGGCCATCTGCCTGTCGGTGGTGCTGCTGACCAGCGGCCTGCACCTGGGCCCGGTGACCGTGGAGGCGGGCAGCCTGTGGGTACCGGTCGTCATCATCGCGGTGGTCTACGTGCCGTACGTGGCCCGCCCGCTGCGCGGCCAGGTGATCGCGCTGCGGCACCGCGAGTTCATCCAGGCGGCCATCGGGCTGGGCGCGTCGGACCTGCGCATCATGCGCCGGGACGTGCTGCCCAACGTGCTGCCCACGGTCATCGTGTTCCTGCCGCTGATGACCGCGCTGAACATGCTCACCGAGTCGGCGCTGTCGTTCCTGTCCGTCGGGGTGCAGCCGCCGGACGCCAGCTGGGGCACCATCATCAACGACGGGCTGGGCCTGCTGTACACCCGGCCCGCCGTCACGATCGCGCCGGGGCTGGCGATCGCGCTCACCGCGGGCGCGCTCAACGTCTTCGGCGACGGGGTGCGCGAGGCACTGGACCCGGCGGCTCGCCTGCGCGGCGCCGCCGCTGTCCGGGTGCGCGCCGGCGGTACCCCGTGATGCTCTTCGCCGCCCGGCGGCTGGCCTCGGCCGTGCTGGTCATGTTCGCGATCAGCGTGCTGGTGTTCCTCATCTTCTTCGCCACGCCCGGCGTGGACCCGGCGGCGCGCATCGCCGGCCGCAACGCCGACCCGGCGACGCTGGCGCAGGTGCGGCACTCGTTCGGGCTGGACCGGCCGCTGCCGGTGCGGTACGCGTTCATGATGGAGCACCTGTTCATCCGCCGCGACCTGGAGTCGTTCGTCAACCGCGGCGCCCGGGTGATCCCGCAGATCCTCCAGGCGGCACCCATCACGCTGTCGCTCGTGCTCGGCGCCGCGCTCATCTGGATGCTGCTGGCCGTGGTCATGGGCACCACGGCCGCCCGGCTGCGCGGCACCGCGGTCGACCCGCTGCTCATGCTGCTGGGCGTCGTCGGCGTCTCGCTGCCGGTGTACTGGCTGGGCGAGGTGGTCAACCTGGTCACCCAGAGCAGGCTCCACAATGGAGTGTTCTCCTGGGTGCCGCCGCTCGGCTACGTCGGGCTGACCCGCAACCCGCTGCAGTGGGCGTCGCACCTGCTTTTCCCGTGGCTGACGCTCGCCGTGCTGTACGCCGGCATCTACGCGCGCGTGCTGCGCTCGGAACTGGTCGCCAACCTGGACGAGGACTACGTGCGCACGGCGCGGGCCAAGGGCATCTCCGAGCGGCGCATCCTGCTGCGCCACGCGCTGCGCTGTTCGCTGATCCCCATCGTCTCGCTGTTCGGCCTGGACTTCGGCGCGCTCGTCGGCGGCGCCGCGCTGCTGACCGAGGTCGTGTTCGGGCTGCCCGGCATCGGCAAGCTCACCTTCGACGCGCTGCAGAACGTGGACCTGCCGATGATCATGGCAACGGTGCTGTACGCCGCGTTCTTCGTGGTCGCCGCGAACGCGGCGGTGGACCTGCTGTACGCGCGGCTGGACCCCAGGGCCCGACATGCCTGAGCCGCTGCTCGAGGTCAGCGACCTGCGGGTCGTGTTCCGCACCCGGCAGGGCAGCGTCGCCGCCGTCGACGGGCTGTCCTTCTCCGTCGCCCCGGGCGAGGTGCTCGGCGTGGTCGGCGAGTCCGGCTCGGGCAAGAGCGTGTCGATGATGAGCCTGCTCAAGCTGGTGCGCGGCCCCAACGTGGAGATCTCGGGCAGCGCCCGGTTCGGCGGCCGGGACCTGCTCGCGTTGGGGGACAACGAGTTGCGGAGGATCCGGGGCCGGGAGATCGCGATGATCTTCCAGGACCCGATGACCGCGCTCACGCCGGTCTACACGATCGGCTGGCACATCGCCGAGCAGATCCGCGCGCACGAGCCGGTGTCGCGGGCGGCGGCCCGGCGCCGGGCGGTCGACCTGCTGGCCGAGGTCGGCATCGCGGACGCCGCCAGCCGGGTGGACAGCTACCCGCACGAGTTCTCCGGCGGCATGCGCCAGCGCGCGGTCATCGCGATGGCGCTGGCCTGCGACCCGAAGCTGCTCATCGCCGACGAGCCCAGCACCGCGCTGGACGTGACGACACAGGCGCAGATCCTCGCCCTGATGCGCCGGCTGCG
>JBBWZQ010000368.1:0-37798 GCA_039649115.1 Micromonosporaceae bacterium | reverse complement strand
GCCGCCGGCCGGGAGAGCTGGTATGTCGGATACCGGCTACCCGATGTGTGCACTTGTACGCGGGTGGCGCACCGCCACGGGTGCATGCTCGGTGGTGAGGAGGTGGCATCCATGCCGATCAACGCCCGGGACCGCGCCGTCGTTCTTGGTGGCAGCGTGGCCGGTCTGCTGGCCGCGAGAGCGCTCGCGGATCACTACGCGAGCGTCATCGTCGTCGAACGCGACGTGCTGCCGTCGCGGATGGAGCACCGCAAGGGAGTGCCTCACGGCCGGCACGTGCACGGCTTCCTGCCGCGCGGGCTGCAACTGGTGGAGGAACTCTTGCCGGGCTGCACGGCACGGCTGGTTGCCGGGGGCGCTCTGCTCGGTGACATCCTGGGCAACGTCCGCTGGTACCTCAACGGGCAGATGCTGCGCCAGGCCGCGACCGGCCTGGTGGGGTTGTCGGCCAGCCGCCCGCTGATCGAGGGAGCGATCCGCGACGCGGTACGGTCGCTGCCCAACGTCACGGTCCTCGACGGCTACGACATCGTCGGGTTGTGCGCCAGCGAAGACCGCGAGCGCGTGACCGGCGCGCGCGTCACCGGCCTGCACGGCGCCGGTTCCCAGGTGCTGCCGGCCGATCTCGTCGTCGATGCGAGCGGCCGGGGTTCGCGGACGCCGCGCTGGCTGGCCGACCTGGGGTATGCCGCCCCTGACGAGGATGTGGTGAACATCGACCTGAGCTACTCGTCGCGGGTGTTCGCCATGCCGGCGGGGCCGTTCGGCGAGAACATCTTCGTGGCCACCGCCCGGTTCCCTGGTGAGCGCCGCAGCGCGATAGCGCAGCGGCTCGAGGGCGGACGGGCCATGGTCACGCTGGCCGGAGTGCTCGGCGAGCGCCCACCCGGTGACCTGGAAGGGTTTGCCGCTTACGCCGAAACGCTTCCCGTCCCGGACACGTACCGGATCGTGCGGGCGGGCACGCCGCTCGGGGACGCGGTCACCTTCCGGTGCCGGACCTATGTGCGTCGCCGCTATGACCGCCTCACCGACTTCCCGGCCGGGCTGCTCATCACCGGCGACGCGGCGTGCGCCTTCAATCCGGTGTACGGCCAGGGCATGACGGTGGCCGCGTTGACGACGATGGCGTTGCGGGACGAGGTGCGCGAGCCCCTTGGCCCGGATCCGCTGCGGTTCCTCGCCACCCAGTCGCGGGTGCTCGACGCGCCGTGGGCACTCGCGGTCGGCGCCGACCTGGCGCTGCCCGGCGTGACCGGGCCGGCCCTGCCGCCATCGCCGCTGACCGGCGAGTACCTGGCCCGGCTCCAGCGCGCCGCCGTGCACGACGCCGAGCTTGCGGCCGCCTTCATCCGGGTGACGTCACTCGTCGATTCGCCCGCCGCCCTGCTTGCCGAGCGGATCCGCGATCGAGTTGACGCCCCGCAGCCATCCGGCGGTGTCAGGTTCGGCGGATAGTGCCGTTCATCGGCCCTCCCACTGGGCCGCCCTCCTGCCGAGGAAGGCCGCGACGCCCTCGGCGAAGTCGCGACTGCCGTAACACGTCCGGTACAGGTCGTCGGCGTCGATGTCGTCGATGAGCCGCAGCAGCCGGCGGTCCACCTCCTTGAACGCGCGCAGGGTCAGCGGCGCGAGGGCCGCCAGCTTCCGCTGCGTCTGGTCGAGGTACCCGTCGAACCGCTCGCGCTCCACCACGGCGGCGACGAGCCCGTAGTCGAGCGCGCTGCGGGCGTCGAGGATCGTCGCGGTCATCAGCAGGTGCCGGGCGCGGGACCGGCCGATGGCGGCGTAGAGCCGGCCGACGACGCCCGGCGACAGGCAGTTGCCCAGCGTTCGGGCCACCGGCACGCCGAACACCGCGTCCGGGGTGGCCAGTACGAGGTCGCAGCACAGCGTCAGGGCCAGCCCGGCGCCGACGGCCGGCCCTTCGACCGCCGCGATGACCGGCACCGGCAGCCCGGACAGCGCGTCCAGGACGGTCGTGGTGCGGTGCTCGTAGTCCACCCCGTCCTCCGCGGTGGTGAAGCCGGTGAACTCGTTGATGTCCGTACCGGCGGCGAACGCCCGGCCGCCGTCACCCCGGACGGTCACCACCCGTACCCCGGGATCGTCGCGGAGCCGGGCGCACGCGGCGAGCAGTTCGTGGTACATGGCGAAGCTGAGCGCGCCCATGCGTGCCGGGTTGGCCAGCGTCAGCGTCGCGACCGGCCCGTCGATCGCGAGTGCGACCCGTCCCCCGCTCATCCCCGCTCCCACCGGCCGGTGAGCGGCGTCTCGGCCGTGTCGCGCGGCTCCATCGGCGAGCCCAGGACCAGCACGGTACCGGCGACCGGATGCTCGATCTGTCGCACCATGCCGCGAGCGTACCCGTACGGGGTCCCGTCGAGGATCTGTCCGCGACCCGTCCGTCCACGGTGGACACAGGCGGCCGGGATCGCGGTGGCGCAGAACAGGGCGCGGGTTGGACTATTGTCTACAACAGACCGGTGACACCCGGACCGGTGCCCGGAGACGTCAGGAGTCCATGTGAGCGCTGCACCGCCGCGCCGCCGGAAGGGCCTGACGATGGCCGGCACGGCGCTGTCCGACGTCCTCGACGGCGACGTGCTCATCACCGAACCGGACCGGATGGAGGGCTACCGCCGCGACGCCGCCGACCTCGCCGAGGCGGGGACACCCGTCGCCGTGGTCACCGCGCGGACGGTACAGGACGTGTCGACGACCCTCGAATGGGCCAGCGCGCACCGCACGCCCGTGGTCGCCCGGGGCGCCGGTACCGGCCTGTCCGGGGGCGCCGTGGCCCTCGACGGCTGCATCGTGCTCTCCACGGCCGGGATGGCCTCGGTACGCGAGATCGCGGCTGACGACCTGTACGCCGTCGTGGAGCCCGGGGTGGTCAACGCCGACCTCGACCGGGCCGCCGCCGAGCACGGCCTGTTCTATCCACCCGACCCGTCCAGCTTCGAGATATCCACGATCGGCGGGAACCTCGCCACCAACGCGGGCGGCTTCCGCTGCCTGAAGTACGGGGTGACCCGCGACTCCGTGCTCGGGCTGCGCGTCGTACTCGCCGGTGGCCAGGTCGTCCGCACCGGTTCGCGTACCGTGAAGAACGTCGCGGGATACGACCTCACCAGCCTGTTCGTCGGCTCCGAGGGCACCCTCGGGGTCATCGTCGAGGCGACGATGCGGTTGCGGCCCCGGCCGCCCGGACCGCCGGCCACCATGGTCGCGACCTTCGGTTCGGTCACCAGCGCGGGCCGCGCGGTCGCCGCCATCGTCCGTGCGGGCCTGGCACCCAGCCTGCTCGAACTGATGGACTCGCCCAGCATCAACATGGTCGAGGACTACCGCCCCATGGGCCTGGACCGCTCCGCCGCCGCCCTGCTCATCGGCCAGGCGGACAGCGTGGACGCGCAGCAGCAGGCGCTGGCCATGGCCGGCCACGCCGAGCGGGCCGGTGCGACTATGGCACTCGCGTCGACCGACCCGGTCGAGGCGGACATGCTGCTGCAGGCCCGGCGCATCCACTACCACGCGGCCCAGGCCGCCGGCCGGGTACTGACCGAGGACGTGGGCGTCCCGCGCAGCCGCCTGCCGGAACTGCTCGCCGGCATCGAGGAGATCGCCGGCCGGCACCACGGAACCACCATCGCCACCGTCGGGCATGCCGGCGACGGCAACATGCACCCGGCGATCGTGCTGCCGCGCGACCGGCCGGACGGCTCGTCGGCCGCGCTGCGCGCCGCCGACGAGATCTGCCGGCTCGCGCTGCGCCTGGATGGCACGCTCACCGGCGAACACGGTATCGGCTCGCTCAAGCGCGGCTGGCTGTCCGGTCAGTTCGACGAGGCGACGTACGCGGCGCACCGCGCGGTGAAGGCCACGTTCGATCCGCTGGGCATCCTCAACCCGGGCCGGGCGCTGTGAGCGGCGGCGCGAGGTTCGTGACGATCGGGGTCTCGACGGTGTGACCGCTGGTCGTGGCCTGCCGAACTTCCTCGTCGTCGCGGCTGATGCCTAGTCGACACGGCGGCGTCGACGCCGCGGCAGCTGCCCGCGCAACCTGGCGCTGTCGAGGTTCGCCAACCGCCTGAAGGCCTGGTCGACAGCGGCGGGAAGTGACTGCCCCGGGTGCAGTGCCCGCGCCTGCCCGGCCGCGAAGCAGGAGGCCGCGACGGCGGCGGCGAGCGCGGCCGTCTCCGGTGTCGCGCCGTGGCGGGTGAGCACGTCGACCGCGGCCTGCGCGTAACCGCGCTGCTTGACCAGGTCGCGGGCGGCGAGTTCGGGATGTGACTCCATGAGCCGGGCACGCAGGGCCAGCCAGCCGGATTGCTCGGCGACCCGCTCAGCGAGTGCGATCACCCCGGCGTGGCACACCGCGAGCGCGTCGGCAAGGGACGTTCCGATCGGGGCTCGCGCCGCGGCGGCCGGCTCCGATTCGATCATGACACGCTCAAGGAGCTCGGCGTCGCCGGCGAAGAGCACCTCCTGCTTGTCGGCGAAGTACCGGAAGAACGTGCTCCGGCCGACCTCGGCGCGCTGCGCGATGTCGGCCACCGTGACCCTGTCGAAGCCGCGCTCGGCGAACAGCGCCATCGCCGCCGCGACGATCGCGTCGCTGGTGCGCCGCTGCTTGCGCTCCCGGAGGGGGAACGCGCTCTTGTCATCCATCGCTCACTGCCCCACGGTACACAGGATCACCCGGTACTACGACCCGGATGGGACTGCGTCCCAGGTGGAACGGACGGTCGGCGGCAAGCCACGCGTGCCGATGACCAACGTGCAGGTGCGCGCGGACCGCGATCGGCCGGTTCGATCAGAATGGTTCGTCGGCTACGCCGCTGTAGCCGCGCAACTTGTAGTCCCGGGCCAGCCCGTAGATCGCGTCGAGGTGGTCGAGCATGCTCACGGGCAAAGTGAGCAGGACGTACTTCGCGCCGTCCTCGGGCGCCTCGGCCAGCTCCTGTTCACCCGGTTCCAGGACGTCCGCCAGGTCGGGCCACCGCGAGAGCAGCTCACCGCGAAACCCCGAGACGTCCGAGTGTGGCTCCAGCGCATCGGTGATCCCCTCGGCCAGATCGTCGAAGATCTCCCCGGGATCTCCCGCGCCCTGCTTCCAAAACGCGAAGTCGCTGCTCATGTGGTGGCCTCCTCGGACTGCCAGGGGATGCCGGCGCTCAGGTGTCCTCGATCAATGACGCCCGCAAGGTTATCGCAGCCGAGAACCGTCGCGGTGCCCCGATAACCCACAGATCCGATTCTGGGTGATGCGGCGGGGTGGCGGTGGCCCTGATGCCGGCGCCGGGCCACGCCACCATCCACAATGGATGCGCTACGGTCGCGAGGCGGGTTTACCGCCCGGGTCGGCGACCGGTGCGGTGACGCGGCCGGCACCTTCCAGGCACAGCGACAGGGTGACGGGATGCAGGTACGTGCCTTGGACAGCCTTGCTGGCATGACCGCACAGCGAGTGTCGCGTCCAGCTCAAGGTGACGAACGTCGAGAGCGCTGATGTGCAGCTCGCCAAGTAGACCCGGACGGTCGGGCTTGTGGATCGTCCAAGTCCACTTGGCGGATTCTGTACCCAGCGGTCAGTGAGGGCGGTTCTCGACCAGTTGTCGGGGTGGCGCCTCGGCGCCCGGCGTTAACTGGCTGGGCGGAAGTACGCCCGCGAGGAGCGCGGCGCGACCAGGAGCGCCACGAAGACCAACGTCACCGCCGCCGACGCGAGCGCGATCGGCAGGTCCGCCGCCGACAGCTCATCGTCACGTCCGACCCACAGCCGGATCGGGCCGGTCACCGCGTCGAGCACCAGCAGCCAGACCAAGGTCAGCCAGGCCCGGCGGCGACCACGGCGGACCAGAACGCTGAGCACCAGCACCGCCAGGGTCACGGCAACCTGCACGGCGGCAAGCAGCACGGCGCCGATGCCGACCGTGCGGTCGCTGGTGAGGTCAGTAATCAGCGCGGGTATCACGAAGACGACAGTAACGCTGGTGACGATCACCAGGATGGCGGTGGCGAGGTTGACCGCGACTGGTAGCCGCCGGCGGACCCTGGCCTCCTCCTGGAAGGTGTCCGTTGTCGGATCGGCCATGGGCAACAAAATACCCGTCGATCGGATCGCACGCGCCCCAGTGTCGTCCCGTCGAACGTTCTCAATGAACGGGCAACCCATCGACGACGACGCGCATGACACGCCAACCAAACTTGGACGCCGCCAGATCATCCGCCACCTTGACCTGGACGCCGCCACTTTGGCTTGGACAGGACAGCGAGTCCATCACTACGCTGTCGTCCGCGGGTAGCGGAGGTCGGCCTGCCGTACGGTTGCCATCCGATTGCCCTCAACCTGCCATACACCGCCGGCCGGCAGTGTCTACAATGGAGTGGCTCCGGAAGTCAGGGTCGTCATTCCCTGCCGGGCTTGACGAAGCCGAAGAACGCGCGGCGCTTGATGAGCTCGGCGACATCGGGCGGGACCATGCTTTCCCACGAGTCGTCATTCGCGGCTATCCGGCGAAGCACGTCGCGGCTGAAGATCGGCAGGAAGTCGGGCCGGAAGTTGTCGAGGTGAACGAAACTGCCCCGCAACGCGAGGTAGTCGTACAGCGGTTGCAACTCCGGCCCGACGCTGATGTTGTTGACGGTCCTGAGCTCGTCTTCGGGCGAGAGCTGCAGCGGGTAGACATACAGCTTCAGCTCGTTCTTGAACAGCCGCCCGAAGCTCTCCAGGATCCCGCCCGGAAGCTGCGCGTGGTTCTTCTCGTCGAACAGGTCGATCAGGCTCGGCACCCCCATCACCATGCCGATCCGCTCGCTGGTCCGTTCGCCGAGGTACGCGGCCAGACGGTAGTAGTCGAAGTAGTCGGTGATCAGCACCGTCATGCCGCAGGCGGCGAGCAGCTCCGCGCGAGCGAGGAAGTCGCGCCGGTCGACGTCGCCACCTCCCGCCAGCAGGTTGCGCATCGTGATCTCGGTGAGTGCCAGCACCGGCTTGCCGGCCACCGCCGGGTCGGCTTCGAACTTGGCCCTGGCTGTGTCGAGCATGTCGAGGTTGACGTGCGTCGGCGGGCGGAAGCTGCCCCGCTCCACCAGGATCGCCTTCTTGCGCAGCACCTCGCTGGGCTGCAGCACCTCGCGGTCCGGGCCGAACATCGCCACGCCGCTGAGCCCGAGCTGGACGAGCTTGAGCGCCATCAGCCTGTTGTCCACGCCCCGGAACTCGATGCCGCGGAACTGGATCATGTCGATCTCGATGCGGCCGGTTGTGAGGCGGTCGAGCAGGGTCTCGACGAGCTTGTCCGGTTCGTGGTGCTCGAAGAACGCCCCGTACAGCAGGTTCACCCCGACGATTCCGAGCGCCTCGTGCTGCAGGAAGGCCTCCACGTCGAGCATCCGTACATGCATGATGATCTGGCTGGGCTCGTCGCGCGCCCGTGCCTGGAACTTCACGCCCATCCAGCCATGGCACTCGTTGTTGCCGCGGTAGCTGCGCGCCACGACCGTGTCGGCGAAAGCGAAGAACGACGTTCCGTCGCCGCGCTCATCGCCGAGCCGCTCAACGTTGAGCTCGAACTCCTTGTCGAGCATGCCCTGAAGCCGCCCGGCGGACACGTACCTTTCCGCCTTGCCGTAGACCGCGTCGCTGACTGCCATGTCGTAGGCGGAGATCGACTTTGCGATGGTGCCCGCGGCGCCACCCACCCGGAAGAACCAGCGAACGACCTCCTGGCCCGCGCCGATCTCGGCAATCGTCCCGTACCAGCGCCGATCGAGGTTGATACGCAGAGCCTTCTGATGCGTGTCGGACTGATCGGCGCCCACGATCAACTCGGTCATCCAACTCCCAGCCTGCTCACCCGGCCCGCTGGTATCCGCCGCCTGTTGAACGAGGCTGTCCATCCTCCAGCGTCCATGCAAAACTGTACTAAACTTCGCCGCGTCCGGCGCCAACCACTGCGGAGCGCGCGGAGGTGGTCATGACCGTGGCGTGGCCCGGAACCAGGACCGGGCGCTGTCCGTGCTGAGCAGGACCGCGTAGACCACCGGCCAGGCCAGACCCGGCACGGCCGCGGCGAACCCGCCCGCGACCAGGCGGACCAGGGCGAGCGCGACGCCTATTCCACAGAGGACGAGCACGGTGCGCCGGGCCCAGCGTCGTCGCCGACCCACCGCCCAACCCAACCCGACATACAACAGGCCGTACGCCGCGTATGCGCTCGACGGCAGGAGCCCACGCACCAACCCACCGGTGCGTACGCCAGCCAAGGCATACACGAAAGTCAAAGCACCACCGATGTAGAGCAGGATGCTCGCGGCCAGGACCGTGGCCGGAACGGTCGCTCCGGCGGCGGGGTCGGTCCCTGGCATCTCACCGGGCGGCTGCCCGGCGTCCTCAGG
Source organism: Micromonosporaceae bacterium (assembly GCA_039649115.1). Lineage (GTDB taxonomy): Bacteria > Actinomycetota > Actinomycetes > Mycobacteriales > Micromonosporaceae > DATEJJ01. The sequence goes on along the minus strand of JBBWZQ010000368.1, from coordinate 29,392 downwards.
CGGGTCGGTCACGAGCGGCATTGAATCACAGCGCCATCCCCGGCGGTGTCCCGCTGGTTCGCACAATCGGATCTCGTGGCCGGGCCGGCGGGACCGCCGCCACCGGTCGTGGCTGGCGACCACGATGGCGCCGGGCCCGGTGCCCAGCGCCTCTTCCAGCTCGTCGCAGAGCCGTGGCGACAGGTGGTGGGTGGGCTCGTCCAGCAGCGGCGCGGTGGCCCGCCGGACGGGTCAGCGGCGTCTGTCGGGTGAGCGGTCCAGTGCCTGTTGGATGAGTTCCCGGTCGCCCCGGTCCAGGCTGGTGTCCCGCATGGTGATGACATATCCGCGCACGGTCTGGTCCTGGCGCAGGTCGCGACAGTTGACTTCCAGGGTGAGCGGGGATCCGTCCGACCGCTGGAGGTACCACCAGTCGCGGGTACCCTCGGGCTGCGCCCAGCGGCGCGCCGTGGCGAGGGTACGGGTGATCTGGCCGCCGTCCCCGGTCGGCTCCAGGTCGCGCAGGGTGGCGGGCAGGGACAGGTCGAGGCCGAAGGTGGTGGCGACCGAGGTGCTCGCGTACCGGATGCCGAAGTTGTCGTCGACGATCAGTACCATGTCAACGCTGTTGTGGGTGATCGTGCGCAGGTAGTGTTCGCTGTCCCGGCGGTTGATCTGGTCGGTCAGCGCCATGCGGTCCAACGCCAGCGTGGCCTGGGCGGCCAGCACCTCGACGGAGTCCTCGATCGCGGCCAGCACCTTGCGGTCGGCCCGGACCAGCAACACCCCGAGCCCTGCGTCGGCGTCGGCCTGCGGGTCCATGCTCAGCACGCGGACGAGCGCGGGTTGCGGGGCAACCTCGTCGAGCGTCTCCGGATCGTCGACGCCACGCAGGGCCACGATCACCGTGTGCGGCTCGTTCGGTGGCAGGAGTGCGCTGACCGCTTCGTGGATGGCGGCGTCGACGCCGTGCGGGGTGAGCGCCGAGAGCAGCGCGCCGGACGCGTGCCGCAGCGCCCGCTCCCGGGCCAACGCGCGTCGCTGCTGGCCGAGCGCGTTGACGAGCCGGGTGACGACCAGGGTCGACATGAGGCCGGACACGATGCCGATGACGGGCGCGTCGCGAACCTGCCCGGTCATCGCCTCGCCGACGAGAATCAGCGGCGGAATTGTCAGTGACAGGCCCAGCAGCGCCGCCCAGCGTGCCTGCAGCGAGGAGTCGCGGGCGGAGGTCGGCGCGACGATGCGTACCATCGACGGCTGCAGCGCCGCGGCGCCCCAGCTGGCGTAGAACACCAGGTAGGCAGCGTCGGCCGGGCCGCCCGGTCGCCAGCCGCCGCCCAACTGGTCGAGCGTGTAGGAGATGTCGGCGGCCAGCAGCGCCGTCGCCCCGACAGCCAGCAGGAGCAGGGCCGCGCCGCGACGAGCCGCGAACACCAGTCGCACCGTGGTGGCCAGGATCAGAAGATCACCCAGGTTGTACGCGGCGAGCATGGACTTCTCGGCGCTGCTGAGCTGGCCGGTGGCCATCGCCGGCGCGGTGAGGAACACCCAGGCCAGCAGCGCCGCGGCGCACGTGAAGGTGAGTACGTCCAGCCAGCGGGACCAGTCGGTGAGACCGGCGCCGGTACGCACCATGGTGATCATGCCGGCGGTGATGAGGGGGAACATCGCCAGGTAGCACACGTCGGCGATGGCGGGCACGGCGTCGGGGCCGGAGTGTGCGGTCGCTCCGTAGATCGTGTCCCCGGCGGCCATGGCGAGGATGGCGGCCGCGAACAGCCACCAGGCCACCGGTCGCGAGCCGCCGTGCCGATGTGCGCCGACCGCCACGGCACCGGCGCTGACCAGGCCGATCGCCGCCCAACTCGGCGCACCGAACCGGGGTAGGGCGAACACGCTGACACCCAGAACGGCCATCGCAATGGCGTAACGCCTTGCCACAGAGTGCACCCGTACGAGACTGCCATTTCCCCGCACGGCCGCGGCACCGTCCCGAGGTCTCCGGACCACGGCCGAACAGCCGGCTTTCCTTCCCCGCTTTTCGGTTGCCCCCGCCATTCAGGACTTGGGCGCTGCTCGGTCCGAGCGTCGGTCGGCCAGCCAGGGACAGCCCTCCGGTCCCGACCGCAGCTGCACGCCCATGTCGAAGGGCTCGATCCAGAACAGCTGCCCCGAGCGGATCAGGGGCTCGACTTCGGTCGTCACCGGTGGGTCGGCGTCCGGCCCGGGTACCCATCGCCAGGCGGCCCCGTCCGGTACCCGGGCCAGGCGGGTCCTACTCGACGTCCCACACGAGGCAGAACGGCTTGCCGGCGGGGTCGGCGAAGACGCGCCAGTTCTCGCCCTCGCCAGGCAGTCGGGTGGCGCCGATCGCCAGCGCAGCCGGCTCGGCCGCTTCGACGTCGTCCACCCGGACGTCGAGGTGCAGTTGCTGCGGGTACGCGGGATCCGGCCACCGCGGCGCGGTGTACTCCTGCACCTGCTGGAACAGGACCGGCTGGTCACCGTCGTTGCCGATCATGGCTGCTCCGTCGGCGTCGTAGGTGACCGGCTTGCCGAGCAGGTCGGCATAGAACCCACTCAGCGCCTTGGCGTCGGGGCAGTCGAGCATCACTCCCATCAGCGTGGTGTTCGGATCGTCGGCCCGCAGACACAGGTCGAACGGATGACCGGCGGGGTCGGCCAGCGTGTACCACGTCTCGTTCTTCCGCAGCACCGCCGCGCCGAGGTCCACCGCCCGCGCGGTGGCGGCGTCGATGTCGGGCACCCGCAGATCGAGGTGGGCCTGCTGCGGGTGGCCGGCGTCGGGCCACTGCGGCGGTACGTGGTCCGGGGCGTACTGGATGCCGATCCGCCAGCCGTCCGCGGTGCTCAAGGTGATCCACTCGTCATCGGCGGACTTCCGCGTCCAGCCGGCCAGGCCGGTGTAGAACGCGCTGAGCCCGTCGATGTCGCGCGCGTCCAGCACAACCGTCTTCAAGGTGCCGATCATCAGCCACTCCCTCCGTGAACTCCGGACCATGATGACGCACGGGTACGACAAAGAAAATGTCGGTCGGGGCGAGGACCTGCCTGGCGGTTTCCGGTACGGGGGTTGGGTTGCGCGACCAGGACGCGTCGACCGGGCACTGCGGCGCGATGCCGAGGACGCGGAAACGTCAACGCGGACGTGTACGCGCCCGCCGAGCAGTGCGACGGGTCTGGGCACGGCGACATTCCTCCTGGGGGACGGAGGTGGTGGTGAGAGCGCTCTGCGAGGCTTGGCCTCAGTCGCCGGGTGTGCCGCGCCTGGTCAGGTGATGCTGCGCGAGGGGTGCCACCGGCGCCTCGCGGCCCTGGCTGAGCAGGTAGCCCTCGACGAACCCGGTGTTGTAGTCGTCGACCCGGCTTTGCAGGTCGTCCAGCCGGGTGCTGCACACGTGGGCCATGAGGTCGAGTTTCCTGCTGGTTCGGGCGTGCGCGTGCGCGCCGAACGCGATCACCGCGCTCGCGGCGGCGATACCGGCACCGAAGGAGTTGACGGCGTTCGGCACGGAGTACCTGGTGAGGGTCGCCAAGAGCACGTTCGCCAGTCCGATGAGCGCGATGGTCAGCGTACTGCTGAGAATGCCCGCCCACTTGATGCCCGTCATTCGTCCCCCCTCGATTGCTGGTTGCAGACGGCGCCTACCCCACGACCTGCCTTTCTTGCAAGTTGCAATTTCAGCGGACGGTAACTCCATCGCGCGGCATTGGTAACCACCGATGGTCAGATTCCGGTTGATTCTTTCGCCATTTGCTGATCTTCCCTGAATTGATGGGCGTGTCGACCCGTTCGGCGGGACATGTGCGATTCGCCGGCGATCTCCTACGGCAGCGGCGGGCGGCAGCGGATCGCCTCGACGTCGCCGGTCAGCCGGCCCGGCCCGGCCGCGTACGGGACGAGCAGCGTGTCACCGCGGGACACGGACACGCTGCCGCCGCCGTGGGCCAGGGTGCCGTGTCCGGCCACCGCCACCACCACGGAGAAGCCCGGATCGAGCACGCTGACCGGATCCGGGCGCAGCCGCTCGGCCGCGAAGAACTCGTCGGCCGCCGCCGTGAACAGCCGCTGCGTGCCGGGTCGGGTCCGCCCGGCGGCGCGGGCGCCGGTGAGCCCGGCCAGCCGCGCCGGGCTCCACGCGCTCCGGTCGACGCAGGCCATGGCCTCGTCGAGCGCCAGCCCCAGATGGGCCGCGGACGCCGGCACCGCGAAGCCCTCCCGCTCCAGCAACACCGACAGGTCGGTCGGCTCCTGCACCTCCACGAGCAGGATGCCCGGACCGATCGCGTGCGGCAGGCCGGCCGGTACCAGCACCGCGTCGCCGGCCCGCACGGGTATCCGGTTGGTGGTGGCGAGCATCTCGCCGACCCGCTGCGCCGTGACCCAGCCGGTCAGCTCGTCCGGGGTCACGGCGCGGGCGAAGCCGAGGTAGACCGCGGCGTCCGGCGCCGCCTCGACGATGACCCAGGCCTCCGTCTTGCCGTACGGCGAGGCCAGGTGCGCCAGCGCGGACGAGCGGTCGGGGTGCGCGTGCAGCGGCAGCCGCTGCCCCGCGTCGAGCAGCTTGACGAGGACCGCCGGGTCGGCGCCGTACCGGGCGACGTGCGCCGACCCGAGCCACCGCTCCGGCTGCGCCGCGACGTGCTCGACGAGCAGCCGCCCGTCGGGCAGAGTGGTGAGCCCGGAGGGCTCCTGCCCGTGGCGCGCCGTGGTCGAGGCGAGCCAGTCCTCGGGGTAGTAGGGGTCCTCGGGCTCGGGGACCCCGCGGAACCGGTGGATGCGACCGGCGCCGCGGTAGAACGAGCGCGGCGTGTTGGCCGAAAGCCTCAACGGTTGCATGGGCTAGGCGTGCCACCCCCGGTACCACTCCGATGCACACACCCGGTCCGCCTTCCATTGTGGACTGTCCGGGTCCTCGCCGGGCAGCGGGTACCGGATCGGCTCGACCACGAGCGGCAGGCTGAGTCCGGCACCCGTGGCCACCGGCTCGGCCAGCAGCCGCCGCTGGTCGTCGGCGACCGCCGGGTCCCCGTCGGTGCGGAAGAACCACAGCAGCTTACACAGGTCCGCGCCGCTCCCATCCCACGGTGCCGGGACCGCACCGGAGGCGACCAGGGCAGCTGGTGGAGCCGTCCGCCCGGAAAGCCAGGGCTCCTCGGGGTGAAGTCAGGCGCCGGTGGACAGCCCACGTTCGCGTGGAGTTTTCCCGTCGAGCCGCCGGATCGAATAGACTATTGGCTATCTGTCGATCGACCGGGGAGGTCGCACCCGTGGCCGGACGCGCGCGTACCCGTACCCTTATCGCCGTGGCCGCCGCCCTCGCGGCCGCGACCGCGTTCGGGGCGCCGCGCCTCGCGACGGCGGCCACCGTCCATCGTGTCCTCTTCGACGACAGCAAGGCGGAGACCGCCGGCAATGCTGACTGGATCATCAGCACGTCGATGCCGGACCCGACCGTGCAGAACCCCAACCCCGGCAGCGAGGGCGCCTGGACCGGCGCGATCTCGGCGTGGGGGGTGGCGTTGCAGCGCACCGGCCAGTACAGCCTCAAGACGCTGCCACCCGGCAACTCCATCAGCTACGGCGGCGGGGGCGCGCTGGACCTGGCCAACTTCGACGAGTTCGTGATGCCCGAGCCCAACGCGCCGCTCAGCGCGGCGGAGAAGACCGCGATCCTGCGCTTCGTGCAGAACGGCGGCGGGTTCTTCCTGATCGTCGACCACACCGGCAGCGACCGCAACAGCGACGGCTGGGACTCGGTGCGCATCGCCAACGACCTGATGAGCAGCAACGGCGTGGACAACACCGACCCGTTCGGGTTCGGCGTCGACGCGGTGAACATCGCCAACGAGAACCCGGTCGCCCGACCGGACAGCGCCGACCCGGTGCTGCACGGCCCGTTCGGCACGGTCACCGGGAGCATCATCCGCAACGGCAGCACGCAGACCCTGCACCCGGCGGACAACGCCGGCGTCAAGGGCCTGGTCTGGCGGCCCTCGGCCAGCCCGACCGGCACCACGGGGGCCTTCTTCACCACGAGTACCTTCGGCGCGGGCCGGGTCGCGGTCTGGGGGGACAGTTCGGCCATCGACGACGGTACCGGCCAGTCCGGCAACACCCTGTTCGACGGCTGGAACGACCCGGCGGGTACCGACGCCGCGCTCGCGCTCAACGCGACCGCCTGGCTGGCCGGCGCCGGCAGTACCCCGAGCCCCGGCCCGAGTACCAGCACGAGCGCCAACCCCGGCTGCGGCGGGCAGTTGCTGGGCAACCCCGGCTTCGAATCGGGTACCGCCGCCCCCTGGTCCGCCTCCTCGGGCGTGGTCAGCAACTCGTCCAGCGAGCCACCGCACGCCGGCTCCTGGGACGCCTGGCTGGACGGGTACGGCAGCGCGCACACCGACACCCTGTCCCAGACCGGGTCCGTACCGGCCGGGTGCACCCGGGTGACGCTGTCCTTCTGGCTGCACGTCGACACCGCGGAGACCAGCACGTCGACCGCCTTCGACACGCTCACCGTGACCGCCGCCGGCAGTACCCTCGCCACCTACTCCAACCTCAACCACGCCAGCGGGTACGCCCAGAAGAGTTTCACGCTGCCGGCTGCCGCGGGCACTTCGGTGACCATCCGGTTCAGCGGCGTGGAGGGGTCCCAGCTGCAGACCTCGTTCGTGATCGACGACGTGGCGCTCACCAGTTCCTGATCTGCTCGGCCCGATCCGTCCGGCCCGTTCGTATCACGGCGCCCGACTCGCCCCTCAGATCGATGGAAGGCGAGGCCGGAACGTCGTGGACGGGACAGCGGTGCAACCGGAAGAATGGATCCGAGCCGATGCACGGACAGAGCTTGAGTGGTGTCGACCACGTCGCGAGGTGCCCGATGCGCAGATCCGAGCCGCACGCGAAGGCGTCCACCTCGGACGCCGCCGCGGCGAGGGCTCAGTTCGCTGCGCTGCGCGCCGGTGACCAGGCTGCCTGGCAGGCATTGACCGACCGGTACACCAATCTGCTCTGGTCCATCGCCCGCGGCATGGGGCTCAGCCACGCCGACGCGGCGGAGGTGGTCCAGATGACCTGGCTGCGGCTGGTGGAAGGGCTGGAGTCGGTGCGCCAACCGGAGTTCGTCGGGAGCTGGCTGGCGACCACGGCGCGCCGGGAGTGCCTGACCGTGCTGCGCCGCCACTCGCGCGAGCAGGTCGGCGCGTCGGCCGAATGGCCGGACCTGCCCGACGCCTCCGGAGAACTGGACGAGGCGATGCTGCGCGAGGAGCGCGACGCCGCGCTGTGGCAGGCGTTCGGCCGGCTCCGGCCGGCGTGCCAGGCCCTGCTCCGCGTGCTGATGGCCGACCCGCGGCCCAGCTACGTCGAGGTGTCCGACGCCCTGGGCATACCGATCGGGAGCATCGGCCCCAGCCGGCAGCGGTGCCTCGCCGTGCTGCGCCAGATCATGCTGTCCGGTGCCGCCCAGGCGCCCGACGCTGTCTAGAGCCGATGGGGTGGCAGGCGTGCGTGACGAGACTGATGACGAGCTGGTCGACCGGCTGAGCCGGATCGCGGCCGAGGCGGACCCGGTGCCGCAGACCGTCCGGCTGGCCGCCCGCGCCGCGTTCAGCACCCGCGATCTGGACGGCGAGCTGGCCGCGCTGGTGGGCGATTCGGCGATGGACGCGGAGTCCGGTCTCGCGTTCGAGCCGGTGCGTGGTGGGTCCGGCGGCCCGGTGGCGGCCAGCCGGATGTTGTCCTTCGCCGGCGGCGGCGTGCAGGTCGACCTGGAGATCAGCCGGTACGGCGCGCGGGTGGACGTCATCGGCCAGTTCGCCGGTGCCGAGCCCGGTGGCTGCGCGCTGGAGTACGTCGGTCGTGAGCCGCGCACCCTGGACCTCGACGACCTCGGCCGGTTCCTGGTCAGCGGGGCCGACCCCGGCACCGTCCGGCTCCGGTGCACCTCGGCCGCCGGTACCCCGGTGGTCACGTCGTGGATCACCACGTGACGGTGTCACCGGCCGAGTGCCACGAAGGACAGGGCCGTGGCGGTCGCGACCGGGTCCCCGGTGACCTCGGACCGGGCCGCCACCAGAGCGTCGGCGAAGCCGGCCGTGCCGCGCAGCCGGGCATGGAAGGTCACCATGAACGGGGCCGTCGCCGCGTCGTTCACCGGCACCACGCTGGCCAGCAGGCTCGCGGTGCCGAGCGGCACGAGCGCGCTGACCATGCCGAGCAGCTCGTCCGAGGCCACCTGCGCGGCGAGCGCCGACTCGCAGCTGGAGAGCACCAGCCGGAACGGCGCCCGGCGCAGCCGGCCCAGGTCGTAGACGGTCAGCGGCCCGTCGTCCAGCCGAAGCGAGGAGAACAGCGCGTTCTCGGCGCGGAACACGCCGTGCGCCGCGACGTGCGCGGTCCAGGCGCCGTCCAGCGCGGCGAGCACCCGGTCGGCGACCGCGTTGCCGTTGCTGAGGATGACCGAGTCGGGGTAGCCGTCGCCGATCTTCGCGACCTCCGCGGCGGTGCCCGCGAGCCCGGGCCCGACCACGAGGGCGAGGCGCCGGCCGTGACCCGGCCGGGCCGCCTGGACGCGCAGCCACATCGCCGCCGACGGCGCCACGTGCACCGGCGTCGTGCGCAGCGACGGCAGGATCGCCCAGGGCACCGCGTGCAGCCGGCCCGGTGGCACCGCCACGACCGGCCGGCCGTCGAGCTCCGCGGCCACCGGCCCCAGCAGGCTCGCCTCCAGCCGCCGGCCGGCCGCGTCGAGGGTGGCCAGCGCCTGCGCGGACGGCCGCCCGTGCGCGAGGCGGCGCAGCAGGAAACGCGCCAGGTCCAGCTCCCGCGCCGCGTCCCGGGCCGGGCCGACGGCGTGCAGGCGCACCCGCCGGTCGGCGGCGGTGACGGCGTACAGCATCCCGTCCAGGCTCACCAGCTCGACGAGGCGGTGGTCGCCGAGCTGGTCGAGGATCTCCGCGGCGGACCACTGCGCGGCGCCGGGGGAACCCGGCTGCCCGGCCGTGCGCCGCGCGCGCGAGCGGATCGACGCCTCCAGCCGGCGCCGGTCCTGCTCCAGGCGGGCCGGGTTGACGGCACCGGTCGTCCGGGCGATGTCGAGGCGGGCCATGACGGTGCGCAGGGCGGCGAGGTCCGCGGCGAGGCCGCGGTCGTCGATCGGCCGGGCGGGTGGCGCCGCCAGCGCGCTGGCGCGCCAGCGTTCGCTCCAGGTGAGCAGCATCCGCGCGTCCCCGCGCCGCACCGCGTGCCGCTGCCCGATCGCGGCCAGCTCGGTGCCGTACCCCGCGGCGTGCGCGCGCAGCTCGGTGGCGCCCAGCGTGCGCTGGTACTGCTCGGCGACCTCCAGGCCGCGACGGCAGGCGATCAGGGTCCGGCGGGCGTTGCCCTGTGCCTCGGCGCGCAGCGCCTGGGCGAGCCAGCCGGCCGGCCTGCCGAAGAGCGGACCGCGGTGGCGCAGCCGGGCCGCGGCGGCCAGGTGCCGGTCGGCCGGTGCGTCCAGCCCCTGCGCCACGGCGAGCCGGCCGGCGAGCAGGTGTGCGCTGGACGCCTCCTCGGCACCGAGCGCCTCCAGCCGGGTCGCGATCCGGCGCAGCTCCGCCCGCAGCCGGCCGCCGCGCTCGCCGGCCTGGTACCGCGACTGGAGCAGCACGAACGACGCGCGGGCCTGCCACCACGGCCGGCGCTGCGCCTGGAAGAGGGCTCGCGCGGCAGCGGCCCGGGCGACAGCGGCGGCCGGCTCGCCCGCCGCCTGCGCCGCGCGGGCGGCGGCGAACAGCAGTTCGGCCCGCTTGGCGGACGGGCTCCGGCCGCGCGGCTGGCGCCGGATCGCCTCGTCGGTCACGGCCATCGCCTCGGTGGCCAGGCCGGCGGCGAGCAGCACGCCGCACCGGTCGATGGCGAGCTGGGGTACCGGCGCCGACAGCGCCTCGTACCGCGCCGCGGCCTCGTCCAGGAAGCCCAGCGCCCCGGGCAGGTCCCCGGTCTGGAACGCCACGTCGGCCCGGCTGTGTACCGCCATCGCGGACTCCAGGTCCTGTCCCGCCGCGGCGAACAGGCGCTCGGCCACGGCCAGGTCCCGGTCGGCGCGCCCCGCCTGGCCCAGCGCGACGTGCACCAGGAAGCGCAGGCTCCGGGACCGCGCCTCCCAGATCGAGTCGCCACCCCGGTGCAGCAGGGCGATCGCCCGGCGCAGGTCGGCCAGCGTCTCCGGATGCTGCCCGAGCACCCGGCGCAGGTACGCGCGGCGCATGAGGATGCGGCCGGCCAGCACGCCCGTGCTCGCGGACACCGCCTCGTCCAGCAGGGCCAGGCCGGCCGTGCTGCGCCCGGCGAGCCCCAACGTCAGGCCCAGCGTCGCCTGGACGTCGAGGACTCGGGCCGGCTGCCCGGCACGGCGGGACAGGCGCAGCGCCGCGCGCAGGTCCGCGATCGCCTCGTCGACCCGGCCCATGTCCCGCAGCACGATCGCCCGGGCCTGGTGGGCGAAGGACGCGTCGCGCGCACCGGGTTGCCGCGCGAGCACCTGGCCGGCCAGGGCCAGTGCCTCGGCGGGCCGGGACAGTGCCAGCGGGACCAGGCGTTCCGCATCATCCCGCACCCGGTCATCGTAGGACGCCACTGTCTCGTGGAACGCCACCGTTTCGCATGAACGCCACCGTTTCGCATGAACGCCACAGCTGAGGAGGACGGCCATGACGACACGCCAGCAGGCACAGACCGAATGGATACTCAGCAACTTCGAAGGCATCATCGGCGTCGGACGGGCGTGGGGGTACGCGGAGGGCCCCGTCTGGTACATGTTCCGCGAGCACCACATCCTGGTCCGCGACCAGTACCTGGACGAGGTGCGCAGGCTCCTGCGCGGTGCCGGCTACCTGCGCGCCGAGGGCGAGGTCGCCGAGCCCGTCGAGGGCGAGACCCGCGAGGAGTTACCCGGCGAGCAGGTCGTCCAGGGGGTGCGGCTGCTGCGCCTGACCGGACAGCACACGGACACGCTGGGGGCGTTGGAGGTCATCCGCGACGGTACCGGGTCGGGCGCCGACCGCCTGGAAGGGCTGGGGCGCGGTGTCGCCACGCCCGACCATCTCGTGTCCATCTGCAACGGTCATCCGGGCGAGTCGGGCGGCTGCCCCGCGACCGAGCCGCACCCGATCGCCGCCGACAGCGAACTCGACCCGGCGCCCACCTCGCGCCGGCGGGCCGGCGAGGGAGTCCGGGTGGTGGTGGTCGACACCGGCCTCGACCCGGAGGCCGAACGGGTGCGGTCCTGGCTGGCCGGCGTCGAGGGCGACCCGGACCTCGACATCGGCAAGGGCAGCCCGCGCGCGCTGGCCCCGTACGCGGGGCACGGCACGTTCATCGCCGGGATCATCCGGACGCTGGCGCCGGGCGCCGAGGTGGTGGTGCGGCGCGGCTTCGACCGGGCCGGCGCGGTGTTCGAGTCGACCCTGGTGCAGACGCTCGACAAGGTCCTCGACGAGAACTATCCGGACATCATCAACATGGCCGCCGGCACGTTCACCTTCGACCCGACCGGCCTGCTGAGCTTCGAGGTGTTCCAGCGCAACCGCCTGCAGCACCACAAGGGTGTCGTGTTGGTCGTGGCCGCGGGCAACCAGGGCTACCGCAAGCCGTTCTGGCCGGCGGCGGCGCCGTGGACGGTCTCGGTGGGCGCGCTGGACCGGACCCTGCGCGCGCGTGCCGACTTCAGCAACTTCGGCGGCTGGGTGGACGTCTACGCGCCCGGCGAGGACCTGGTGAACGCGTTCCCCACCGGCCTGTACACCTATGTGGAGCCGCCATACCGGGACCAGGACCGCCAGGAACACTTCACCGGCAGGGCGCGCTGGAGCGGCACCTCGTTCGCGACCCCGGTGGTCAGCGCGCTGATCGCCGCGCGGATGTCGGAGACGGGGGAGAACGGCCGGGACGCGGCGGCGGCACTGCTCGCGCTGGCGCGCACCCAGCACCAGCCCGGCGTGGGTGCGGTCCTGCTGCCTACCTAGGCGCACGCCGCCCTCGGGGCTGATCCGCCAGACAGACTGTCAGTTGTCGAGCTGGCGGATCAGGGTGGCCGGAGCGACGACGCGGTACGCGTCCTGGCACAGTTCGGCGATCTCGTCCCAGTCCACCCGCCCGTCCAGCCGTACCCCGAGCCAGCCGCGCACGCCCACGTACGGCGGCCGGAAGAACCGCTCCGGCGCCTCGGCGACCAGTTCCCCCTGTACTCCCGGCGGCGCCGCGCACCACAGGTGCGGGAACGTGTTCTGGTGGTGGCCGTGCTGCCACAGCGTGGCGAAGGACTTCTTGTCACGGACGAACCAGGTCGGCGCACTGTGGCTGGGCCGCTCGGTCACCTCGGGGAAGGCCAGGCAGATGGTACGCAGACGGGATACCAGGTCCATGCGCCCAGGTTAGGGGCTCGCTCGCACAGCAGCCGCGCAGACGGCCTGGCGCCGCCCCTCTTCCACAGCCTGGCCACCTCGCCCCCACCCGCCCCGCTCACTCCCGCTCCCGCCCCGCTCGCTCGCTCCCGCGAACTCCCCGGAGATCATGGTCGCTGATACACGCTCCAGCGGGTATCAGCGACCACGATCGCGAAGTCGGCCGCCAGGTCAGGCGGTGTAGGCGGCGGTGGTGCGGTCGGCGGCGGCTCGTGCGTCGGGTTCGTCGGTGCCGGCGGCGATATTGGCCGCACACCAGTGCTCGCTGCTCAAGGTTATGAACCGCTTGCCCTCGTCGGACGCCATCCAGGCCGCCGCCTCGCCGGGATCCACGGCCACCCCCTCGGGAGCCGAAGCCGAAGCCGAATCCGGAGCCGAAGCCGAATCCGGAGCCGAAGCCGAAGCCGGAGCCGAATCCGGAGCCGAAGCCGAATCCGGAGCCGTAGCCGGAGCCGGAGCCGAAGCGGAAGCGGAAGCGGACGCCGGAGAGGCGGCCGAGGACACGCCGGCCGACAGGTGGATGGCCAGGCCGACGAGGCCCATGTCCCAGCCGACGCCGACCGCGCCGGGCCCGAACTCGGTCCACTTGTCGTCTGCCGGGATGATGTGCTCCAGTTCGAAGCGCGTCCCGCCGGCCGGGTCGCCCGAGACCCGGACCTCGATCCAGCTGACCGACCCGCCGAATTCCCAGGTGGCGGCGAAGCTCTTCGGTGGGTCGCACCGCTCGATCGTGCCGCTCGCGTTGCCGGTCAGCTGGTACTGGCCGTGCAGGCGCAGGTCGCCGGAGACCGGCAGGAACCACCGGGGGATGCGCGCCGGGTTGGTACAGGCGTCCCAGACCTCGTCGACGGTGGCGTCGTAGGTCTGGCTGATGGTCACGGTGCGCGCCTCGCCCGCCTCCAGTACGCGCGCGCCGACCTGCCGCCGTACCGCGTTGATCTGTTCGTTGACGTCAATCATCAGTCCTCCTCTTCCGGCCCCGGGCCAGTTCGGTGGCGAGTGCGTCCAGGTGCGGCGTCCAGAAGTGCCGGAACCGCGCCAGCCACTCGTCGATGTCGCGCAGTGGCTCGGGTGCCACCGCGTACCGGCGGCGGACCCCATCGGGCCGCACCGTCGCGAAGCCGCTGTCGCGCAGCACCCGCAGATGCTGGGACACGGCCGGCTGGGAGATCCCGAACTCCCGCTGGATGACGGCGCACACCCCACCGGAGGTCATCTCACCGTCGGCGAGCAGTTCGAGGATCCTGCGGCGCACCGGGTCGCCGAGCACGTCGAAGGCGTGCATGATCCCGAAGGTACCAGCCTCGACTTATATAAGTCAACGCTAAGATCCGTCGAGAACCAGCTCCCGCACCGGTTCCGCGGCGCCGAGCGGCACCAGCTCGACGCGCCAGCGGCCGTGCCCCGGCACCGGTACCGCCATCAGCCGCGCGGTGCGGCCGGCCGGGCTGAACGGGGCACTGGCCCAGGTGGTCGTGCCCGAGGACTGGTCGGCGAGCAGGATGCGCAATCGTTCGCCGTGATCCGTGTCCCCGCCACCGACGCCGACCGTGACGCCCGCCGACCCGCGCTCGACCAGCCAGAGCGCGAGCGGACCGCTGCCGTGCCGCCGGCTGTCCAGCGCGCTGAGGCCGAACGCGACGAGCACCAGTGCGGCGGCGACCCCCGGCGCGATCCACCGCCTGGTGGGACGGATCCGGGCCGGCGTGCCCCGGTGCCCGAACACCAGCAGGGCGAGCCCGACGGCGAGCCAGTAGCAGGCCCACCCGCGCCGGGTCAGCCCACCGGGCAGCAGCGCCAGGCCCAGGCCGCCGAGCACCGCGGCGCACAGCAGGAACCCGGCGCCCACGAGCAGCCGGTCGATCCCGTCCCGGCGGCTCGCGCCGGCGGCCAGGTCGGCGGTCACGAGCAGGCCGAGGCAGCCGAGCGGGGCCAGTACCGGGGCCGGCAGACCCAGCACGGCGGCGAGGAACGCGGCGCCCAGGACACCGAGCCGCACGATGCCCGGGTTCATCGCAGCTTCCGCAGGTCGTAGATGCGGTCGGAACCGTTGTCGTAGATGCGTTGCGCACCCGATACCGCGTCGAACTTGGTCAGGGCGGCGGGCGGCGGCGGCTCGTCGTGGTGTGCCGCGTCCGGCTCGCCGTCGTCGATGTACACGCCGACGTGCGGGAGCGAGGTGGCCAGCCGCCGGTCGGCGATCAGATAGTCGATCCGGTTGGCCGCGACCACCCGCACGTCCTTGGCTCGCGGACCGTCCAGCAGCACTCCAGCCGTCTCGGCCAGGTCCACGCCGTCGGCGAGGTTGGTGAGCGTGTGCTGCCGGCCGATCGCGGCGGCCAGCAGCCCGTTGACCCGGTCGGTGAAGACCCGGCCGTCGGGCGGCAGGTGGTCACGCAGCCACTGCGCCGCCGCGACATTGTCGGCGTCGACCGAGCGGTTCTCCGCCTCGACCAGGTAGCCGCCGGGCATGCGCAGCCAGTCCGGGCCCGAGCCGAGCACGGTGCCCCCGACGAACACCACCCCCGCCGCCGCCGTGGCCACCAGCGGAGGCAAGCGCCGCGGCGCGTACCAGGCGCCGAGCACGAAGCCGAGGCCGACGAACAGGAAGCCCGCGGACCGCTCGGCCACCTCCGACGTCGCGATGGTCAGGTGGCCGGCGGGAATCAGGGGGTACGCCAGCCCGGCCGCCACGAGCACCACGGCCGCCGCGCTGCGCCGGGGGAACCAGCGGCGCAGGCTCAGCACGGCGGCTGGCAGGCACAGGCAGATCAGCAGGACGGAGGCCACCGAGATGGCCCGCTCCCAGAGCGACGCGCTGGTGCCGGCCGCGTCCGAGAACAGCGTATGGTCGCTGCCACCGCGCGTCAGCGCCCGCAGCGCGGACACCGTACGGGTGCCCAGCTCGCCCAGGTAGGGCAGGATCCGCGGCCCGGCGACGGCGGTCCATCCGGCCACCATGGCCAGGGTGACCAGGCTCAGCGGGCCCAGGCCCGGGACCCGGGCGCACCAGCGCGGCCGGCTGACCACCCACCAGCCGGCCAGTACGGCGAGCATGGCTATCGACGTGAGGTGATGCGTGACCGCGGTCGCCGCGCCGGCCGCCACCGCCGGGACGATCGAGCCCGAGGCGCGGGTGGCGAACAGGTACCCGGTCAGCAGCGCCAGCGGCAGCGCCAGCGACTGGTACGAGAACTGGGAGTTGAACATCAGGAACTGCGGGTTGGCCGCGTATACCAGCGCCGCGACGGACGCGACCCGCGCCGATCCGCTGACCAGCTCCACGATGCGGAACAGGGCGAGCATCATCACCGCGCGGGCCAGCAGCAGCACGACGACCCCGGACAGGTGGGCGGACAGCCCGGTGATCTGGTGCACCGCGTCGGTCGCCAGTTCCAGCCCGGGATAGTACGGGCTCGCCGGCAGCAGGGAGTTGGGGGTGAAGAGGTGGTGGCTCTGCTCGATCAGGCGCAGCGTGTTGCGGTGGATGATCTCGTCGTGGTACACGAACCCGTTCGGGTAGAGCAGCACCCGGCTGGCCAGCAACCCCTCGCCCAGCAGCAGGGCCAGCCCCGCCTGCCCGCGCCGCGACAGGCCCGGGCGAGCGCCGCCGGAGCCGGGTTCGGGCGGAGGCGAGCACGCCCCAGGGGCCCGGGCCAGCACCCGCCACGCGACCGGCAGGTACAGCAGCAGCAGGCTCGCCCAGAACAACGCGCCCGGCGCGGTGCCGCCGTGCCGGGCCCGGTAGCCCACCCACGCCTGCAGCAGCAGGCCGGCCGTGACCGCGAGCACGACGGGGGTGACCCGCGCCGGCCGCGCCTCGACACGGTGGCGTGCCGGCAAGGTATCGGTGATCATCGCAGCACCGGTACCAGCCAGGCGAGCGCGGCCAGGCCGACCAGCAGGTGGGCGGCGAGCACGGCCAGGCCAACCCCGACCAGGCCGAGCGGACCGGTCGCGAGGGCGGTACCGGCGATCACCGCCGCGCAGACGACCCCGAACAGCGCCGCCGACCGACCCGTGCGGCCATGTGCCCGGCACACCGCCGCGTACACGACGAGCACGCACCGGGGCAGGCTCGCCAGCAGCAGCAGGCGCAGCACCGGCACCCCGTCCGCGTAGCCCGGGCCGTACCAGCGCAGGATCCACGGTGCCAGCACGGCGAGCACGGTCACGAGCGGCACGACCAGCGCCAGCGAACGCAGCAGCGTGGTGCGCACCAGTGCGGGCAGCCGCTCGGGGTGGTGGGCCGCCTCCACGGTCAACGCGGCGGCCAGGTTGGCCGCCACGAGGTCCACCGTGCTGGAGAGCAGGAACGCCACGTAGAAGTGCGCGTTGGCGACGGTACCCAGCGCCGCGGCGACCACGACCGGCAGCAGGTACGCCCAGGCCTGGCTGAACAGCCCGGCCACCGCGTCACCCGCGACGAACCGGGTGATGCTCCCGCGGGTCAGGCTCGGATGCGGTTGGGTCCCGGCCCGGCGGGAGGGCAGGAAGCGGCCGAACAGCAGCGCGTTGACGAGCGGGATCACCGCCAGCATCGGCACCATCCAGGAGGACAGGATGGCGGTCGCCGTGGCGCGGGACGCCAGCACCACCAGCAGTACGATCTTGGCGAGCCCGAAGAGCGCGTTCTCCACCGGAATCCAGATGCCGCGCCGCAGGCCGGTCAGCACGCTGTCCTGCAGGGCGAAGACGGCCGTGCCCGCCGCGGCCAGCACCAGGCCGGCCGCCGCCGGTCCGCCGACGTGCAGCGGCGATCCGGCCGGCGCGAACACGGCCAGCACGACGGCGGCCAGCAGCGCGGAGGTGCCGGCGGCGAAGGCGTACGCGCCGATCACCAGCTGGCGGCTGCGCCAACCGGCGACCGGCAGGAAGCGCATCACGGCGCCGGAGAGGTTGAGCTGGCCCAGCGCCGCGAAGAGGCTGACCGCCGAGATCAGCGCGCTGGCGCTGCCGACCGCGGTGGCGGGGAACAGCCGGGCCGCGGCGATCCAGTACCCGAAGCCGAGCACGCCGGTCACGCCGGTGTTGGCCAGCAGCGCCAACCCGTTGCGGGACAGCGGATCGGCCAGCCTTTTCCGGACCGGAACAAACTGGGTGTACGTCACGGGACCCGTCCGTCCAGCACGGCTTCGTACACCCCGAGTAGCTCGGCCGCGCACTGGTCCCAGTCCGGCAGGCGTACCGGTGGCTGTCCGGGTTGGTCCGGCGCCGCGAGTAGCTGTGCCAGCGCCTCGGCGATGTCATCGGCCGTCGCGTCGCTCGGCACGCCCCGGCACAGGCCCTCCTCGACCAGTTCGGCCAGGCCCGAGTTGACGGTCACCAGCACCGGGCGGTCCAGCGCGATCGCCTCCATCACCGCCACCGGATGCGCCTCGTACTCGCTGAACAGCACCACGACCGCGGCCTGCCGCAGGGTACGGGCCAGCCGGTCCCGGTCGCCCGGCGGTACGTAGGCCATGTCGACCCGGTCGGCCACCCCGAGCCGGTCGGCCAGCGCGCGCAGGCTCGACTCGTACGGCCCGGTGCCGAGGATCAGCGCCCGGGCGTCCGGCCGCGCGGCCAGCAGCCGCGGCATGGCCTCGATGAGCCGGTGGTGCCCCTTGTACCGCTCCAGCCGCGCGACCGAGATGATCAGCGACTCACCGTCCCTTGTGGACGGCTCGGCGGGTGCCGCGGCCGGCAGGGTGCCGCCGTTGCGGATGACGGTGAGCCGCTGCGGGTCCAGGCCCAGCAGGCCGGCGAAGAGGTCGGCCTCGAACCGGCTGACCCCGATGACCCGCCGCGCCCGCCGCAGCAGCGGACCGAGCAGCCGCCACTGCACCGCGCGCAGCCGGCCGCGCAGCTGCGAGGAGTGCCCGCCGGTGTGCAGGGTCAGCACGTACGGCTTGCGGTGGCGCAGGCACGCCAGCATGCCCAGCACCGGTACGAGCGTGTGTACGCCCTGGAAGTGCACCAGGTCGTGGCCGCCGTGCGCGATCTCCCGCCAGAGCCCGGGCGCGAGGTAGTAGTCGCGGCCGCGCGGCCAGGCGGGTACCCGGCGCAGCACCACCCCGTCCGCCAGTTCCCGCCGGGGCAACCGGTGTGACCGGTCGGTGGCCAGCACGGTGACCTCGACGCCGGACGCGGCCAGCCGGGACGCGACGTTGTGCACGTGCGTCTCGATCCCGCCGCTGTCCGGGAAGTAGCGCGGGGTCACCTGCAGGACGCGAATCACAGGAGGTCCTGGTACACGGCGGTCAGCCGCTCGACGACGGCGCGGTCGGTGAAGGCGGTGACCCGTTCCCGGCCGGCCCGGCCCAGCGACCGGGCCCGGTCCGGGGCGGCCAGCAGCGCGGTGAGAGCCTGCGCCAGGGCCGCCGGGTCGTCGGGCTCGACGAGCAGCCCGGTCTCGCCGTCCACGACCATGTCAGGGATGCCGCCGGTACGGGTGGCCACGAGCGGCGCGCCGGCGGCCATCGCCTCCAGCACGGTGGTCGGGCACGGGTCGGGCCAGCGGCTCGGTACCACCGCCGCGGTGCACGCCCGTACCGCTTCCATCACGCGCTCGTGCGGCCAGGGTCCGAGCACCCGTACGCGATCGGGCAGCTCGAACGGGTCGGGTCCGGGGCGCCCCAGGCAGACCAGCGGCGGCCGCCGGTCCGCCGGGATGCGCCGGTACGCGTCGAGGAGCGTACCCACGCCCTTCTGTTCGTGCAGTTCGCCGACGAACAGCAGGAAGTCGCCGTCGGGCAGTTCGGGGTCCCGGGGTTGCGCGGGTCGCTGGCCGGGTTCGGACAGCAGCCGCGCCGGCACGAAGTTGGGCAGCACCGACCACGGCGTCGGGCCCTCCGCGAGCCGGTTGTCCCGCGCGACCGCGTGGCTGACCGCGAGGATGTGTGCCAGCCCGCGGTCGCGGGCCGGCTGGGAGAGGCGGTGCGCGACGGTGACCGCAACGCCCTTGAGCCGGCCGTAGTGCGAGGCGGCACAGGGCAGGCAGGCCCGCAGCGCGGGGCCGGCACACAGCGAGCCGTCGGGGCGCATCAGGCGGTGCGTGGGGCAGACGTGGCCGTAGTCGTGCAGGGTCAGCACGAGCGGAGTGCCGGTCTGCCGCGCGGCGGCGATCGCGCTGTAGTACGCCCAGTTGTGCCCGTGGATGACCTGAGGCTGCTCGGCGCGCACCACGTCGCGCAGGTGCGCCCGCAGCCCGGGGTCGGCGAACGGCGGCGCGTGCGGCCGGCGGGCGGAGCTGTGCACGGGCAGCCGCATCATCGTGGAACGCAGCCGGTGCACGCGTACCCCGCCCTCGTCGGTGACGCTCGGCCCGCCGGTCAGGGTCTGCGTCGCCACCGCCACGTGGTGCCCGCGCCGGGCCAGCTCGGCGGCCAGGCCGTGCACGTGCCGCTCCTCGCCGCCGACGTCCGGCGGGTAGAACTGAGCCACCAGGAGGATCCTCACCGTGCCGGCTCCTCCGGGACCAGAGACGCGCCGGGCGCTCGACGGCACCGGTGCCGCCAGAGCCCGGCGAGGTACCCGGCCGTGGTGTAGCCGAACCCGGCGACCACCGCACCGGTGCGCTGCCAGCCGGCGCCCGGCCGGGACAGGCCGCGCAGCACCGCGCGGGGCAGCACCCGCGCCAGGTACCGCCGCTCGCTGCGCAGCGCGTCGTCCGCGCCGACCAGCGCCCGCACCGCCGCCTTGGACAGCCCTTCCGCCCAGCAGCGGGCGCGGAAGTACGCCCAGCCGGTGCGTTCCGGGCTGACCCAGTGGTCGGCGAGGATCGCGGGGTCGTAGATGACCCGGCTGCCCGGGTGTGCCCGGCCCAGCCTGATGGTGAACTCCGTCTCCTCACAGCCCAGCGGGGTGGTGCCGGAGCGGCCGACGCCGTCGCGGAAGCCGTCGACGGACAGCATCGCCGCGCGCCGGAAGGACATGCTGCTGCCGATGGGGTTGCGCACCGGTTCGGCCCGGGTCGGCAGGCCTGTGTAGCTGCAGCCGACCACCCAGTCGAATTCCGCCGGGAACCAGGCGGGCCGCCCGTGCGGCCAGACCGGGTCCACCCGGCCGGCGACGCCGAGCGTGGCCGGGTCGTCGAACCAGCGCAGCATGCCGGCGAGCCACCCGGGCCGGGCGGCGGCATCGTCGTCGAGAAACGCCACGATGTCCCCGGTCACCGCCGCCACTCCGGTGTTGCGCGCACCGGACAGGCCGCGCGCGCCGCGGTTGGCCAGCACCTGGCAGCGGGTCAGCCGCTGGGTGGCGCGCGCGAGGAGCGTGTCGTTGTGGTCGATCACCACGACGACCTCGACGGGCGGCGGCTCCTGACTGAGCACTGAGTCGACCGCGCGCAGGAGCTGGCTCCAGCGCGCCTCGGTATAGGCGCAGACGACAACGGATACCGGCGGCAGGGCAGGCTGCACGGGCGCGTCCTCCTCACGGCTGTCAGCTACCTCGTCGGCAGCGCCCGGCCGGAGTTGAGCGGTTTCGCGCCGGTTGAGCTCACCTGTGGGCGGTGCGGCGATCCAGGATCTCTGGGTCCGACGGCAGGTGCGGCGGCGGGGCGGTCAGCTGCCGAGCAGGCCGCCCAGCAGGCCCTGGCCCTGTTGTTGCTGGCCCGCGCCGGTGCCGCCCAGCGCGCCGCCGGCGAACTCCTCCGACGGCTGCACCACCACGAAGCCCTGCCCGGCGAAGCTCATCGTGAACGCCTCGCCGGTGCGCCGCCCGATCAGCGTGCCGAGGCCCATCTGGTCGGCGCGGTGGTAACCGGTCTGCAGGCTGGCCGACCAGCAGATCGCCGCCTGCGGATCGGCATAGGTGGGCTGGTCCACCGTCAGTACCACCGGCGTGCCCTTGGTGGTGATGGCGATGCGGCCCTGGCCGCTGAAGACACAGTTGAACATCCCCGCCGCGGAGAACATGCCGAGGCCCTGCACCATCCGGATGTCGTACTGCACGGTCGACTCGAACGCGAGCACGTTGGCGCCGTTGATGGTGATCGCGTCGCCCTGGTCGATGTCGATGAGGTGGATGTCCGCGGCCCGGTCGGCGAGGAACACGTCGCCGCGCCCGCTCATCTTCATCAGCGGTACGCCCTCGCCGGTGAGCTTGGACTTGACCCACTTGCCCAGCCCGCCCGAGCCGAGCGCCTGGAACTGCACCTGTCCCTGGTACGCCACCATCGCGCCGGTGCGCGCCATGATCTCGCCGTCGAGCTCCACCTTCAGCATCTTGGAGTTCTGCAGCCCCAGGCCCGGCTGCGCCGACTCCTTCTCCATGTTCTCCGCCGCGAACAGCGCGCTTCGCATTCGTCCCCACCCCTCCTGCTGGTCCACAAAACTAGAACACGTTACAGTTGGCCGATGAAGTTCACCCTCGGCGCGGCACTGACCCCGTTGGACCAACTTATCCCGCCGGCTCAAGTGGCCGGGCAGTGCGGCTTCTCCTCGATCGCGGTGCCGGACTCCATCTTCTTCTCCGCGCAGGTGGCCGCCGCCGGGGTGAACAGGTTCTACTTCGGCTGGACAGGAGCCCTAGCGCAGGGCAGGTCAGGAGATATAACCTGTTCTAATTCCGTACCGGCCGCCTGGGGGTTCCGATGACAACCGTGGTCGAGTTCGGACGTCGTGGTGGTGGGTCGTGGCGCGGCCGGGACAGCCGGCAGTCGAGAGCTGGAAATAGGGAGGTAGTCATGCCGAAGGTCAGCGTGTCGACGGAAGCGTCCGCCGGACCGCAGCGCGTCTGGGAACTCGCGGTTGATTTGCCGCGGTATGCCGAGTGGCTCACCATGCACGAGGGATTCACCGGCGACGTGCCGGCGACCCTGGGTGAAGGAATTGCGTACAAAGAACGGGTGAAGCTGATGGGAATGCCCGCCGAGATGGCCTGGCGGGTGACCACCGCGGACAGTTCCTCCGGCAAGTTGGAACTGGCCGGCGACGGGCCGATGGGGGTCAAGGCGCACAACCGGTTCCTCATCGAGCCGTCCGGCACCGGTTCCCAGATCACCTTCGAGATGGAGTTCGCCGGGCCGGCGCTGGCCGGGCCGATGGCGGCCATGCTCGAGAAGCAGGCCGGGGCGGCGGCGCAGCAGTCGCTGGCCAAGTTCGCGGCGCTGCTGGGCTGACGCCGGCCGGCGGTCAGTGCAGCAGCAGGCGCGCGGCGAGGTCGAGGTGGTTGAGCACGTCGTTGGCGGAGGCTCGCCGCGTCACCCAGGCGACGAGGCTGGACAGCCACACGTCGCCGATGACGCGGGCCTTCGCGCGGTCGTCGGCCGACGGTTCGCCGTCGTGCATGGCCTTCGTGAACATCTGCTCCATCAGCTGGGCCACCGCGTGCACCTCGGCCGCGGCGGTCGGGTCGGCGAACATGAAGGCCCGCGTCATCGCCTCGGTCAGCTGCGGCTCGCGCTGCATGGCGCGGGTGATCCGGCCGAGCACGAAGATGACCCGCTCGTACGGCGTCCCACCCGGGTTGGCCGTGCGGTCGAGCCGGTCCTGGGTGCGCTCGAACTCCCGCGCCAGCGCCGTCACCAGCAGGTGGATCTTGGACGGGAAGTACCGGTACAGCGTCCCGAGGGCCACGTCGGCCCGGTCGGCGACCGTGCGCATCTGCACGGCGTCGTACCCGCCCTTGGAGGCCAGCGCCAGCGTGGCGTCCAGGATGCGGCGGCGCCGTTCGCGCTGTGCCGCGGAGCCGTGCTCGGCGTCGGCGACGGTGGCCAGGCTGCTCGTGGCGGTCGTGATGGTCTGACTGCGCGGTGCCATCCGGTCCCTCTCGTGGTTACGGCGGCGGCCAGTCGGGTTCGTGGTCCCGCATCCGTATTTCACGGCTGTGAAAGTACCGATTCTAATCGCTCACTCGCCTATTGCCACTGGATGTGACCCGCATCTGCTAATACACGTTCCATTTTATTGATGTCATGAGATGCCACTTTGCATTAACTGCCATTCGGTGAGGAGTGCCGGTGCCGATTGCCGTTTCCGAGGAACAGCGGGCCATCCAGGAGTCGATCCGGCGCTGGGCCGCGGGCGCGGATGTGCTGGCCACGGTGCGCTCGCTCGAACCGGGCGGCGCAGCCTGGGCGGGCCAGCACTGGGCCGGCCTCGCCGGCCTCGGCCTGTTCGCCCTCGGGCTGCCCGAGCAGGTGGGTGGCGCGGGCGGTGCCGCCGCCGACCTGGCCGCCGCGCTCGAACAGGTCGCCGACGCGCTGGTGCCCGGGCCCGTCCTGCCGACCCTGCAGGCCGGGCTGATCCTCGCCCGGCACGCCGACCTCCCGGCGGTCAAGGAGCTGCTGCCGGCGCTCGCCCGCGGCGATGCGTCGGTGGCGGTACCGGTGCGCGGCGGCCCGGTGCTCGGCGCCGGCGCCACCACGCACCTGCTGCTCCCGGTCGTGGACGGCACCTGGGTCCTGCTGGACGCCGACCATCCCGGTGTCGAACTGACCGCGCGCACGCCGGTCGACTTCTCCCGGCCGCTCGCCGACGTGCGGCTCGACCGCGCCAGCCTCCCGCCCGACCGGCTCATCCCGGTCGCGACGGACGCCGCCCGGGACATCGCCGCCCTCCTGTACGCGGTGGAGGCCTCCGGCGTGGCCGGCTGGTGCCTGCGGACCGCCAGCGGGTACGCCGCGGTGCGCCGCCAGTTCGGCCGGCCGATCGGCGCCTTCCAGGCGGTCAAGCACCTGTGCGCGGGCATGCTGTGCCGGGCCGAGCAGGCGGCGGCCACGGCCTGGGACGCCGCCTGCGCCTACGACACCGCACCGGACGAATTCCCGCTGGCGGCCTCGGTCGCCGCGGCGGTCGCGCTGGACGCCGCCGTGGAAAACGCCAAGGACTGCGTGCAGGTGCTCGGCGGCATCGGGTTCACCTGGGCGCACGACGCGCACCTCTACCTGCGCCGGGCACTGGCCCTGCGCGCGCTGCTCGGCGGCGCCGCGGGGTGGCGCGAGCGGGCCGCGGAACTGGCTCTCGGCGGGGCCCGCCGGTGGCTTTCGGTGGCCACCGTCCGCGAGCCGCGGGCCCGGATCCGGGAGATCGCCGCGCTCCCCGAGCCGCGCCGGCGGGCCGCCCTGGCCGAGGCCGGCTACCTCGCTCCCGACTGGCCACCGCCGCACGGTCTCGGCGCCGGGCCGGCGGAGCAGCTCGCGATCGACGCCGAACTGGCCGCCGCCGGGGTGGCGCGGCCGGACCTCGGCATCGCGGGTTGGGCCGTGCCGACGATCCTGCGGCACGGCACGCCCGGGCAGCGGGAGCGTTTCGTGGCGCCGTCGCTGCGCGGCGACATCACCTGGTGCCAGCTGTTCAGCGAGCCGGAGGCCGGCTCCGACCTCGCGTCCGTACGCACCCGCGCGGTGCGCGACGGCGGCGGCTGGCTGCTGTCCGGGCAGAAGGTGTGGACCTCGCTCGCGGGCAGCGCGGACTGGGGGATCTGCCTGGCCCGCAGCGACCCGGACGCGCCGAAGCACCGCGGGCTCAGCTACTTCCTGGTGGACATGCGGGCCGCGGGCATCGACATCCACCCGCTGCGCGAGATGACCGGCCGGGCCGTCTTCGCCGAGATCTTCCTCGACGACGTGTACGTGCCGGACGACTGCGTGCTCGGCGAGCCCGGGGACGGCTGGCGGGTGGCCCGCGGCACGCTGGCGTCCGAGCGGGTCGCGCTCGGCCGCGGGTCGTCGCTGGGCGACGACGTGGAGCAGCTGATCGGCGCGGTGCGGGCCGCCGGCCACGACCAGGATCATCGGGTACGGGAACGGATCGGCGCGCTGGTCGCCGGCGGCCTCGCCGGGTCACTGCTGGACCTGCGGCGCACGCTGCGCCAGCTGGACGGGCAGCACCCGCCCGCCGCCGGTTCCGCCGCTGCCGCCGGTTCCGCTGCCGCGGTGGCGAAGCTCGTCGGGGTCGCGCACCGGCAGGCGGTGGCCGAGACCGCGCTGCTGCTGTGCGGTACCGAAGGCTCCACAGTGGACGGCTCGAACGCCGGTCCGGTGCACCAGTTCCTGCTGACCCGGTGCCTGAGCATCGCGGGCGGGACCACGCAGATCCTGCTGACGATGGTCGCCGAGCAGGTGCTCGGCCTTCCCCGAGGGGCAGGGTGACATGGACTTCGAGCTGGACGACGCGCAGCAGGCGATCGCGCAGGTCGCCGGCGAGGTGCTGTCCGGGCCGCCGGAACTCGCCTGGAAGGAGCTGGGCCGGTCCGGCATGCTCTCGCTCGCCGTGCCACAGTGGCTGGGCGGGGAGGGGCTGGGCATGGCGCAGATCTCGGTCCTGCTGGCCGAGGTCGGTCGCCGCGCGGCGGCGGTACCGGCGCTGGCCACGCTGGCGCTGGGCGTCCTGCCGGTGGCGCGGTGGGGCAGCCGGGAGCAGCAGGAGGAGCTGCTGGCGCCGGGGGCGGTACTCACCGCCGCGCTGCGCGAGCCGTCCGCGCCGATGCCGTACCGGCCGCGCACCGTGGCGACGGAGGACCTGCGGCTGACGGGTACCAAGATGGGGGTGCCCTACGCCGCGGCGGCGTACCGCATCCTCATCCCGGTCTGTCTGTCCACAGGGGACGCGGCCGTCGCGCTGCTCGATCCGGCCGCGCCCGGTGTCGGCCTGCAGCCCTCGCCCACCTCCGGCGACCAGCCGGAGTACACCCTGGTCCTGTCCGGTGCGGCCGCCGACGGGCTGCTCGGCGGCGCCGGCGCCGTGCCCGACCTCTACCGCCACGCGATCGCCGGCGGGTGCGCCGTGGGGGACGGGGTGCTGGCCGGTGCGCTGGGCCTGACCGCGAAGCACGTTGCCGAACGGCACCAGTTCGGCCGGCCGCTGGCCACCTTCCAGGCGGTCGCCCAGCAGATCGCGGACGTGTACATCGCGGCGCGCACGGTGCACCTGGCGGCCACCTCGGCGTGCTGGGGCCTGGCGGATCCGGACCTCGGGGTGGCTGCCTACTGGCTCGCCAGTCAGTTGCCGCCGGCCCTGCGCACCTGCCACCACCTGCACGGCGGGCAGGGCATGGACGTGAGCTGTCCGCTGCACCGGTATTCCGCGCTGGGCAAGGATCTCGTGCGGTTCCTCGGCGGGCCGCAGCACTGCCTCGACAGACTGGGCGGGACGGCATGTTCATCGACCTGACACCGGCACAGCGCGCGCTGC
The DNA here is from genome assembly GCA_039649115.1 of Micromonosporaceae bacterium. Lineage (GTDB taxonomy): Bacteria > Actinomycetota > Actinomycetes > Mycobacteriales > Micromonosporaceae > DATEJJ01. Next base: position 2,825 of record JBBWZQ010000368.1, on the reverse strand, counting down.
GCGACGAGCTGCGCGGGTACTTCGGCGCGCTGATGTCCACGGTGGAGCGGGCGGCGGTCCGGCGCGACCGGCACGGGCCGGCCTACCGCGAGGTGGTGCGCCGGATGGGGCGCGACGGCTGGCTAGGCGTCGGGTGGCCGGCGGAGTACGGCGGCCGCGGCTTCGGCCCGATCGAGCAGCAGATCTTCGTCAACGAGGCGGCCCGCGCCGACGTGCCGCTGCCGTCGGTGACGCTGCAGACGGTCGGGCCGACGCTGATGGTCCACGGCACCGCCGCGCAGAAGGACTTCTTCCTGCCGCGGATCCTCTCCGGGGAGCTGCACTTCGCGATCGGGTACACCGAGCCCGGCGCGGGTACCGACCTCGCGGCACTGTCCACCCGGGCGGTCCGCGACGGGGACGAGTACGTGGTCAACGGCCAGAAGACGTTCACCACCGGCGCGCACGACGCCGACTACATCTGGCTGGCCTGCCGCACCGCCGTGTCCCGCCACCACGGGATCTCGATCCTCATCGTGGACACCCGCGATCCCGGCTACTCGTGGACCCCGATCATCACCTGCGACGGCGCGCACCACGTCAACGCGACGTACTTCAGCGACGTGCGGGTACCGGTGGCCATGCGGGTGGGCGAGGAGAACGCCGGCTGGCGGCTGGTGACCACCCAGCTCAACCACGAACGCGTCATGCTGGGCCCGGCCGGGCGGCTGGCCGCGCTGCACGAGCGGGTACGCGCCTGGGCTTCGTCCCGCGACCTGCTCGACCGCCCCGACGTCCGGCGCGCGCTGGCCGAGTCGTACGCCTGCCTGCGCGTCAACGAGTTGCTCAACTGGCAGGTGGCCGCCTCGGACCCGGTCGAGATCGCGGACGCGTCGGCCACGAAGGTCTTCGGCTCGGTCTGGGCGCAGCGCCTGAACCAGTCCTTCGAGGAGATCGTCGGCCGGCACGGCGGCGACGAACTCCTGTCCTGGTTGGACACTCAGGCCAAACGCAACCTCGTGCTCACCTTCGGCGGCGGCGTCAACGAGATCCAGCGCGAACTCATCGCCACCGCCGGCCTCTCCCTCCCCCACGCTCCCCGCCCCGCCCCCGCCCGCCCCGCCACCGCCGCCCCGCCCGCGGCCCGAGATCGTCGGAACGTCAATGACGTTGCGGTGTCCGGAGGCCCCCGACACCGCGACGTCAATGAAGTTGTCGCGGCCGGGGCGGAGATCAGGGCGGCCGGGGTGGGTCCGTTGCGGGCGGGGCGGGATGCGGTGAATCTCGCGATGATCAATAACTGGCTGGAGGCCATCGGGGACGGCAATCCGGTGTACGCGGAGGCGGGGCTCGCGCCACCCGCGATGACACAGGTGTGGACGATGCGGGGACTGCACCCGGTGCCGGATGCCGGGGACCCGCTGCGCGCGATGTCATCCGTGCTGGACGAGGCCGGGTACACGTCGGTCGTCGCCACGAACTGCGAGCAGGCCTACCACCGCTACCTGCGCCTCGGCGAGCGGGTGGCGGTGCGCAGCCGGCTGACCGAGCTGACCGGGCCCAAGCGCACCGCGCTCGGCGAGGGCTGGTTCGTCACCACCGAGAGCAGCTGGTACGTGGGCGACGAGCTGGTCGCCACGATGCTGTTCCGGGTGCTCAAGTACCGCCCGGCACCGACCGCCCCGGCGGCTGCCCCGCTGCGGCCCGTCATCAGCCGGGACACCGCGTTCTTCTGGGCGGGCTGTGCCGCCGGGGAGCTGCGGGTGCAGCGCTGCGGGTCGTGCGGCGCGCTGCGGCACCCGCCCGGACCGGCCTGTCCCCGGTGCGGCGCGCTGGATCCCGGCTACCTCGTCGCGGCCGGCGTCGGCACCGTGTACAGCTACGTCGTGCACCACCACCCGCCGCTGCCCGGGCGCCGGTCGCCGGTCGTGGTGGCCCTGGTGGAGCTGGCCGAGGGGGTACGCGTGGTGGGCGAGCTGCTCGGCGTCGAGCCGGGCGAGGTGCACGTCGGCGCACCGGTGGAGGTCGCCTTCGTCCGGGTGGACGACGAGCTGACGCTGCCCGCCTGGCGGCTGGCCGGACGGTCGCATGTGGACCCACCCGCCCCCGCCGGGTCCGGCCTGCCGGAGCTGCGCGTCGCGGCGACGCCGACCTTCGTCATCGCCGCCGCGATCGCCACCCGAGACTTCCAGGACGTGCACCACGACCGGGACAGCGCCGTGTCGCGCGGCGCCCGGGACATCTTCGTGAACATCCTCACCACCACCGGGCTCGTACAGCGGTACGTGACCGACTGGGCCGGCCCGGGCGCCGTGGTGCGCTGCCTCGCGATCCGGCTCGGCGCGCCCTGCTACGCGTACGACACGCTGACCTTCACCGGACGCGTGGTCGGCACCGAGGGGCAGGAGCGCACGGTCGAGGTGGTCGGGCGGGCCAGTCTCGGCGCGCACGTGACCGGGACGGTACGGATCAGCGGGGGGACGTCGTGATGTCCGGCAGCGCGGCGGTCGCCGGCATCGGAGCGACCGCGTTCGCCAAGGACTCCGGTCGCAGCGAGTTGCGCCTCGCGGTGGAGGCGGTGCGCGACGCGCTGGCCGACGCGGGCCTGGCACCGTCCGATGTGGACGGGATCGTCACGTTCACCATGGACGCGACCGCCCAGATCGCGGTCGCCCGCGAGCTGGGCATCCGCGAGCTGCGCTTCTTCAGCCAGATCGGGTACGGCGGCGGTGCGGCGTGCGCGGTCGTGCAGCAGGCCGCCATGGCCGTCGCGACCGGCGTGGCCGAGGTGGTCGTCTGCTACCGCGCCCTCAACGAGCGCTCCGGCCAGCGCTTCGGGCAGGTGT
>JBBWZQ010000070.1:0-8047 GCA_039649115.1 Micromonosporaceae bacterium | reverse complement strand
GGCGCGAACCGCCCGATTTGATGCGAATCCTTCGGGCGGGCTTGGCTCGGTCGGATCGACGCAGTCCGCTGATGTCCCGCTACTGGTGCGGCGGTGGTTCGTGGTCGTGGCGGGGGATGGCTGCGGTGACGGTAGCGCCCTGACCCTCGGGCCCGGCCTCGATGGTCAGTTCGGTGCTCAGGTGGCGGCAGATCCACAGGCCGCGTCCGCCGTCATGGTTGGCGGGGTCAGGCGGTTTCGTTCCGACGTCAGGGTCGCGGATGCCGGGCCCGTTGTCGCTGACCTGGCAGTACACCACCCCGTCCCGGTGCCACAGGCGCAGCTGGCCGGTGCCGCCGCCGTGACGGATGGCGTTGCTGGCCAGCTCGCCGGCCACGATGACCAGGTGCTCGATCTGGTCCGGGTCGGCGCCGAGCGCGCTGGCGTGCGCGGCCAGGGTGGAACGCAGCGCGTACAGGCCGTCCAGGTCGAAGGGTTGGTCCACATTGACCACCTCCGGCGCCTGACCCGCCGGGGACCGCCCGGGGCGGCGGACGGGCTGGTCAGGGCTGCTCATGAACCTGGCGTACCCACAGTCGGGGTGCGCTACCCGCACCGACAAGATCAAGGACGGTGGCCACCGATCGTCGACAGGTCACCGTCATTCGCCGGGACGCCGGCAGCCGGACCGCGGCGGCCACGATCACCCCGGCGCAGGCCCCGTCGAGGTACTCCAATCCGGCGAGGTTGACGTGCATGTGCCGATCCATCCGCAGCGACTCGGCCAGCGCCTGTTCCAGGATGTCGCGGTGCCGGTAGTCCAGCTGCCCGGCCACCCGCACCCCGGCTGGGCTGTACTGGCGGCAGATACGCAGCAGCGGATGTTGCAGGTACACCTGCGCCGCGACGGTCTTCGGGTGGGCCTTGGCGGCGAACGCTAGGGTGACCGCGTCGAACCGGTCCCGGTCGTACTGGCAGATCATGCACAGCCGCCCATTACCCAACAGCCCCGCGACCTGCTGCTCGAATGCCACCAACTCGTCCGCGGCGGCCAACGGGCGGGTCGCCCACCCCATGTCCGCGGTGACCCGCAACCCCCGGTAGCCCTCCCGACCGGCCACCTCGATCTCCCCGGCCAGCACACCCACCATGCCACCGGCGGTGACGATGCCGTCACCCAGCAGCGCCCCCGATGCAGGGACCAGTCGCAGTTGACCACGCCGCAGTGCCGCACCCGGCCGCACCGACCGGGCCGCCAGCTGCTCGGCCAGCACCTGCGGGCGGATCGCGTCGGTCCAGCACACCACCTTCGACCCGGCGCGCAACCCGTCCCGCACGAACGCGGCGATCAGGTCCAGCCGTTCCTCCGCGTCGGTGAACGTCAGACATGCATGATCATCCGGTGAGATCGTGTCCACAGTGGTCGACTGCGTCGTCACCGCATCCGTCATCCCGACCGCCTGTTCCCTCGAAGGTGACCCCTACCGTAGAACACCACAGATCGTCCCGCCGGACGCGGACCACCCGAGCCCGGCACCGGCATACGTCCAGCGCCAGGACATCCAGTCGACCAGCCGGGAGTTGACCCCGGGCACGGATGACGCGGCAGCTCACGACGTCGGCCGGCCGCGCCGCTTCACCGTCACCCCGCTGCGGGGGCGTTGAGAAGGTAGCCGCCGCCAGGAGTGCCCGACGATGCGTGACCACGGTCCGCCCGACGAGAAGTCGGACGAGTACACCGGCACCGACCACGAACCCGACACCGGGACCGATACCCCGCAGCCAACTCCCGCCCAGACTGGGTAACCTCCGCGCTTCGACACGGTGCCGGGCGGGGTGGGCCGGCCGCGTGGCAACCGAGGAACCCATCACGGCCAGTCGATCGCCGGATCGTTTGGTGGTGCGGGCAACAGAACCCGGTGGGCCTTTGTCGGCTGCCCGGTCGTGGTCACGCCGGCGGCGGACCGGCCGGGGCCGGCTCCGGCCTCGGCATCACTGCGGGGGGCCGTCTTTCTGTAGTGCGTATCAGGATTGGTGATGGGGTATCGGTGCTGGCATGACGGGTGCGGCGTTGCTCAGGCGGGCGGTGGCGGTGTGGCGGTGGGCCCGCCGCATCGGTTGGCTGGATCACGTGGTGCGCGCCGGGGTGCGTTACGACCAGGCTGATGGTGGGCGCCTCGCGGCGGCGATCACCTACTACGCGTTCTTCGCCACGTTCGCGTTGACGCTGCTCGGTTTCGCGGTGTTCGGCTTCGTGTTGGACAACCCGGCCGTGGCGCGTTCGGTGCAGCATTACCTGACCCTGAACCTGCCCCGCATCGACGTGCAGGCGCTGCGCCACGCCCGCGGCACCGTCGGGATCATCGCCTTCTTTGGTCTGCCGGTCACCGGATGGTTCTGGGCGGATGCCCTGCGCTCATCGATTCGCCGGGTCTGGCAACTGCCCGAGTACCCCGGCGCCTTCCTGGTCCGGGTCCTTCTCGACCTGCTGGTGCTGGTCGGGCTCGGGGTGCTGCTGGCCGCGTCGCTCGCCGCGGCGTTCGTGACCACGGCGCTGGCCAACCGGCTGGTCACCACGCTCAGTACGGATCCCGGCCCGGCCCGCTGGCTGCTGGCCACCCTCGGACTCCTCGTGGGTGTCGCGGTGAACGCTGTGCTGTCCACCGCGGTGCTGACCGGGCTGCCGCGGCTGCGGATGCCGCTTCGGCGGGTGCTGGGACCGGCGCTGCTGGTCGCGCTCGGCCTGGAACTGCTCAAGACCCTCGGCCGGCTCTACGTTCAGCACACGCAGGCTAATCCCGCCTACCAGGTGGTGGCCGCCGCCGTCGGGCTGCTGGTGTTCCTCAACGCGGTCAACCAGCTCATCCTGTTCGCCGCCGCGCTGACCGCGACCAGCCACACCGGCCGGGTCAGCGACCTCGCCGCCGGTGCGCCACGCCCACCCTCGTCGCAACCCTCACCGCGGCCGACTTCGCCATGCCCCTCGCCGACTTCTGCGGCTACTCCGGCGACTGACCGGGACGCGGGTTGAGTCACCCCGCTCATGCCGATCACACGAGCGGTTGGGGTACTACATGCACATGCGCCCATGTGCATCGTGGATCAGTCGCGCGGACCCCACACGGTTGACGCGGGTCAATGTGCGGGTGCCACTCCAGCTGCTACGGGCCTGCGTACGGCTGACGGCCCTGATCCCGCCGCAGGCACTGGGCAGGCCAACGCAGAACTGAGCAAATCGGGCGTGCCGTTCGACCTGACGCAGCTCAAGGCCGAACAACTCGAAGCGCTCGTGGAGCACCTCGACGAGCTGACCGTGGAGGTCGACCAGGCCGACGCCAAGGTCCGCGTCTTCTGCGGGTAGACATGTCACCGTTGGACGGACCCCGGGAGGATGCTGGAACGCCCTCCCGGGGCCACACCCACGATCGCAGGGCGCGGCGAACGGAAGCCCCGATCCGCGAAGTCGCCGGAGAGGACCCCGTGGCGTTCTTCCTACGCTACGTGGTGTCTAGGCGGCACGGGCGGCGGCCACTGACACCACCCACGGTCTGTAGTGGTGTCGTCTGGTGTCACTCACGCTTGTGGTGACACCACGGTGGTGCTAACTTGGTGTCATGGACCTCGATCGGTACGTCTCCGAACTCCAGACGCAGCTGGCTGCGGCGGCCGAGAATCGTGACGCGGACGTCCGGGCCGTCGCCGAGCAGCTCAGTGCCGCCTTGGACGCCGCGGTACGCCTGATGCTGCTGGGGGTCCTGAGCGACGTGGCCAGCGAGATCACCCGTGAGATCGCGCCCGGGTCGGTCGACGTCGTACTGCGGGGGCGTGATCCACACCTGATGGTGACTCGTCCTGAAACGTCGGAGACGGACGCGGCTGGTACGTCCACACCCGAGGTTGCGGTGCCGGCCGAGCCGCTCGACGAAACGGTGACCTCTCGGACCACGCTGCGGCTGCCGGACCGGCTCAAGGCCCGGGTCGAGCAGGCCGCGGCCGAGGAGGGGGTGTCGGTGAACTCGTGGTTCGTCCGCGCGATCGCCGCCGCTCTGGAACCCAACGTCTACCGCGCCCCGCGGCGCGAGACCAAGCAGGGAGACAGCTTCACCGGCTGGGCTCGCTAGCCCATATCCGCAAGCACTTGCATGGTCCCGTCGCGAGGCGGGACTGATCCGGCACGCCCATGTGGAGGTCAGTCATGCCCAGTTACGACGTTTCCGGTCCGATCGACGTGGACATCACGGCCAGCGCCGGCTTCGTCGACATCGTCGCTTCGGATCGCACCGATGCCGTCGCCGAGGTGGTGCCGAGCAGACCCGGCCGCAGCGGCGATGCGTCACTCGCCCGCGAGGCCACGGTCTCGTTCGACAGCGGTGTGTTGCGGGTCAAGGTCCCGCGTCGGCTCAGCCTGTTCGGCAAGAGCGACTCGGTCGATGTCCGGTGTGCGGTGCCGACCGGGTCGCGGGTCACGATTGAGACCGCGTACGGGTCGGTCCGTGCCCGCGGCGTGCTCGGGGACTGTCGCATCGCCGCGAAGTACGGCGGCGTCACCGCCGACACCGTCGCCAACCTGGTCCTCGACGCGCCGTACGGCAGCACCGAAATCACCGAGGTGACCGGCCGGCTCGACGTCACCGCCGGCCATGGTGTGCTGCGCGTCGCTCAGGTTCACGGCGACGCTCGGCTGCGCGCCTCCCACGGAACCATGGAGCTCGGCACCGCGGCCGGCGACGTGGAAGCCGCCACGTCCGGGGCACTGTCCATCGACCGGGCCCTCGGCGACGTGACCGCGCGCAGCGCCCACGGGCTCATCCGCATCCGGGAAGTCAGCGGCGGCACGATCCGGCTCGACAACGGCCACGCCGATGTCGACGTCGGCGTCCCGACCGGCATCGCGGCCTGGATCGACGCCAGCTCGGCCCACGGCCGGGTCCGCAACGAACTCACCCCCGACCCGGCCGCCGCCGCCAGCGACCGCACGGTCGAACTTCACCTGCACGCCAACTACGGCAACGTCATCATCCGCCGCATCACCGCACCCCGAAGGGAAGCATCGAAATGATCCCCAATCAGAACCGAAGGCCCGCGATTGCGGTACAGGGCCTGCAGAAGTCGTACAACAAGCTGCATGTGCTGCGTAGCGTGGACTTCGACGTGGCACGGGGCAGCATCTTCGCCCTGCTCGGCTCCAACGGGGCCGGCAAGACCACGGTCGTGAAGATCCTGTCCACATTGCTCAAGGCCGACGCCGGCACCGCCAGCGTCCACGGGTTCGATGTCGGCAAGCAACCGGCGAACGTGCGGGAGTCCATCAGCCTCACCGGACAGTTCGCCGCCGTCGACGAAATCCTCACCGGCCGCGAGAACCTCGTGCTGGTCGCCCAGCTGAGGCACCTCAAGAACCCGGGCAAGATCGCCGATGACCTGCTCGCGCGTTTCTCGCTGACCGAAGCGGCCGCGCGGAAGGTGGCAACCTACTCAGGCGGCATGCGGCGCCGCCTCGACATCGCGATGAGCCTGGTCGGGAATCCGCCGGTCATCTTCCTCGACGAGCCGACGACCGGGCTCGACCCCCAGGGCCGCATCGAGGTGTGGCAGTCCGTCAAGGAGCTCGCCGGTCAGGGCACCACCGTGCTGCTCACCACCCAGTACCTCGACGAGGCCGAACAGCTCGCCGACCAGATCGCGATCCTCCACGAGGGCCGCATCATCGTGAACGGCACCCTCGCCGAACTCAAGCAACTCCTCCCGCCCGCCAAGGTCGAGTACGTCGAGAAGCAGCCCACCCTCGAGGACGTCTTCCTCGCCATCGTCGGCGCCAACGCTACGAACGCCGACGCCGGCACGGACAAGTAAGGAACCCCGATGACCAACCACTTCTTCGGCGACACCGCCGTCCTGACCCGACGCTCCCTGCGCCACATCACGCGCAGTCTGGACACCATCATCACCACCACGATCATGCCGATCGCGTTCATGCTGCTGTTCGTCTACGTGTTCGGCGGCGCGATCAACTCAGGTTCGAAGTCCTATGTGGACTACCTGCTGCCCGGCATCCTGCTCATCACGATCGCCTCGGGCATCTCCTACACCGCGTTCCGGCTCTTCCTCGACATGAAGAGCGGCATCTTCGAACGGTTCCAGTCCATGCCGATCGTCCGCTCGTCCGTGCTGTGGGCGCACGTGCTGACCTCGCTGGTGGCCAACTTCATCTCGGTCGTGGCCGTCGTGCTCGTCGCCCTCCTCATGGGCTTCCGCTCCCCGGCGGGATTGGCGGCCTGGCTCGCCGTCGCCGGCATCCTGAGCCTGTTCACCCTCGCCCTGACCTGGATCGCCGTCATCCCCGGCCTCTCCGCGACGTCCGCGGACGGCGCGAGCGCGTTCTCCTACCCGCTCATCTTCCTGCCGTTCATCAGCTCGGCCTTCGTGCCCACCGCGTCCATGCCCGGCCCGGTCCGCGCCTTCGCCGAACACCAGCCCGTGACGCTGATCGTCAACACGATCCGCGACCTGTTCACGCAGCAGCCGGTCGGCACCGGCATCTGGATCGCGCTCGCCTGGTGCGTCAGCATCCTCGTCGTCGCGTACGCCTTCGCCATGGCCACGTTCCGCCGCAAGATTTCCTAGCTTTCGGCAGGAATGCCTTCCACAACGGGCTCACGGTGTCCATATCATCGTGAGCCCCTCATGTCAGGCACTCGCCCGATCGGGACTGCATACCGTGGTAACTGAGGCGTGCCTTCGGTGACGCGGCGGGCTTGCCTGCCCGTAGGTCTGCCGGAGGGCTGGTCGGCGCGTGATGGCTACACCGATGGCCGTCAGAACCGGCAGGATCCAAGAGCTCATATAGTCACGCGGTGAACTTGAAGCAGGTTCGGGACGCGTATACCTCCGTCGCAGACCTTTACATCAGACGGTTCGGTACGAGCCAGCAGGTATGAACCGCCCCGGTGATCACCCGGTCCGGGACCGTGGTGCGGCGTCGGACCCTGCCCCGGCTGACCCCACGCAGCCCCAACCTGCGCATCAGCCGCTCCACCGTGCAAGGCCACCTGATGGCCTGGCCGTGCAGCTCCTCCCAGACCTTGCGAGCCCCGTACACCTGATAGTTCTCGTCATAGATCTTGATGACCAGCGGGATCAGCTCCGCATCGCGCCGCGCCCGCGCCGAGGGCCGGCGGCTCTTGACCTCGTAGTACGTCGACGGCGCGATCTGCACACCCACGTCGCGCAAGACACGGCAGATCGGCTCGACACCGCCGAACGCTTCCCGGTGCTCCTCGATGAACCCGACTACTTGGGCAATCGCGGGTCCAACTCCCGCGCGAAGAAAGCCGAGGCCGCCTTCAGGAGTTCGTTGGCACCCCTCAGTTCCCAGACTTCCCGCTCCAACTCCGCGATCCGCTGCGAGTCCACAGTGGATGCTCCCGGACGCTTGCCCCGTCGACTTCCGCCTGCCTCGTACACACTTCGTGCCTCCGCCGGCTCCGGCCGTCGAAGGCACAGAACCAGCCAGCCGACGCAACGCCAGCACGCCCTTGGGGCCTGCTTGAGCCGGATGCGGTGAACAGCCGCCAGTCCGGTTCTGAGGGGGCGGGAGCGCAGCAATGCGCTCCCGCTACCCGACCACGGTGGCGGCGATTTTGCGCATGACTTGGCGGTACCCAGGTGTCATACCGACGTTGGTCGACTGGTGCCGATCGACATGTGTGTTTGACACATCGAGCTGCCCAGAGGATCGACGCTGTCTAGAGATTGTTTTCCCTTGACGTGCGGGCCATGAACGTCAGGCCGACGACGGCGAGCAGGCCGAGCGCGGCCGGGATGAGGAATACGTGCGGCAGTCCGATGACGGCGGCTCCGACTCCTCCAGCGGCTCCGCCGAAGGCGGAGGCGAGCGCGGTGCAGCTGAGGAAGATGGCGGATGCCGTGGCAACCGCGGTTGGCAGGAGGCGTTGCGCGACGATGATGCCGAGGGCGGCGAAGATGCCCCACACGGCGCCCATGAAGATCTGCCCGGCGAAGAGGCCGGCCGGGGTGCCGGTGACGGCGAAACAGATGTTGGCCGCGA
>JBBWZQ010000362.1:0-2713 GCA_039649115.1 Micromonosporaceae bacterium | reverse complement strand
CCCAGTACGGGACCGGCGAGCGGGTCATCGAGCACGACGCTGATGGCGGCGGGATCGCTGTTGGCCTTGGCGGTGGTCACGTTGATGGTGGTTGTTCCGGGTACACCGAGGTCGGCGTCGGCGAATTTGATCCAGCCGCCGGTGCGGGTGAGCCCGACAGCGTCACCGCCCGCCTTGCTCTCGTCGACCAGTGCGATGCCGCTGTAGTCGTCGAAGTTGGCCGCACTGGTGCCGACACTCAGGTCACGGGGCGGGATCACTTCGCCGGGTACCCGCAGCTGCGCGGCGAGTCTGATGTCGGCAGAGGACCGTCCGACCAGAACGTCGTGCGTGGCGGACTCGACGCTCCACGTCTCCCGGGTGACGTCCCAGAGTGCGAAGTCGCCCACCCGGAGCTCGAAGTCGATGGTCGCCGTCCGGCCGCGCTTGACGTGCACACGCCGGAAGCCACGAAGTTGGCGGATCGGCTGGGTCACCCGCGATGCGCGCTGATGGGTGTACAACTGCACCACCTCATCGCTGTCCCGGCGTCCGGTATTGGTGACCTCGACTCTCACCGTGACCCTCCAGTCGCCACCGGTCTCGTGGTGGTCCAGCCGTAGATTGTCGTAGGAGAACGTGGTGTACGTCAGTCCGTGGCCGAACGGGTAGAGCGGAGTTCCCCGGTAGTACAGATAGGTCCGGCCACCCTTGATGATGTCGTAGTCGAAGATGTTCGGCAGGTCCGCGGTGCCCGCGTACCAGGTCTGGCTGAGCCGACCGGCCGGTGCGTAGTCGCCGAAGAGCACGTCCGCCAGCGCGTGTCCGGTCTCCTGTCCGGCGTGTGCCGTGTGCAGGATCGCCGGCACGTTTTGCTGCGCCCATCCGATCGCGTAGGGGTAGCTGCTCTCCACGACCAGCACCGTGTGGGGATTGGCGCCTAGCACCGCCTCGATGAGTGCCTGCTGTCCGGGCGCCAGCTCGAGGTCGGGTCGGTCCTGGGTTTCCCGGCCGTTGATCAGCGGGTCGTTTCCGACAATGACGACCGCGGCGTCCGCTCCGGTTGCGGCCGTGACCGCGGCGTCGATGCCGCTGCGCACGGTCACCTGAGTAAAGTGGGTGGCGCCGGTGGCGTTGCTGTTGGCGCTCAGTGCTCCGGTGGTCGCGTCGACGACGACATAGTTGTTGTTGCCGGTACCCAGCCGGATGGCGACCGTACCGTCGGTCTGGGTCACGAACCGGACCGGCTCCTGTGGGCTGAAGCTGTGGGGCTCCACGGCGGCGTTGAGGACCGCGTTGCCGCTGCCTTTGGTCCAGTACCGGTTGTTGGCTCGGGCGCGCAGCGAGAACACATCCTGCCCCCAGTCGAACAGGTCGTATCCTTCGTCGGGGCCGATCGCGCTGCTCGTCGCGAGCAGTTGGGCGCCCTGCGGGCTGCTGGACGCGGTGACATAGCCGCCGCCCGGCGCCTGGAACGCGACCAGGTCCACGCCCAGGGCGGTTCGCATCGTTCCGCCACCGGCGGTCAGTGCGTCGCCCAGGCCCCGCACCGGGGTTACCCGGTAGGGCATGAGCCCGGCGTAGAAGTCGGTGAAGATCTGGTCGGCGAGTGGGCCGATGACCGCGACCGTGGCCCGCTTGTGCAGCGGCAGTAGATCTCCGTCGTTCTTCAGCAGTACCGCCTGTGCCCGTCCCGTCTGGCGGGCCAGCCGCTGGTGGTCGGTGCTGTTGACGACATCCGCGGTGATGCCCGCGTACCGGCCGCCGCCGGGATCGAAGTCGCCGAGCCGCAGCCGCACGCTGAGGATGTGTCGGACGTTGGTGTCGATGTCGGCCTCCGTGATCAGACCCTGTTGCCATGCCGCGGTGACGTTGGTGACCGTCGAGCTCGGGTCGGTGCCGTCCTGTGTGAAGCTGTCCATCTGCGCCGCGACCGCGGCGCCGTACGCCTGGACCGCAGTGGCGAAGTAGCGCTGCGACCCGGTCAGGTTGCCGGGCGCGAAGGCGTCGCTGACCACCATCAGCTCCCGACCGGTCCAGCCGCGCACGGTCGAGGTGATCAGATCGCTGACCGTCATCGGGCGGCCGTTGACCAGGTTGTACGAGGTCATCACGCCGGTTGCCGCGTCAGCGGCGATGGCCGGTCGAAACGCCTGCTCGTCGTACTCGCGAAGGACCCGGGGCCGCAGCACCGACGAGCTGGTGGTGCGTTGCGCCTCGTTGTTGTATGCGAGGAGATGCTTGAGGGTCGGCGCGGCGAGCAGGTGGTCGGGGTCCGGGCCCTGGATGCCGCGGCCGAAGGCGGTGGAGAGAACTCCCGTCAGGTACGGATCCTCGCTGTAGCCTTCCTCGTTGCGTCCCCATCGCGGGTCGCGTAGCAGATTCACCACCGGCGCCCACAGGTTGAGGCCCCACACGATCGGGTCGATGGAGTGGTATCCGCGGGCCTCCCTGCCCACCGCGTTACCGACCTGCCGGAGCAGCTCCGGATCCCAGGTCTGTCCAAGTCCGACGGACTGCGGGAAGACCGTCGCGGTCGCGTAGGTCTGGTTGCCGCCTGCGTTGAAGTCGTTGGACCAGGCGAGCCCGTGCAGTGCCTCGGTGCCGTTCTTGACCAGGGCCATTCCCAATCGGGGGATGGGCGGCTGGTACTGGTGCAGCAACGAAATCTTCTCGTCCAGGGTGAGCCGGCCGAGCAGGTCGCCCAGGCGTTGCTCCAGCGGCAGGCGCGGAT
>JBBWZQ010000325.1:0-11705 GCA_039649115.1 Micromonosporaceae bacterium | reverse complement strand
CAACCGGGCAGGCCCGCCGCGTCGCCGGCGGCCAGCTTGCGATAGGTGCTCGGCGACATGCCGACCAGCTCGGAGAAGCGGGTGCTGAACGTGCCGAGCGACGAGCAGCCGACCGCAAAACAGACCTCGGTGACGTTGAGGTCGCCACGACGCAGGAGCGCCATCGCGCGCTCGATGCGCCGCGTCATGAGGTAGCTGTAGGGCGACTCGCCGTAGGCGAGCCGGAACTCGCGGCTGAGGTGCCCGGCCGACATGTGCGCGCCGCGGGCGAGCGCCTCGACGTCCAGCGGCTGGGCGTACTCCCGGTCGATCCGGTCGCGGACGCGGCGCAGCCGCGCGAGGTCGCGCAGGTACTGCGCCGGGGTGGGACTGCTGGTCACCTGCGAGATCGTGCCACGTCGCACGGGGTGTTGCCTAGCGCCGCCGGCGTCCCAGCCCACTCGGTGTCCGCTCAGGCCCGGTTCTGCGAACCGGCTCTGCCGAGCTCACCGGCCGCAATATCTGAAAGGCTCTTTCATTGTTGTCCACCGCTGGGTACCTTCTGAAAGAGCGTTTCAGGATTGGGGGAGGCGGGATGGCGGGAGAGCAGCGGCGGGCCGTCGAGCAGCCGGGCGAGCTGGCCGCGCTGGCGCACCCGTTGCGCCTGGATCTGATCAACCACCTGATGTCCGCCGGCCCCGCGACGGCCTCCGCGTGCGCCCGCGCGGTCGGCGACTCCCCCTCCAACTGCAGCTACCACCTGCGGTTCCTGGCCCGCCACGGGCTGGTCGAACCGGTCGACCGCGACACGCCGGCCGATGGTCGGGAGCGGCCGTGGCGCGCCACGATCACCGGGTTCGCGGTGGACCGGGACCGGGCGGACCCGGCGCAGCAGGCAGCCTTCGCGGCCGTCGCGCTGCAGCGCGGCCAGCGCCTGGCCCGCGAGTACCTGGCCCGCCGGGACCGCGTGGATCCGCGGTGGGACAGGGCGAGCGGGTTGTCCACGTACTCGCTGCGCCTGGCTCCCGACGAGTTGGCCGAGCTCGTCACCCGGCTCGACGCGCTGATCCGGCCGTACATCGCGGCCACCCGGGACGATGCGCCGACCGGCGCCGCCGTGGTCCACCTGGGGCTGGAGGCCTTCCCGCTGGAGGAGCGGTGAGGGCGATGCGCGAGCCGGCGTTCCGCCGCCTGTGGACCGCCGGGCTGATCTCCGACACCGGCGACTGGCTGCTGCTGGTCGCGCTGCCGGTGCTGGTGTACCAGTTCACCGGCTCCACCCTCGGCACGGCGTTGGCGTTCCTGGTCGAGCTGGCGCCACCGATCCTGTTGGGTCCGGTGGCCGGCCGGCTCGCCGACCGGTGGGACCGCCCCCGCGCCCTGCTCTGGGTGTCGGTGGCGCAGGCCGCCGCGCTGCTCCCGCTGCTCGCGGTCGGCGGCCGGGCCGACCTGTGGATCGTGTACGTCGTGATCACGGTCGAGGCGGCGCTGGCCGCGCTGTTCGATCCCAGCAAGAACGCACTGTTGCCGACGCTGGTGCCGGCCGGGGAGCTGGTGGGCGCCAACTCGCTGCTCGCGGTCAACAGCAACCTGGGGCGGCTGGTCGGCGGGCCGCTCGGCGGTGCGCTGCTGGTCGTCGGCGGCCTGCGCTCGATCGTGGCGGTGGACGCGCTCAGCTTCCTGCTCGCCGCGGTGCTCATCGCCCGGGTGCGGATCCCGTCCCACCCGTGCTGGTCCGAGCCGGCCGGGCCGGTGCCGGAGGTGCGGCCGGGCGCCGCCCGGCGCGGGCTGGGGGCCGGGCTCGCCGTGACCGGCGTCGCCGCGGTCGGGCAGGGCATCTTCGTGGTGCTCTTCGTGCCGTTCGTGGCGCGGGCGCTGCACGGGGACGCCGCGGAGACGGGACTGCTGCGCGGCGTGCAGGCGATCGGCGCGATCGCGGCGGGACTGCTGGTCGGCACCCTCGCCCGCCGGTCCCGGGCCGGGGCGCTCACCGCCGCCGGTGCCGCCGTGTTGGGCCTGCTCGAGCTCGCGATCTGGAACGCGCCCCAGGTCACCCGCGCCGAGGTGCTGTACGCGGTGCTGTTCGTCGCCGCGGGCGCGCCCGGCACGATCTTCGTCACCGGGCTGGTGAGCGCGCTGCAGGAGGCGGCGCCGGAGCACCTACGCGGACGGGTGTTCGGCCTGTTCGGCAGCGTGTTCGCCGGCGGCCAGGCGGCCGGCATGCTCGGCGCCGGGCTGCTCGGTGACCGCCTGGGTGTGGTGGCCGTGCTCAACGTGCAGGCCGGCCTCTACCTCGCCGCGGCCACGGCCGCCGCGCTCGGCATGACCGGGCGCTCGCGCGGACCCGGGTTCACCCGCCGGCGGTCAGCCGCCCGATCTGCGCGACGACGTGGGCGACGTGCGGCGTCGGTGCGCGGGAAGTCGGTGCGCGGGCCGTCGCGGACCAGGCGGACGATGCTCTCGGTCTGGGTCACTCGCGCTCCTCCCCGGAATGGTCGAAGATACCCGGATGCGGGAACAGCGGCTGGTCTTCGGTGAGGTGGCGCGGGAGTACGACGAGGTGCGGGCCGGGTACCCGGCGGCGCTGGTGGACGCGGTGTTCGGCTACCTGGGGCGGGTACCGGAGCGGATCGTCGAGGTGGGCGCCGGTACCGGCAAGGCGACCGCGGCGTTCGCCGGGCGGGGTGCGCGGATCACGTGCCTGGAGCCGGATCCGGCGATGGCCCGGGTGCTGCGGGACCGGTTGCCGGAGGCCGAGGTGCGGGTGGAAGGCTTCGAGGACTTCACGCCGCCCGCCGGCGGGGTGCCGCTGGTCATCTGCGCGCAGGCGTGGCACTGGGTGGCGGCGCAGGTGCGGCTGGACAAGGCGCGCGCGACGCTGTCCCCGGGTGGCGTGCTGGCGCTGTTCGGGCACGAGTACAGCTTCGTCGACGACGCGCTGGAGGCGGACCTGAACCGGGCGTACGCGGCGCACGCGGCGGAGCTGCTCGATCAGGGTCACGGTCCTCCCCCGCCGCCGGGGGAGCACTGGCTGACCCGGGAACTGGCCGGCCACGACGGGTTCACCGCCGTCACGGCGCTGGCCTTCGAGTCCGTGGTGCCCTACCCGACCGAGCGCTACATGGCGCTGCTGGCCACGTTCTCCCCGCACCGGATGCTGCCCGAGCAGCAGCGTGCGGTGCTGTACGGCGGGCTGGCCGCCGCGGTCGACGCGCACGGCGGGGTGGTGCGGACCCGCCTGTCGACGACGCTGGCGATGGCCCGCCGAACCTAGTTCCGTCGGGGTGTCGCGAGGATTTGTCAGCCCATCCTGGTAGGAACGACACTGGAACGAGTGTTCGGAAGGGGATGCCGATGGTTGCCGCGCGAGCCGCCGGCCGGGGACTGTCCACAGAGGATGTCGAGTCGATCCGGGCCCAGCTGTCCGCCGGGCGCCGGCCGAGAGTGGTGTTCACCGCCGCCGCGGGCCAGATGGCCGGCCAGACGGGTCAGGTGATCGAGCTGACCGACCCGGACGGCAGCGAGGATTTCGTCGTGGTCCGCTTCGGCCGTGACGAGCTGCCCTTCTCCCCCACCGACCTGGCGATACCGCCGCGCGGCGCCGGCACCCGCGCAGCCGATCCGAAGCCGAAGCCGGCGCCCGCCCCCGCCCCGGAACTCAGGCTCACTGAGCCACCGGTACCCACGCCTCGTGAGGAGCCCAGCATGCCACGCTCCACTGTGGATAGTCCCGGCAAGGCCGCGGCCACCAAGGTGGCGCCCGCCAAGGCGGCGCGGCCGGCCGCATCCGACACCCCGGCCGCATCCGACACCCCGGCCGGTCCGGCCGCCGCGCAGCCGGCTCCGGAGACCCCGGCTCCGGGCCCGGAGGCGGTGCCGGCCAGGCCGCGCAAGGCGGCCAAGCAGGCCCGGCCGAAGGGGCCGGCCGCGCTGACGGTGACCCTGGCCTATGTCGACGGGGAGTGGACGGTGGCCGCCAACCAGGGCTCGAAGAGCCTGGCCAAGCCCTACCTGATCAAGCCGTCGGAGGCGCTGAAGATGGTGGCGCTGCTGGACGTGGCGGGGGTGCAGGAGGCGGTGGAGCAGATCGTGTCGGCGGAGCGCAGCGACGCGGAGCAGCAGGCGCAGCGGCTGCGGGCCGAGCTGGCCGAGATCGAGGCGAAGCTGGCGGACCTGACCGACCTGCGCTGAGGAACCCACCTGCGCTGAGGAACCGACCTGCGCTGTGGAACCGACCTGCGCCGGGACTCAGTGCGGTCCGCCGGGGATGTCGGCCACGCCGATGCGCCGGCGGAACACCCAGTAGGTCCACCCCTGGTAGAGCAGCACGATCGGGGTGAAGGCCGCCGCCACCCAGGTCATGATCTTCAAGGTGTACGGGCTGGACGCGGCGTTGTGCACCGTCAGGCTGTCGGCCGGGTTGATGGTGGACGGCAGGACGTCCGGGTACAGCGCGGTGAACAGGGCCGCGATGGTGAGCCCGATGGCCGCGGCGGTGCCGGTGAACGCCCAGCCGTCGCGCCCGGCCCGGGTGGCGAGCAGGCCGCCGGCCAGCGCGAGCACGGCGGCGACCGCCAGGCCGGCCGCGGCCGGGGCGTGCCGCAGGCTGGTCGTGGTCCCGAGGAACAGCACGGCCAGCACGGTGGCGGCCGGGCCGGTACGGGCGGCGATGCGCCGGGCCCGCAGCCGGATCTCGCCGGTCGTCTTCAGCGCCAGGAACACCGCGCCGTGGGTGCGGAACAGCGCGAGCGTGGTCGCGCCGCCGAGCAGGCCAGCCGGGTTGAGCAGGGTCCACAGGTCGCCGGTGTAGTCGTGCCGGGCGGACAGCGGTACGCCGCGCACCATGTTCGCGACCACGACGCCCCACAGCAGGGCGGGCACCAGGGAGCCGGCGACGATCGCGGTGTCCCAGCGCCGGTGCCACGCCGGATCGTCGCGCTTGCCCCGGTACTCGAAGGCGACGCCGCGCAGGATCAGCGCCACCAGGATGAGCAGCAGGGGCAGGTAGAAGCCGGAGAACAGGCTGGCGTACCACTCGGGGAAGGCGGCGAAGGTGGCGCCTCCGGCCGTGATCACCCACACCTCGTTGCCGTCCCAGACCGGTCCGATCGTGTTGATGAGCACCCGGCGTTCCCGGTCGTCGCGGCCCAGCTCCGGCAGCAGCATGCCCACCCCGAAGTCGAAGCCCTCCAGCACGAAGTACCCGGTCCACAGCACCGCGATCAGCGCGAACCACAGCGTCGTCATGGCGGTCCCCTCAGTACGCGAAGGCGAGCGGCTGCTCGTCCGGTGTGGACGCGGGTGGCGAGACGTCCGGCAGGGCGGTGCGGGCGGCGCGCAGCAGCAGCCGCACCTCGACGACGGCGAGCGCGCCGTACAGCAGGGTGAGGACGGCCAGGGAGGTGAGCGCCTCGCCGGCCGAGACGCTCGGCGACACGCCGGCGGCGGTGCGCAGCTGCCCGAAGACGATCCAGGGCTGCCGGCCCATCTCGGTGAAGATCCAGCCGAAGGAGTTGCCGAGCAGCGGCAGCAGGGGCAGCACGACGGCGGTGCGGGCCAGCCAGCGCCCGGTCGGGATCCGGCCGCGCCGGGTGCCCCACAGCGCCCATGCGGCACCCAGGGCCGCGAGCATGCCGATGCCGATCATGAGGCGGAAGCTCCAGTAGGTGACCGGGATGGCCGGCGTGTACGAGCCGGGCCCGTACGTCGCCTGGTACTGGGCGCGCAGCGCGTCGATCCCCTCGACGCGGCCGTGGAAGTTGCCGGTCGCCAGGAACGACAGCAGTCCGGGCAGCCGGATGGAGAAGACCTCGCGGCTGCCGTCGAGGGTACCGATCGTGAAGATCGAGAAGGACGCGGGCTGGGCGGTGCCGTACAGCGCCTCGGCGGCGGCCATCTTCATCGGCTGTACCTCGGTCATGATCTTGCCTTGGATGTCGCCGGTGACCGCGAGCGCGGCCGCGGACACCAGCGTGGTCCACGCGCCGACCTTGGCGGCCGACCGGAACGCGCCGACGTCGGGGGTGCCGCGGGTGAGGTGCCACAGGGCAACGGCGAGCATCAGGGCGCCGGCGGTGAGGAACGCGCCGGCCATGGTGTGCGGGAAGGTGATCAGGGCGACCTTGTTGGTCAGCACGGCGCCGAAGTCGGTGAGTTCGGCGCGGTGGGCGGCCGGGTTGAGGTGGAAGCCGACCGGGTTCTGCATCCAGGAGTTGGCGACCAGGATGAAGTACGCGGACAGTGCCGTGCCGGCGGCGGTGGCCCAGATGGTGGCCAGGTGGACGCGCCGGGGCAGCCGGTCCCATCCGAAGATCCACAGCCCGACGAAGGTGGATTCCATGAAGAACGCGAGCAAGGCCTCGATGGCCAGCGGCGCGCCGAACACGTCACCGACGAAGCGGGAGTAGTCACTCCAGTTCATGCCGAACTGGAACTCCTGCACGATGCCGGTGACCACGCCCATCGCGAGGTTGATCAGGAACAGCTTGCCGTAGAACTTCGTCAGCTTCAGCCAGCGCTCGTCGCCGCCGCGTACCCAGGCCGTCTGCAGGCCGGCGACCAGGAACGACAGGCCGATCGTCAGGGGGACGAACAGGAAGTGGTACACGGTGGTGATGCCGAACTGCCACCGGGCGATGTCGAGAGCGCTCACGTAGCCAGACTACATGTAGCCGCCGTACACTTCGAGGAGGCGCTTGATGGCCAGCTCCTCGGTGAAGTTCTCCAGGTACCGGGTGCGGGCCAGGCCACCGAGCGCGGCCGCGCCGGCCCGGGCCGCGGGCAGCGCGGCGGACAGCGCCTCGACCTCGGCAGGCACCGTCCAGCCGGCGTCGCCCACCAGGTACGGGATGCCGCCCAGCGCGGTGCCCAGCACCGGCCGTCCGGTGGCCAGCGCCTCGATCACCACGGTCGGCAGCACGTCGTCCCAGGTGGAGCACGCGACCACGACGGCCGCCGCGCGGAAATGGCCCCACTTCTCGTCGGTACCGCATGGGCCGAGGAACTCGACGTCGGCCCGGGCGTCGGCCGCGGCCCGGGCCACCGGCCGCAGCGGCCCGTCGCCCACGATCCGCAGCGGGCCCAGTGCCCCCACCGGATGCCGCGACCAGGCGTCCAGCAGCAGCCGCAGGCCCTTCTCCTCGGCCAGCCGGCCGATGAACAGGAACCCGTCGCCGGGCGGGCCGCCGTCGCCGGGGTCGGGGATGCCGTTGGGCTTGACCACGATGCGGTCCGCGGCGATGCCGTAGTCGCGCAGGTGCCCGGCGACCGCGCCGGTGAGCGCGATGTAGCGGTCCACGCCGTGCCAGGTGCCGCGGTGCACCGCGAGGGCGGTGGCCATCACGGCGCTCTGCGCGGTGGAGCCGCGGTAGCAGCGGTGCCGGATCGCCGGCAGCGCGAAGGCCCGGCCGCGGCAGTCGTGGCAGATGTGGCCGTCGCGGAAGTACACGCCGGAGGCGCAGACCTGGCGGTAGTTGTGCACCGTCTGCACCACCGGCAGGCCGTGGGCGTGTGCGGTCCGCACGATCCAGGGCGAGATCAGGGGGTACGGGTTGTGCAGGTGCAGCAGGTCCGGCCGGTGCGCCTCGATCAGGCGTACCAGGGCCCGCTGCGCGGCCGGCGCGTAGATCGGGGACAGCGGCAGCAGCGCCTTCTGCGCCACCGGCAGCGCGCCGATCTCGTCGGAGCTGCGCAGGAACGGCAGCACCTCGACGCCGGTGGCGGTCAGCCGGGCGATTTCCGTATCGACGATGGTGTTCTCCCCGGACGGCTGGGCCGAGGAGTAGCGGTTGTGCGCGACGATGACCTTCATGGCAGGGCCAATCCTGCCCCGTGGCGCCGCCGCGCCGCGCGCGGCACCCCGTATCCTGGCCGGCGTGCAGGAGACGACGACCGGTCTGCCGCCCGAGCGCAGCCGGAGCCGGGGTGCGGCGGAGGCGATCAAGCCGGCCGCCGCGCCGACCTCCGCCGGCCGCACGGGCGACGACCGGCGGGTACGGCGCGCGTTCCTGGTCGCCCTGGTCGCGTTCTTCGGGCTCGGCGCGGGCTGGGCCCTCGCGCTGCCGGTCAACGGCACCTACGACGAGAGCGAGCACATCGTCCGGGCGTACGGGGTGGCCAGCGGCCAGATCCACGCCACCGCCGGCACCCAGCGGGTACCGGCCAGCCTGCTCCCGGGTGGCGTGCAGTGCCAGTGGCAGCGGCGACTGCCCGCGTCCTGCCAGCGGCCGGCGCCGGCGGACCACCGGCGGGTCGCGGTGCGTACCGGCGCCGCCGGGTACAGCCCGGTCTACTACCTCCCCGTCGGCCTGCCGATGCTGGTCAGTCCCGGCTACGGCGGGATCGTGGCCGGACGGCTGGTCTCCGCGCTGCTGTGCGCGCTGCTGCTGGCCGCCGCGGTCGCGATCGCGGTGCGGCTGGGCAACCGGCTGCTGGTCGGTGGCCTGGTCCTGGTGGCCACGCCGATGGTGATGGACCTGGCCGGCTCGATCAACCCGAACGGGGTGGAGATCGCGGCCGGAGTCCTGCTGTGGTGTGCCCTGCTGGCGCTGCTGCGCCCGGCCGGTGCCGGCGAGCCCGGTGCCGGCGAGGCCAGCGTCGGCGAGGTCAGCGCCCGCGAGCCCAATGCCGGCGAGGTCAGCGCCCGCGAGCCCGGTGAGGTCAGCGCCGGGCAGCCGGGGACCCGGTGGCTGGTCGTGCTCGCGGGGGTCGCCGGGGTGCTGCTGATGACCGTGCGGCACCTGGGGCCGCTGCTGCTGGGCCTCGTGCTGGTGGCCGCGGCGCTGCTGGCCCGGCCCGGCCGGGTGCGGGCGCTGCTGCGCCGCCGCGACGTGCGCTGGGCGGTCGCGGCGCTGGTCGCGAGCGGGCTGCTCGCGGCGGCCTGGTTCCTGACCGCCGGGCTGTCCGACGTCACGCCGGTACCCGGGCGGGCGCACCCGTACGGGACGCTGACCACGGCGCGCCTGATCGTGGCCGTCCGGGTGCCGTTCTACCTGCAGCAGATCGTCGGGCAGTTCAGCTACGGCGAGACGACCATCCCGGCCTGGACGGTGATCGGCTGGTACGCCGCCCTCGCCACCCTGGCCGTACCGGCGCTGCTGATGGCCGGGCGCCGGTACCGGCTGGTGATGGCCGGCCTGGCCGTCGCGTGCCTGGGCATCCTGGTCGTGCTGGAGTTCGCGTTCATCCACACCGCCGGCTGGGTGGCCCACTCCCGGTACGTCATGCCGGCCGGTGCCGGCCTGGTGCTCGGCGCCTGCTTCGTGCGGCACTGGCAGGCGGCGCTGGGCCCGGCGGCGGCCCGCCGGCTGGTGTGGCTGGCCGTGCTGGTGGCGGTGCCGGTGCACCTGTGGGCTCTGGCGGCGGTGATGACCCGCTTCCAGCTCGGCCCCGGTGCGTTGATGGACCCGCTGGCGGGAGTCTGGCTGCCGGCCGGCGGCCCGGTCCCGGCGCTGGCCGCCGCGACTGTCGGCCTGCTCGCCCTGGCCGCGACCGCCTGGCTCGCCACCCGCCAGCCCCCCGGCGACGTCGCGCCGCACGTCCCCACGCAGGCCCGTTAGCCGCTCTGCGCCGCCGCCCGGAAGGGCGGCCCGGAGGGCGGGAGCGAAGCGACCGGATGCAGGGTCTCGCCTACAGGTGCGGTCAACCGGCGCAGAGCCGGGCGGGCGGAGGGCGGGAGCGAAGCGACCGGGTGCAGGGTCTCGCCTGCAGGTGCGGTCAACCGGCGCAGAGCCGGGCGGGCGGAGCGAGCGACGAATCAATTGTTGTTGGGCTTGCGCTGGCGCAGGTAGGTCAGCACGGCCTCGCGGGTGGTGCGCACGCCCAGCGCGTCGCGGGCCTGTGCGATGCGCCGGTTGGCGGTGCGCAGGGACAGGTACTCGGCCGCGGCGGCGGCGGCGATCGTCTCGCCGTTGGCCAGCCGGTCCAGCAGCGCCCGCTGCTCGGGCAGCAGCAGCGCCACGACGCCGCCCTCCCCGTCGCCGCGCTCCTGCGACTCGACGTCGGCATCC
This sequence comes from Micromonosporaceae bacterium, assembly GCA_039649115.1. Lineage (GTDB taxonomy): Bacteria > Actinomycetota > Actinomycetes > Mycobacteriales > Micromonosporaceae > DATEJJ01. Next base: position 1,719 of record JBBWZQ010000325.1, on the reverse strand, counting down.
GGGTCGCGGGTGACCGGACCGAGCCGGGACAGGTCGGACAGCAGGGCGCGGCCGGCGTCGGTGGCCGGGTCGACGATGGCGACCACGCCGGCGCCCCGGGCGGCGGCGTGCACCGCGAGCTCGGCGGTGTCCAGGTCGGCGACGCGGCCGTAGAGGACGAGCCGGGCGGCGCCGACGTCCCACGCCGACTCGGCCAGGGCGAACCCCTCCCGGGTGTGCCAGCCGGCCCGCGCCAACCTGCGCAGCGCGGCGGTGGCCTCGGTGCCGGTGGCCACCACGTAACGCGGCGTGGTCATCCGAGCACCTCCAGCGCGAGAGCGGCGGCCTCCGTCCGGGTCCTGGCCCCCAGCTTGCGCATGCCCGACCGGATGTGGGTCTCCACCGTCTCGCGAGAGATGCCCAACTGTCCAGCGATGCGTCTCGTCGGTTCCCCCCGCGCGACCAGGCGCAGTACCTCCTGCTCACGCTCCGTGAGGTCGTCGCCGGATCGAGGTCCCCGGATGTCCCGGCGGATCGAGTGGCGGCGCAGCGCCCGGCGGGCCCGGCCCAGCAGGACCACCATGCCGGCGGCTTCGGCCAGGCTTTCGGCGGCCAGCAGCGGCGGCACGGCGCGGGCCGGCTCGCTCTCGTGCAGCCCGTGCGCGAGCAGGCAGCGCACCTCTTCGCGGCGGGCCAGCTCGTGCCACGCGGCGGCGGCCTTGCCGAACCGTTCCGGGTGACCCTGGGCCGCCGCCCACGCCGCCAGCGTCTCCCGAACCGGCGGCGGCTCCCCCGCCGTGCCCGGTGCCGGATCGCCCGGCTCCCCCGCGTCGTACGCGGCCCACCGGGCGGTGATCCGGCGCAGCCCGTCGACCAAGGGCGGCGCTGCGCCGCCACCGGGGTGGCCGGACCGCTCGGGCTGCCCGTCCAGCCAGGCCGCTTCCCGGCCGACCCAGTCCAGCAGCGCCGCGGCGGAGGCGGGTACCCGGCCGGCGCCGGACAGCCGGGCCCGCGCCGAGGCGAGCAGCCCGCCGTCCGCCTCGGCGAGGCTGGCCGCGGCCGTCGCGTACCCGCGGGCCAGGGACGGCAGGGTCCGGTCGGTCAGCTCGGCGGCCCGCCCCACCACCTCGTCCAGCGCGTCGCCGCGCAGCGCCAGGCACCACAGCTGGGCGCCGAGGAACCGGGTCTGCCAGCTGTAGGCGAGGTCCACGGCGCAGGCCGCGGCGGCGACGGAGGCGGCCTGCGCGGACTCGGTCAGCCGCCCGGCACCGGCCAGCGTCTCCACCAGCAGCCAGGCGCTCCACCGGGCGGCCAGCGCGTCGCCCGCGTCGCCGGCCGCCTGCGCGGCGCTGGCCAGGGCGTACTCCCAGCCGGCCGTGCGGGAGGCGGCCCGTACCGCGGCCAGCGCCGCGCGCAATCCCGGGTGGGCCGGCGCGGCACCCGCGGCCGCCTCGATCAGGGCGGCGCCGGCCAGCGCGGCGGGCGGGTCCCGGCGCAGCAGGTCCAGCAGGCGCAGCCGGTCCCGGCCGGCACGGACGTCCGGCGCCGCGTCGTCGGGCACCTCGGCGACCGCGGCGGCCGCCGCACCCGCGTCGCCCAGTTGCAGGTGTGCCTCGCCACGCAGCACCGCGGCCGGCGGCGGGCCCCGGTCGGGCCGCACCCCCAGGCCGGTCTGCGGCCCACCGGCGGCCCGCGCGACCCGGGCCGCCGCCAGGCGCACCGCGTCGGTGGCGGGCGGGC
>JBBWZQ010000287.1:0-19064 GCA_039649115.1 Micromonosporaceae bacterium | reverse complement strand
CGGGGCGCAGGTCGGCGCCGGCACCCCGGTGGCGACCATTGTGGACACCTCGTCGCTGGGCCTGGTCGCCGAGGTGGACGAGACCGACGTGATCCTCGTCGCGCCCGGCGTGGCCGCGAGCGTGGAGCTGGACGCGGCACCGGGCGCGTCCTACGACTCGGCCGTGAAGACCGTGGACGTGCTGCCGACGACCTCGGCGCGCGGGGGCGTGGCCTACCGGGTGCGGCTGTCCCTGGGCTCCGGCCGGTACACCGACGGGCGTGGGGCACCGGCGCCCCGGCCGGGCATGAGCGCGGTGGCACACCTGTCGGTGCGGCAGGCGCACGGTGTGGTGACGGTACCGGCGGCCGCGGTGTTCACCGTGGACGGGCACGACGCGCTGTGGCTGGACCGGGACGGGCACGCGGTGCGGGTACCGGTCGACGTGGGCGTGCAGGGCCAGGACCAGGTGGAGATCCGGTCCGGGGTCGGCGCGGGCGACCGGGTGGTGGTACGCGGCGCGGACCGGGTACGCGCCGGACAGTCCCTCCCGTGAGTACTCCCGCCGTCGAAGCACGCGAGGTGACCCGCGTGTACCGGATGGAGGGCCTGGAGGTCCCCGCGCTGCGCGGCGTCACGCTGACCGTGGCGCGCGGCGACTACCTGGCGATCGCCGGGCCTTCCGGATCGGGCAAGTCCACGCTGATGCACCTGCTCGGCGGGCTGGACCGGCCGACCACCGGGCAGCTGTCGATCGACGGGCGCGACGTCACCCAGTTGAGCGCGACCGACCTCGCGCAACTGCGCAACCGCACCATCGGCTTCGTCTTCCAGTCCTTCCACCTGCTGCCGCGCACCTCGGCCGTGGACAACGTGGGCATGCCCCTCGTCTACGCGGGGGTACGCGCGGCGGTCCGGCGCGAGCGGGCCACCGAGATGCTCGACCGGGTCGGGCTGGCACACCGGCTGTCCCACCGGCCCAACCAGCTCTCCGGCGGCGAGCAGCAGCGGGTGGCCATCGCCCGCGCGCTGGTCACCGCGCCGAGCCTGCTGCTTGCCGACGAGCCCACCGGCAACCTGGACTCGGCCACCGGCGCGGACGTGCTCGCCCTGCTGGAGTCGCTGAACGAGTCCTCCGGCGTCGCGGTGGTGCTGGTGACGCACGACCACGAGGTGGCCGCGCGGGCCCGGCGCCAGATCCGCATGCGCGACGGCCTCGTCGTGGCGGACTCCGTCGTCGTGGCGGACGCCGCTCAGGTGGGTGGCCCGTGAGGCTGGCCGAGGCGTGGCGGGTCGCGCTGGACGCGCTGCGCGCCAACCGGCTGCGCAGCGGCCTGACCATGCTGGGCGTGGTGATCGGCGTGGCGGCCGTGGTGGTGCTGGTCGCGATCGGCACGGGCGCCAAGCAGGAGGTGGAGTCCGAGGTGGAGGGGCTGGGCTCCAACCTGCTGCTGGTGGTGCCCGGGCAGGTCTCGTTCGGCCAGGCGCCGACCGTGTCGCCGATGAACCTGTCCGATGTGGACGTGGTGACCCGGCTCGCCGGCGGGCGGGACCGGGTGGCGCCCACGGTCTCCTCCGGCGAGCAGGTGCGCGCCGGCACCATCTCCCGGTTCAGCAACGTGTTGGGCGTCACGGAGAGCACGCCGCGGGTGTTCGTCCGCACCCTCGCGCACGGCACGTACCTGACCCGGTCCGATGTGGACACCGGCCGGCGGGTGGCCGTGCTCGGCTACGCGGTGGCCCAGGCGCTGTTCGGCGACCGCGACCCGGTGGGCCAGCAGATGGACGTGGCCGGGGTGCGCTTCCGGGTGGTCGGCGTGTTCACCAGGCTCGGGCAGAGCCTGGGCGTGGACCGCGACGACGAGGTGCACATTCCGATCACGGCGGCGCAGCGGCTGCTGGGCACGTCCAGAGTGGACGGTCTGGCCGTCAAGGCGACGGACCAGAGCGAGCTCGGCCCGCTGGGCGCCCGGATCGTGGCGGCGCTCGGCAAGCGCCACCCCGGCACCCAGTTCAGCGCGGTGACGCAGGACCAGATCCTGGGCGTGCTCGGCAAGATCCTCGGCGTGCTGACCGGCGTGCTGGCCGCGATCGCGGGCATCTCGCTGCTCGTCGGCGGCGTGGGGGTGTCCAACATCATGCTGGTCTCGGTGCGCGAGCGTACCCGGGAGATCGGCCTGCGCAAGGCGGTCGGCGCCCGGCCGCGCGACATCGTCGTCCAGTTCCTGATCGAGGCCGTGCTGCTGACCGCGATCGGCGGGCTCACCGGCATCGGCCTCGGCATCGGGGGTGCGCTGCTCGTGGCGGCGCTGTCCCCGGTGCCCGCGGCGGTCACCTGGTGGGCGGTCGCGCTCGCGTTCGGCGTCTCGGCCGGGGTCGGCATCCTCTTCGGCGTGGTACCCGCGCAGCGCGCCGGCCGGCTGGACCCGGTCGTCGCGCTGCGCACCGAATAGCTAGCCGCGCGGCAACACCTCGCTGAGCACGGCCGGCAGGCCGAACCAGTCGGCGGACACGACGCTGGCGTGGTCGGCCGCCAGCAGCGCCACCCGCGCCTGCGCGTCGGACACCGGCGGGCTGGTGCCGGAGATCGCCGGCGGTACCGCGTGCGCGTCGGTCATCACGAGAATGTAGTGCCTCGTGTCGTACCAGGATGTGTCCACTGTGGAGACAAAGGTGCTGGCGTCCCCGTCGAAGAACACGAACCACGGCCGGATGCCCGCGTCGGAGTACTGGCCGCGCGGGTCACCGGTCGCCGCCCCGAGTACCGCCGGGAAGATCATCGCGCGGCCCAGGTTGCCCGCCGCGGACAGGTTCCGCAGGTACGTCGCGTACTCCACGTCGGTGTGCAGCGTGTCGGTCGGGTTGCCCAGCTCCACGGTGCCCGGGATCACGTAGATGATCATCTTGCCGGCCAGCGCCGACCGGGTGGGCCACGCGTCGGCCGCAGCCGCCGCGTCCGGCGTCGCGTAGCCGCCGCCGAGCAGGTCGGCGGGGCGGAAGACCGCGCTCGTACCGGCGCTGGCGCTGATGTACGCGTCCAGCTCGTCGGGGCCCATGCCGGCGTTGTTGTCGAACCCCGCCTTCAGCTCCAGCTTCACGAACACCGGGCCGGCGGTGGGGTGCGCGGCCAGCCACCACCGGATGTCGGACAGGCAGGAGCCCAGGTTCTGGTTGCGGCTGCCGGTGTACAGCCCGGCCGGGCTCGACGCGGGTACACAGTTGTTGTCGTTGCCGAACGGGTTGCTGTGGCTGACCTGCCAGCGGTGGAACAGGATGTCGTCCCAGACGTCCAGCTCGATCAGCGACGAGCCGGCGTCCAGCGCCTGTGCCAGGTAGGTGTAGTCGCTCGTGCTGTAGGTGTTGTGCACGCCCACCGTGGTGGCGTGCGACAGCTTCAGGCTGTCGTTGGTGGCGGCGCGCACCGGCGTGGCCCAGAGCACCGAGGCGATGAGGGCGGCCAGCGCGAGAACCGCGGGGCGGGTGCGAAGGTGCGGCATGGCCGGAATCTATCGACTTCGGTCTAGATATGAACATCATTCGCGTGAATGCGTTTCGAATCTGAGATGAAGGACTGCACCGGGTGGCCCGGTCGCGGGCCGGAGCGCAGACTCGGGGGATGGGTACGCCACGCCCGCGGGGCAAGCGCCAGGTCAAGACCTGTCCGGTCGAGTGGTGCGCCGGTGGCCACCGCTGCACGGCGCCGTTCGGGGAGCACCGGTCCGATCCGCAGACCTGGCGGACGCCGTACGGGAACCTCGTGATCACCCGCATCCGCCGGTCGGACGAGATCGACTACGTCGAGATGCGCGCGGTGGCCCGGCTGCCCGCCGACCAGGACGTCGCCAAGGACATGGCCCGCGCCCTGGCGCTCGGCATCGACGTGACCATCCGCGACGTGCTGCGCGGCAACTTCGAGCGGGTACGCGAGGCGTACAAGCGGCTCACCAGGGGCCCGGCCACCGGCTGAGCCGCCCGATCGAGGTCTTTGAGTATCCGCGAAACCTGTCCGCCTCAGGCACTACGGTAGGTCACGGCCCACTAGCCGGTGTGCATCGCGGGGGTGCCCATTGTCCGGAACAGTCCACATGCAACCGTGCGCTCCGCCGTGTACGTGGTGATGGTCGCGCCGGAGTGCGCCCCAGTGGCGCAGGCCGGCGGCCTCGGCGAGGTGGTGTTCGGCCTCAGCCGGGAGATCGAGATCCGTGGCAACGCCGTGGAGATCGTGCTGCCCCGGTACCGGTGCATGCGCGAGGACCAGGTCTACGGGATGTGTGTGGCGCACGAGGACCTGTGGGTCCCCTGGTACACCGGAGCGGTGCACTGCACGGTCTGGTTCGGCTTCGTGCACGGCCGCAAGTGCTACTTCATCGAGCCGCACTCGTCGGACGGCTTCTTCGAGCGCGGCAGCTACTACGGCGACAACGACGACCCGATCCGCTTCGCCTTCTTCTGCAAGGCGGCCATGGAGTTCCTGCTGCGCTCCGGCAAGCGGCCCGACGTCATCCACTGCCACGACTGGCAGACCGCGCTGGTGCCCGTGCTGCTCTACGAGATGTACCAGCAGGCGGGCCTGGCGACCCAGCGGGCCTGCCTGACCGTACACAACTTCCGGCACCAGGGGATCTGCGACGAGGAGGTGCTCAGGGCCGTCGGCCTGCTGCCGGCCGAGCGCTTCATGTCGGCGCACCGGCTGGGCGACGACCAACGCCCGGGCGCGCTGAACCTGCTCAAGGGCGGCATCGTGTACGCCAACTTCGTGGCCACGGTCTCGCCCCGGCACGCCTGGGAGGTGGCCCGGACCGACCAGGGGATGGGCCTGTCGCAGACGTTGGACACGCACCGCGAGAAGCTGGGCGGCATCCTCAACGGCATCGACTACGACATGTGGAACCCGGAGGTGGACCGGCTCATCCCGGCGAACTACTCGGCCGACGAGCCGGACGGCAAGTACGCCAACAAGCGCGCCTTGCGCGAGCGGCTGTGGCTGGCCGACTCCTTCGCCCCGGTCGTCGCGTACGTCGGGCGGCTGGACGAGCAGAAGGGCGTGCACCTCATCCACCACGCCATCGACTACACGCTCGCCGCCGGCGGGCAGTTCGTGCTGCTGGGTTCGAGCACCAACCCGGCCATCAACGACCACTTCTGGAAGGTGAAGCGCCGTCTCAACGACAACCCGGACTGTCACCTCGAACTCGAATACAGCGCCGAACTCGCGCACCTCAGCTACGCCGGCGCCGACCTGCTCGTGATGCCCAGCCTGTTCGAGCCGTGCGGGCTGGCCCAGCTGATCGCCCTGCGCTACGGGACGGTGCCGGCGGTGCGCGCGACCGGCGGGCTGTGCGACACGGTGTTCGACCGCGACCACTCGGACCAGCCGCCGCACGAGCGCAACGGGTACGTGTTCCACCAGCCCGACAACCAGGCGGTGGAGTCGGCGCTCGGGCGCGGCATCTCCCTGTGGTACGACCAGCCGGACGCGTTCCGCGAGCTGATGCGCAACGGCATGCGCGGCGACCACTCGTGGTCGCGGGCGGGCCAGGACTACCTGAACGTCTACGACTACGTGAGGCACAGATGACCCACCTCGACGCGCTGCCGGAGCTGTCCGGATCCGAGGTCCTGATCCGCGAGGCGGTGCGCGCCGGCCGCGGCGCGCCGGTGTTCGGCGACCGCACCCCCGTGCGCCTGGCCGACATCGACGCGGCGTGCGCCATCGCCCTGCACATGCACCAGCCGCTGATCCCGGCCGGGGGCGGCGACCTGCGCGACGCGGCGGTCGTCAGCAACCTGTGGTGGATGATGGACCACCAGGACAGCGGCGACAACCACAACGCACCGGCGTTCCGGTGGTGCTACGCGCGGATGGCGGAGTTCGTCCCGCGGTTGCTCGCCGAGGGGTACCGGCCGCGGGTGATGCTCGACTACTCCGGCACGCTGCTGCACGGGCTGCGCCAGATGGGCGCGGATGACGTGCTGGACGGGCTGCGCCGCCTGGCCACCGAGCCGGACCTGCGCGACGCGGTGGAGTGGCTGGGCTGCCCGTGGGGGCACGCGGTGGCGCCGTCCACTCCGGTGCAGGACTACCGGCTGCACGTGCGCGCCTGGCAGCACCACTTCGCAGCGCTGTTCGGCGCGGAGGCGCTGGGCCGGGTGCGCGGCTTCTCGCCGGCCGAGATGGCGCTGCCCAACCACCCCGACATCGGGTACGAGTTCGTCCGCACCCTCACCGACTGCGGCTTCGACTGGGTGCTGGTGCAGGAGCACACCGTCGAGCTGCCCGACGGGCGCCCGCTCGACCAGCGGCACGTCCCGTACCGGCTGGTGTGCACGAGCTCGCGGGGGGAGACCGCGGAGATGGTCGCGGTCGTCAAGACGCAGGGCAGCGACACCAAGCTGGTCGCCCAGATGCAGCCCTACTACGAGGCGAAAGGGCTGCGCCCGGTGGAACTCGCCGGCCGCCGGGTCCCGCAACTGGTGACCCAGATCGCCGACGGCGAGAACGGCGGCGTCATGATGAACGAGTTCCCGCCGAAATACCTCGACGTGGTACGCGAGGCCTCGGGCACCCGTACCCCGATGATGAACGTCAGCGAGTATCTGGAGCAGCTCGACGTGCGCCGCGCCGACCTGCCCGTGCTGCAGCCGGTGAACCAGCACCGGATCTGGGCCGAGATGTCCCCGGGCGACGGGCCGGCCCGGCTGGCCGAGGTGATCGCCGTGCTGCACGCCCGGGACGGCCGGTTCAATGTGGAGGGTGGCAGCTGGACCAGTGACATCTCCTGGGTGCGCGGGTACGAGGACGTGCTCGCGCCGATGGAGCGGGCCAGCTCGCTGTTCGCCGAACGGATGGCGTCGGTGCCCCCGGACGACGCGCGCTACCGGGCCGCGCTGTTCCACCTGCTGGCCGCGGAGACCAGCTGCTACCGGTACTGGGGAACGGGGTTGTGGACGGACTACGGCGCCGAGCTGTCCCGCCGGGCCATCGAACTGACCGGACAGGTGGGTTGAGCCCTGCCGGGGGACATCAGCCACGCGCTGGACCGGGTGGGGCGGCTGAGCGGTGCCGTGCGCGAGGCGGCGGCGCGGGTCGCGGCGGGGGAGCTGGAACCCGCGCTGTGGCAGGTGCTGCGCGCCGAGACCAGCTGCAACTTCTACTGGGGTGAGGCGTGGGTGCCGCGGTGCCACGCCGACCTCGACTGTGCGCGGCACGCCCTGCGGTGAGCGTCGCCGCGCACCCCCGGACCCGCATACCGGAGTCACCATGGCCGGCCGGGCTGGCGGATCGGTTGATCCGGGGAGAGGGTTGGGTCATGACGACGACCGAGATGCTCGCGTCCCTGCGGCGGTTGGCGGGCAACTTCCGGTGGGTGTGGGACCGGCCGACCCAGGAGCTGTTCCGCACCCTGGACCCCGCGGCGTGGGACGCGCGGCACGACCCGTTCGAGGTGCTGCGCGACGCGTCGCCGCAGTGGGCGGCACGGCTCGCGACCGACGCCGGCTTCACCGCCCGGCTGCGTGCCGCCGGCGCCGACCTGGACCGGTACCTGGCCGGCACGCCGGCACAGTCCACTGTGGCCTATTTCTGCATGGAACACGGCATCGCGCCGCAACTGCGCACCTACGCGGGCGGGCTGGGCATGCTGGCCGGCTGCATCGAGAAGACCGCCAGCGACCTCGCGGTACCGATGGTCGCCGTCGGCCTCGGGTACCGGTCCTGGTTCCGCCAGCGGCTGGAGTACGGCTGGCAGCACGAGGAGTGGCAGCAGGTCGATCCGGCGCAGGCCGGTCTCGAACCGTGCCCGGTCCGGGTCGGGCTGGATCTGGCGGGTGAGTGGACCCAGGTGCAGGTGTGGCGGGCCCGCGTGGGTCGGGTGGACCTGTACCTGCTGGACACCGACGTGCCCGGGAACCCCTGGCACCTCCGGCAGATCACCGACCGGCTCTACGGCGGCGACCGCGAGCACCGGCTGTGCCAGGAGATGGTGCTGGGCATCGGCGGCGTACGCGCGCTGGCCGCGCTCGGCCTCGCCCCGCCGGTGTACCACGCCAACGAGGGCCATGCGGGCTTCATGTGCCTGGAGCGGATGCGGCAGCTGGTCGCCGAAGGCTGGGAGGTGCCGCAGGCGCGCGAAGCGGTACGGGCCGGCACGCTCTTCACGACGCACACCGCGGTACCGGCCGGGTTCGACCTGTTCGAGCGGGGGCTGATGGAGCGGTACTTCGGCGGCTTCGCGACCGGGTGCGGGATGTCCATGGACGACCTGATGCGCCTCGGGCACTTCCCCGGCCAGGGCGGGCACGAGCCGTTCAACATGGCGGTGCTGTGCGCCAGCACCTCCCGCTACGTCAACGCGGTGTCCCGGCTGCACCGCGAGATCACCGAGCAGCGGGTGCTCGGCGCGCTGTGGCCGGGCCAGGCGGCACCGATCCGGTGCGTCACCAACGGCGTGCACCCCGGCACCTGGACCCCGCCCGCGATGGCCGACCTGTTCCACCGGTACGTCGGCGACGGCTGGGAGTACGCGGACGCCGGGCCGTGGCAGGGCGTCTGGGACATCCCGGACGGGGAGCTGTGGCAGGTACGCCAGGACCTGCGTGCCCAGCTGGTGGCCTGGGTCCGCGACTACCTGCCGAGGACGCTGCGGTCCGCCGGCTGGGGTGCCGACCTGGACTGGGCACGCGAGGTCCTGGACCCGCGGGCGCTGACCGTCGTGGTGGCGCGCCGGGCGGCCGAATACAAGGAGACCGACCTGCTGGTGTCGGACCCGGCCCGGCTGGCCGCGCTGGTGCACCACCCGCACCGCCCGGTGCAGGTCATCGTGTCCGGCCTGGCGCACCCCAGCGACCAGGGCGGCAAGGAGCGCATCCGGCACGTGGTCGAGGTGTCGCTGCGCCCGGGCCTGCGCTCGCGCGTGGTCTACCTGCCCGGCTACGACATGCGGGTGGCGCAGGCGCTGCTGGCCGGCGCCGACGTGTGGCTCAACCACCCGCGCCGCGGTGACGAGGCGTGCGGCACGAGCTTCATGAAGTCCGTCTACAGTGGAGGGCGCAACCTGACCACCGCCGACGGTGGCGCGGACGAGCTGATCGTCTCTGGCGACAACGGCTGGATCATCGGCGACCGCGGCTCGGGCGCCTCCCCGCAGGCCACCGCGTGGCACGCGTTCGAGCTCCTGGAGCGGGTCGTCACGCCGGAGTTCCACGACCGGGACGCGGACGGCGTGCCGCGGCACTGGGTGGCCGGCGTCAAGCGGTCGCTCGCCGGGCTGGCCTGGCAGGTCGGCTCCGCGCCGATGGTCCGGGCCTACGAGCGCCTGTACCGGGACGCCCAGCGCGGGGCACTCGCCGGGCGGGTGGCGCTGGCCGCCGCCTGAGCCACCCGGACCGTCGGCGCGGCCAGCCCGGTGCGTCAGGCGCCGGCGGGTGCCATCCGGTCGTGGCCGCGCCGGTGCGCCGAGCGGTAGAGCTGCCACGTCTCGGCCAGCCGCAGGCCGCCGATGATGATCGCGAACACCCCGATGACCTGCGCCATGGCCAGCGCGCTGATCCCCGGCCGCAGCAGGATGAGCACGCCCGCGACGATCGACAGGCCGCCGATCAGGCCCTCGTACCATTCGCTGCGCCCCTCGGTCGCCGCGACGATCTCCAGCCCGCCGATGACGATCGCCCACGCGCCGATCAGCACCATCAGCGCCAGGACGGTGATCCCCGGCCACAGCAGCGTGAGGATGCCGGCCACCACGCCACCGACCCCGGCCACCAGGTGGGCACCCCGGTACCGGCCGCCGACGCGGCGCCGGAAGAACGAGACGAGCATGCCCACGCCGTCCACCAGAACGAACGCGCCGAAGAGCACGGCGAGGGCGATGACGGTGATGCCGGGCCACAGCAGGGCCAGGAACCCGAAGACGATGGCGATGATCCCGCGCAGCGCGAGGAGCCATCCGTACTGCCTGTTTTCCATGGGTCCCACGCTCGCCGCGGGCTGGATGACGGTGGTTCACCCGCGCAGGACGAAGTCCGGCAGGGCATCCCGACCGGTCGCCGTGGCCGCCCAGCGGCGGTAGAGCCGCTCGTACCGGCGCGCCATCAGTTCGGCGCTGAAGGAGGTGATGACGTGCCGCGCGCACGTATGCGAGTCGAGCGCGCCGGCCGCCTGCAGCGCGTCCGGCAACTGCCCGGCCTCGTCGCAGACCAGGCCGGTCTCCCCGTGCCGCACCACCTCCGGCACCGCGCCCCGGTTCAGCGCCACGACGGGGGTACCGGCGGCCATCGCCTCGACCATCACCAGGCCGAACGGCTCCTCCCAGCGGACCGGCATGATCAGGCTGCGCGCCTGGACGAGCAGGTTGCGGTACTGCTCCGCGTCCGGGTTGAGGATCAGCTCCACACCCGGGTGCAGCATCGGCCGGATCACCTCGTCGAGGTACCGCCGCTCCTCCGGGTCGCTGGCCTTTCCCGCCAGCACGAGCGGCAGGCCGGCCTCCCGGCACGCCTCGATCGCCAGGTCGGGTCCCTTGTCCGCGCTGAAGCGCGCGAGCCACAGCACCGGCCCGTCACCGGGTGCCGCCTTGCACGGGCCGGGCAACTTCAGTCCATTGTGGATGGTGGCGGTCCAGGGCAGCCCGGCGCCCAGCCGGCGCTGCGAGTGCGAGATGGCCACCATGGCGACCACCGGATCCACCGCGCGCAGGTAGTCGGCCATCTCGCCCATCGGGCAGCCGTGCACGGTGGCGACCGTCGGTACCCGCCGGCGGGGCGCGCTGAACAGGCCCACCGTCGTGTGGTCGTGCACCACGTCGAAGCCGCCCTCGCGGATCATCTGCTCGGCGCGCCCCACGTGCGCCAGCTCGGGCAGGCTCTGACCGAGCCGCTGGTGCTGCGTCTGTTCGACGGTGCTGACGAATTCGGCGCCGGTTCCGCTGCGGGTGCCGGCGCCGAAGAGCGTCACGTGGTGGCCCCGGTCCACCAACGCGTCGATCAACCCCGCGACGACCAGCTCGATCCCGCCGTACCCGGGTGGCGGAAGCTCGTACCATGGTGGTACCAGCATCGCGATGCGCAGCGGTGGCCCAGGAACCATGTCGCTCAACCTGCCTCCCCCTGTGCCTCTGCCACCCGATCAATTACCCGATCTTGTCCCGGTAAACCCGATACGCGCGGTGCGGCAAACCATCCGGCCAGGGTGACCAGCGGTCACCCGTACCAAGGTCAGGATGTGTTCCATGACCGACACCGGCAGCATGCTCATGGCCGGGCAGCAGGCCCCCGACTTCGTACTGCCCTCCTCGCCGCAGCAGTCCGTCAGCCTCGGCGGCCTGCGCGGCGCGCCGACGATCCTGGCGTTCTACCCGGCGGACTGGAGTCCGGTCTGCAGCGACCAGATGGCGTTGTACGAGACGGTGCGGCCGATGTTCGCCGAATTCAACGCCACCATCCTCGGCCTGTCCGTGGACGGGGTCTGGTGCCACGTCGCGTTCGCCCAGAACCGGGGCATCGGGTACCCGCTGCTGTCGGACTTCGAACCCAAGGGCGACGTGGCGCGGCGCTACGGCGTCTACAACTTCGCCGAGGGCATCTGCGAGCGGGCGCTGTTCGTCGTGGACGGCGAGGGCGTGGTGGCCTGGAGCTACCTGTCCCCGCGCGGGATGAACCCCGGCGCGGACGGCATCCTGGCCGCCCTCGAGGAGCTCGACACCCGGCAGGAGGTACACACGTGACGACGCCGTTGCAGGCGACGCTCGGCCGGCTGACGGACCCGGTCGACGCGGCGCGCGACCATGTCCAGGGCCCGTGGGCGGCACCGGTGACGCTGGTGGAGTACGGCGACTACCAGTGCCCGTACTGCCGGCAGGCGCACCCGGTCGTCCAGCAGGTGCTCGCCGAGCGCCCGGACACGGTCCGCTTCGCCTACCGCCACTTCCCGCTGACCAACGTGCACCCCTACGCCGAGTTCGCGGCGGAGGCCGCCGAGGCGGCCGCCGCGCGCGGGCGGTTCTGGGAGATGCACGACTGGCTGTTCGAACACCAGGACCAGCTCAGCCCGCCGGCGCTCGCGATGGCCGCACGGGCGCTGGACCTGCCGGCCGGCGAGGTGCAGTGCGAGATCAATGAGCACGTGTACCTGGACCGCATCCGCGAGGACTTCGTCGGCGGGGTGCGCAGCGGCGTCAACGGCACCCCCACGTTCTTCGTCAACGGGGTGCGGCACGAGCAGGGTTACGCGCTGTCCGAACTGGTGCACGCCGTGGACGTCGCGGCGAACGGGGCCTGAGGCGAGAGGGGACCTGATGCGGTACGACATGTTCCTCAGCAAGGTGAAGGAGCGCGGCGAGTACGCCGACGCGCGGGAGGCGGAGGACGTGACCCGCGCGGTACTCGGACTGCTGGCGCGGCGGCTGGACGCGGGGGAGGCCGGCGACCTGGCCGCGCAGCTGCCCGACCCGGCGGCCGCGGCGCTCACCTCCCGGGACGGGCCGGCCGAGGCGTTCGGGGTGCGGGAGTTCCTGGACCGGGTGGCGCGCGCCACGAACGCGACCGAGGTGACCGCGCAGTGGGACGCGAGCGCGGTGCTGACGACGGTCGCGGAGGCGGTGTCCGGCGGCGAGCTCAACGACGTGCTCACCCAGCTGCCGTCCGGATACGCGGCGCTGTTCGGCAAGACGACGCTCAGCGGCTGACGGTACTCAGAGCAGGTGCATCTCGCGGGCCCGCCGTACGGCCTCCCGGCGGCGGGTCGCGTGCAGCTTGCGGTAGATGTTGCGCACGTGCGTCTTGACGGTGTTGACCGAGACGGACAGCTCCGCGGCGATCTCCACATTGGACAGTATGCTCTGCAGGTACCGCAGGATGGTCAGCTCGCGCTCGGTCAGCGCCTCGTCGGCCGGCACCGGCGCGGGCATCCGGGTGGCCGCCGGAGCGGCCGCGGCGATCAGCTCGCTGACCAGCGACCAGTACGCGGTACCGGAGTCCAGGTGGGCCGGCAGCATCTCGCGCACCGGCGCGCCGCCCCGGCCGAAGGCGCGCCGGAACCCTTCCGGCTCGGCGAGCTGCAGCACCCGCTCCAGTGCCCGGGTGGCCCGCCGGGTGTCGCCGCCGCGCCGGGCCGCGACCGCCTCGACCAACCCGGCGTCCAGCCGCAGCGACAGCAGCGGGATCGCGCCGCCGTCCTCGGCCCAGGGCGGCAGCACCCGGGTGGCGGCGGCGGGCTCGTTGTCCCGCAGGTACGCGCGGGCCAGCAGCACCGCCGCGGCCGTGCCCCCACCCTCGTGCAGCAGCGGTACCAGCAGCCGGCGGGCGGTCTCCGTGTCGCCGTGCGCGACCCGCAGGTCGGCCTCGACCGCCACGAACCAGTGCGCCAGGTACTGCGGCGGTCGCCAGTCGCCGAGCTCGCGCCGCGCGGCGAGCAGCTCCTGGTACCCCTGCGCGAGCTCGCCCCGCTCGCCCAGCAACCGGGCCCGCAGCACGGCGAGCCACGCGGCCAGCGCCGGCTCGGCCGCCGCCTCCGGCGAGCCGGCCGCCGCGCGCAGGCTGGCCTCGGCGTCGGCCAGCCGGTCCCGGTCCAGCTCGGTCACCGCGAGCGCGAGGTGGGCGTACCCGCGGTGGGCGCCGCGCGACTGTCCCGGGGATGCGTCCGGGGTGCTCGCCTCCGCCAGAGACCGGCTCCGGCTGTGCTCCCCGGGGCAGGCCGGGCCGGTGACCGCGGCGCGCGCCGCCGCCTCGGCACGGCGCAGTTGCCCGCGCAGCGCCAGCACGAAGGCGAGCCGGCCGGCGCAGACCACGCGCGGGCAGGACAGCCCGGAGCGCTCCGCCGAGGCGAGCCCCTGGTACAGCGCGGCCTCGGCGGCGTCGAGGTCCCCGATGCCCAGGTGCGCCGCGCCCTGCGCCGCGTACGCGATCGCGCGGGCCCCGGACTCGTCCCCCACGTCGCCGCGCGACGGGTCCGCCGCGCCGCCGGACGGCGTGCCCGCGCACCGGTCGGCCAGGGCGAGCACCTCGTCGGCGGCGGACAGCACGCCCGCGGCCTCGCCGCGCAGCTGTGCCTGGGTCACCTGGAACGCGGCGGTCATCAACGTCAGCCGGTCCCGCCGCGCGTCGGTCAGCACGTGCTGGTGCCGGGCGGCCAGCCGCAGGAAGTTCTCCACGCTGTCCAGGTCGTGCAGGTCGAGCCGGTCGGCGGCGTAGGCGAGGGCCAGCTCGGGATCGTTGCGCACCGCCTCGTTCGGCGGGGGTACCAGCGTGCGCGGGCCGCCGCCGTTGCCGTCCTCCACCGAGTGCGTGTACTCGACGAGGTGCGGCCAGCGGTCGACCAGCACACCGGTGGCGTAGCCCCAGTCCCGGGCGGCCAGCGCGTGGCGCAGCGCGTCGAGCGGCAGCCCGTGCTCGGCGTGCCAGCGGGCCGCCCGGCGGTGCAGCTCCGGCACCCGTTCCGGGGTCTGGCGGCGCAGCTCCGCGCGCAGCAGCTCGCCGAACATCCGGTGGTGGCGGTAGCGGTGCCGCTGCGCATCCAGCGGGATCACGTACCCGTTCGCGTCGCGCAGGGCGGCCAGCGCGCGTTCCCCGTCGGTACGCCCGGTGAGCGCCTCGATCGAGTCGGCCGAGATGCACTCCAGGATCGAGGTCGACAGGAGCACCTCGCGGACGTCGTGCGGCTGGCCGGCGAGCACCTCCGCGACCAGGTAGTCGGCCACCGGCGGATCGTCACCGGTCAGCTCCGCCGCGTACCCGGCCGGATCGGGGTGCCCGGCGATCGCGGTGGCCGCCAGCCGGACGCCCGCCGGCCACCCCTCGGTGTGCGCCTGCAGCCGCGCCAGCTGCTCCGCCGGCAGGGCGAGCCCGTCGTGCGCCAGCACCTGCTCGGTCTCGGCCACGGTGAACGACAGATCGCCGGTGCGCAGCTCGGCCACCTCGCCGCGGGCCCGCCACCGGTGCAGCGCCAGCGCCGGCTCGGTACGCGAGGCGAGCACCAGCCGCACCGCCCCGGGCGCGTGCCGCAGCACGAAGTCCAGCCCGTGCAGCACGTCCGGGTCGCGTACGTGCTGGAAGTCGTCGAAGATCACCACGGTGGGTTCCGGCCGGGTGGCGAGCGCGTCGGCCAGCTCCTCGGGCCCGGTGACCGGCACGTCCAGCGCCGCGCACAGGTACCGCCAGAACCGCTCGCGCTGGTCGTCCGGCTCGACGGACAGCCACGCGACCGGCCCGGCGTGCCGCTCGCGCACCCAGGAGCCGAGCAGGACGGTCTTGCCCCAGCCGGCCGGGGCACCCAGCACCGTGACCGGTCCCTGCGTGCCGGCATCCAGCAGGTCGAACAGGCGCGGCCGGGTGACCAGGCCGGGCAGCGGCGGCGGGACCGCCAGCTTCGACCGCAACAGCGGCCCGATGCTCTGGGCCTGCACACCACTGCCCCACCCGCGTTCCTCGGGCATCGTCCCACCCCCCGGACGTAGGAACCCGTCGCCGCAGGTCACTTATCCGTGATCGCCTCAGCCAAACGCGCTTAAGCCACATATTCGTCCAGAGGGGGCGACTCGGGCTCACCCGGGGGTGGCCGAACATCGGGCCATGACAATCACCAGCCCACAGAAGACATCCAACCAACAGCGCTCCGACTCCTCCGCAACCGCCCAGCAGCGCCGGTGGGACCCGTTCCAGCAGATGGAGGACATGTACCAGACGATGGGCGCGCTCCTGCAGGACTTCCTCGGCGACGACATGTCGGGCACCCGGGCCGG
The DNA here is from genome assembly GCA_039649115.1 of Micromonosporaceae bacterium. Classification (GTDB taxonomy): domain Bacteria; phylum Actinomycetota; class Actinomycetes; order Mycobacteriales; family Micromonosporaceae; genus DATEJJ01. The sequence continues at coordinate 3,354 of JBBWZQ010000287.1, read as the reverse complement.
GCGGGCTGGCTGGACCTCGCCCGCCGACATCGAGGAGACCGACGACGCCTACCTCGTCGAACTCGACCTGCCCGGGGTGAAGCCGGGGGACGTCAACGTCGAGCTGCGGGAGAACCTGCTGCGCGTCACCGGGGAGATCAAGGAGAAGGAGCGCGCCGGCATCCTGCGCCGCCGCTCGCGCCGGGTGGGCAACTTCGAGCACCTGGTGGCACTGCCCGGCGAGGTGGACCCGAACCAGGTCGAGGCGAAGCTGGCCGACGGCGTGCTGCAGGTACGCGTCCGCAAGTCCGCGGGCAGCCAGCCCCGTCGCATCGAGGTCAAGGGGGCCTAGCGCCGGGTGGCCGACATGGTGACCTGTCCGTGCTGCGGGCGGTGCAACCGGATCCCGACGGCGGCCAGCGGTGCGCCGCGCTGCGCCGGGTGCGGCGCGCCGTTGCCCTGGCTCACCTCGGCGGGCGACGCCGACTTCGGCGAGGTGGTCATCGAGTCCTCGCTGCCGGTGCTGCTCGACCTGTCAGCGCCGTGGTGCGGGCCGTGCCGGACGGCGTGGCCCGGCGTCGAGCAGGCGGCGCACGCGTTCGCCGGGCGGCTCAAGGCGGTCGTGGTCAACGTGGACGAGGCGGTCTCGGTGGCGGCGCGCTTCCGGGCGCATTCGATACCGACGCTGCTGCTGCTGCGGGCCGGGCAGGTCCAGGTCAGGCAGGTCGGCGCCGTTCCGGCGGATGCGCTGCTGCACTGGGTGGGCTCGGCCCTGGACCAGCCCCCGCCCGGGTGACCCGCTCAGCGGAGGATGCCGGTGTGGCCGAGGGAGTACCGGCCGGGCTGCGGCCAGACGCACAGGCCGTGCGGTTCGGCGCCGACCCGGATCCGGTACGCCAGCCGGCCGGTCGTCGTGTCGACCGCGTAGATCTCGCCGTGGTAGCGGCCGGACAGCCACAACAGCCTGCCGTCCGCGGACAGTCCGCCCATGTCCGGGCTGCCGCCGCCGGGAATCTGCCACTTGGCGACGATCCGGTTCGTGCCGAACTCCAGCACCGAGATCGTGCCCTCGCCCCGGTTGGTGACGTAGAGGTGCCGCGAGTCCCGGCTGACGTACAGGCCGTGCGCGCCGGCGCCGGTGGGCAGGAAGCGGGGCGGGCCGAGCGTGCCGCCGTCGAGCAGCCAGATGCCGGAGGTCTGCATGTCCGCGACATACCAGGTGGCGCCGTCCGGCGAGACCTTCACGTCCTGCGGCATCGGGTGCGGCGCGGGCAGGTGCCGCTGCGCGACCACCTGCTGCCGCTCGGTGTCCACCTTGACGAGGTCGCCGGAGAACTCGCAGCTCGCGATGAAGTACCGGCCGTCCGCGGAGAAGTCGGCATGGTTGACCCCGGCGCAGTTGACCGGGACGATCTTGCGCACCGCCATGGTGCGCGGGTCCCGGAACACGATCTGGTGCATCGCCTCGGCCATCACCACCGCGAACCGGCCGTCCGGCGTGAAGTACAGGTTGTACGGGTCGGCCACCGGCACCGGCCGGCCGAAGGCACCGGTGGCGGGGTCGATCGGGGTCAACGCGTTGCCGTCGTCACTGTTGACCCAGAGGGTACGCAGGTCCCAGGAGGGCACGACGTGCTCGGGACCGGCCGGTACCGGTACCGTCTGAAGATTTTTGCCTGTTGCGGGGTCGATGACCGTGACGGTGTTCGAGGCGTGGTTGGGCACGTAGACCCGGCGCAAGTCGGCCCGGACCGCCGCGGACAGCGCGTCGGGGCGGTCGGCCGCGTAGAGGTCGTGCGGGGCCAGCGGCGGCGGCATGCCCGGCAGCAGGTCGGCCGCGGCGGTCCCGTCCGGCGTCGGCACGGGCGCGGCTGCCGGGGTCACGGCCGTGGCTGACGGCGCCGCGCGCCGCGGCGCCGCCTCCCGCAGGTCGCAGGCGGCCGTGGCGAGCAGGGCGGCGAGCAGCGTGGCGGCGGTGATCCGCAGGTGGCACGGCCGCGCGTCATTCATGCGTGGGGAAACGCGCCGGGCCCGGACACACCTCGCAAATTTACTACGAGATGTAGTGGGGCGGGATCGCGGTGCGCGGTGGTCCCTACAATCGAGCGCGTGATGCGGTACTGGAGGCGCGCGAGATTTGCCGGTGGTGCGCTCTGCGCGGTCCTCGCGCCGGCCGCCCTCGTCGCCTGCCGCAGCGCACCCGCGCACGAGCCACACCCCTCGCCCAGCGCCTCGCCGTCGGCGGATCTGTCGCCCAGCGCGGTCGCCGCGAACGCGTCGCCCACCCCGGGCGCCGCCCCGAGCGGCGCCCGCACCGTGCACACGCCGGCACACGTCGTGGTGGTGGTCTTCGAGAACAAGTCGTACCGGCAGGTGGTCGGCCTGAGCCAGGCACCCTGGATCAACGGGCTGGTCGCCTCGTCCGCCGTGCTCACCGACGCGCACGCCATCACCCACCCGAGCCAGCCGAACTATCTCGCGCTGTTCTCCGGCTCCACCCAGGCGGTCACCGACGACCACTGCCCCGTCGACCTGGCCAACGTGCCCAACCTGGCACAGCAGTTGCGCGCCGCCGGGCACTCGTTCGTCGGGTACTCGGAGGATCTGCCGAAGGCGGGCTACCTCGGCTGTTCCCACGCGGGGTACGCGGCCAAGCACAACCCGTGGGTGGATTTCAGCAACGTGCCGGACACCGCGAACCAGCCGTTCACCGCGTTCCCGACCGACTACGCGACGCTGCCGACGGTGTCCTTCGTGATCCCGAACCTCTGCCACGACATGCACGACTGCTCGATCGCGGCCGGCGACACGTGGGCCCGCACCCACCTGGACGGGTACGTGAAGTGGGCGCGCCAGCACGACAGCCTGCTGATCCTGACCTTCGACGAGGACGACAACGCGCCGAGCAACCACATCCTGACGCTCTTCGCCGGCGCGGGCATCAAGCCCGGCGCGTACCGGCAGACCGTCAACCACTACAACGTGCTGCACACCATCGAATCCTGGTACGGCCTCGCGCCGCTGCAGCGGGCCGCGGAGGCGCCGGCGATCACGGCGATCTGGACCGGTCCGTCCTGAGCGGTGGCGGGTAAGCTGGGTCACATTCCGGGAGGAGCGAGATGACCCAGCAGGCGGACGGCGGGCAGGTCCCTGGCGGGCAGATCTCTGGCGGACAGATCCCTGGCGGACAGGTCCCTGGGCAGATCCCTGGCGGTCGGACCTCTCCGGCAGGGGGCCGGCGGGGAGCCGGGGAGCTGGAGGCCGAGGTACTCGGGACGCTGTGGGGCTCGAAGACGCCGCTGACACCGGCCCAGCTGCATGTCAGCCTCGGTGGTGGCCTGGCGTACAACACGGTGCACACGATCCTGACCCGGC
>JBBWZQ010000280.1:0-25024 GCA_039649115.1 Micromonosporaceae bacterium | reverse complement strand
ACCGGGTCCAGTCGGTGAGCGGCTCCGGCGGGTACGTACTGACGATCAACGCGCCCTGACCGCCCCTGCCCGGCCCGCTGCGAGGATGGGATGATGTAAGGACCGTAGCGGGTACGGGCGGGATACCAGGGGACGGTTGTGGCAGGCGGTAGCGGGGCGTTCGGCGGTGGGTTACGGGTGATGGGCCGGGCCATCCGCGACGAACCGGGATACTTCGCCGTCGCGGCGCTGGGCAGCAGCCTCTTCGCGGTGACCACGGTCGGCTACGCGTACGTGGTCGGCGCCGTGGTCGGCCGCGTCGTCGTACCGGCCTTCGCGGCACACCGGGTGGCCGCCGGTACCCTCGCGCTCGGCGCGGCGGCGATCCTCGGCGTCGCCGGGCTCAAGGTGGCCGGCATCTTCGGCCGGCGGCTGGGCGCGGCGACGATGCAGTACCGGCTGCAGGCCCGCTACCGGCGCGCGGTCACCCGCCGGTACCTGAACCTGCCGCTGGACTGGCACCAGCGGCACGCCACCGGCACCCTGCTGTCCAACGCCAACGCTGACGTCGAGGCCGCCTGGTATCCGATCGCCCCGCTGCCGCTGGCCGTCGGTACCGTCGTGATGCTCGTCGCCGCGGTGGTCTCGCTGTTGCTCGTCGACTGGGTGCTGGCGCTTGTCGGATTGGCCCTGATTCCGGCGCTCTTCGGGATCAATGTCCGGTATTCCCGGGCGATGGTCGGCAGGATGGCCCGGGCCCAGCAGGTGCGGGCCGAGCTGAGCGCGATCGCGCACGAGAGTTTCGACGGAGCGCTGGTGGTCAAGACGCTGGGCCGGGAGGAGCAGGAGACGGCCCGGTTCGCGGTCAAGGCCGGGGAGTTGCGCGACTCGATGATCCGGGTGGGCCGGGTCCGCGGGCTTTTCGACCCGGTACTCGACGCGCTGCCCAGCCTGGGCACGCTGGGCGTCCTGGCCTGCGGTGCGCTGCGGCTGCGCCAGGGCGCGGTCAGCCTCGCCGACGTGGTGAGCGTGGCGTTCCTGTTCACCGTGCTGGCCTTCCCGATCCGCGCGATCGGCTGGATGCTGGCCGAACTGCCGCGCTCGGCGGTCGGCTGGGAGCGGGTGGCGGCGGTGCTGGGCGCGACCGGCGACATGGCCTACGGCCCGCGCCGGTCGGCCACCGCCGGCCCGGCCACCCTGCGCTTCGACACAGTCGGCTTCGGGTACGCCGCGGGACCCGCCGTCCTGCACCAGGTGAGCCTGGAGGTACCGGCCGGGCAGACCGTGGCCCTGGTGGGCCCGACCGGTTCCGGAAAGTCGACGATCGCCGCGCTGGCCGCCCGGCTGGTCGATCCCGCGGCCGGCACGGTCCTGCTGGACGGGCTGGACCTGCGCGAGCTGACCGCCGCCGAGCTGGCCGCCTCGGTGGGCCTGGTGCCGCAGGTGCCGTTCGTGTTCGACGACACGGTGCGGGCCAACGTCGCCCTCGACCGGGACGGCGTCGACGACGAGGCGGTCTGGGCCGCGCTGCGGCTGGCCCAGGCGGACGGGTTCGTGGCCGCCCTGCCGGCGGGACTGTCCACAGTGGTCGGCGAGCGGGGCAGCACGCTCTCCGGCGGCCAGCGGCAGCGGCTCACCCTGGCCAGAGCCCTGGCCGGCCGGCCCCGGCTGCTCGTCCTGGACGACGCCACCAGCGCGGTGGACCCGCGCGTCGAGGCGGCCGTCCTGCGCGCGCTGCGGGGTACCGGCTCGATCCTGGTCGTCGCCTACCGGCGGGCCACCATCGCCCTCGCCGACCGGGTCGTGTACCTGGAGAACGGCCGCGTGGTCGCGAGCGGTACGCACGCGGAGCTGCTCGACTCGGTGCCGGGATACGCCGACCTGGTGACCGCGTACGAGCGCGCCGAGCTGGAGCACGTGGACGCGCCGTGACGGCTGCCGGCACGCTGCGCCGGGGCCTCGCCCTGTCGCCCGAACTGCGCCGCGGGCTGCCCGGCACCCTCGCGCTCGGGCTGCTGTCCACCGTCGGCAAGGTCGCCGTACCGGTCGCGATCCAGCAGGGCATCGACACCGGGCTGCGCGCGCCGGGCGGCCCGGATCTGGGCCGGGTACTCGTGATCGCGGCACTCGCCGCCGCCCTGCTCGCCGCGACGGCACTGTGCGCGTACCTGATGAACGTCCGGCTCTACACGGCGAGCGAGACGGCCCTGTCGGGTCTGCGGGTGCGCACCTTCCGGCACATCCACGACCTGTCCATGCTGCACCAGCAGGTCGAGCGGCGTGGCGCCCTGGTGTCCCGGGTGACCACCGACATCGACCAGATCAGCCAGTTCCTCCAGTTCGGCGGGGTGATCCTGCTGGTCAGCGTGGGTCAGCTGCTGCTAACCACCGCCGTCATGCTGGCCTACTCGTGGCAGCTCACCCTCGTGGTGTGTGCCGCGTTCGTGCCCATGCTGCTGACCGTGCGGCTGCTGCAGCGGCGGCTGACCGCGCGCTACGCCGAGGTGCGGGTGCGGATCGGTGCCATGCTCGGGGCGATCGCGGAGAGCGTCGTCGGCGCCGCGGTGATCCGTGCGTACGGCGCGCAGGCGCGTACCTCGCGGCGGCTGGCCGAGACGATCGAGGCGGCCCGGCAGGGCCAGTTCCGGGCGCAGCGCACCGCCGTGCTGGCCAGCCAGGCCGGCGAGGTGGCCGCCGCCGTGGCGACCGCGGCTACGGTCGTGGTCGGCGTCCTGCTCGGTGTCGGCGGTGGCCTGCGGGTCGGCGAGCTGACCGGCTTCCTGTTCCTGGTGACGCTGTTCGTGCAGCCGGTGCAGATCGTCACCGAGGTGCTCAACGACGCGCAGAACGCGGTCGCCGGCTGGCGGCGGGTCCTCGACGTGCTGGACTCCGAGCCCGACGTCGCCGACCCCGGTGCCGCCGGCGAGAGCCTGCCGCACGGCCCGGTCGACGTGACCTTCCGCGGGGTGGACTTCGCCTACCCGGTAGGCCCGCCCGTGCTGTCCACCGTGGACTTCCAGGTCCGGGCGCGGACCCGGGTGGCCGTGGTCGGCGAGACCGGCAGCGGCAAGACCACCCTCGCGAAGCTGATGACCCGGCTGATGGACCCGACGCGCGGGCAGGTGCTGCTGGCCGGCGTCGACCTGACCCGGTTGAGCTTCGCCAGCCTGCGTGGGCGGGTGGTGATGGTGCCGCAGGACGGGTTCCTGTTCGACGCGAGCGTCGCGGAGAACGTCCGGTACGGCCGGCCGGAGATGACGGACGGGCAGCTCGACGCGGCCCTGAGCGAGCTGGGGCTGGCGGACTGGGTGGCCGGGCTGCCCGCGGGGATGGCGACCCGGGTGGGGGAGCGGGGCGAGGCGCTGTCGGTTGGCGAGCGGCAACTGGTGGCGCTGGCCCGGGCATACGTGGCAGACCCGGATCTGCTGGTGCTCGACGAGGCGACCAGCGCGGTGGACCCGGCGACGGAGGTACGGCTGCAGCGCACGTTCGACGCGGTGACCCGCAGCCGTACCACGGTCGTCATCGCGCACCGGCTGTCCACGGCGCGGGTGGCCGACGAGGTGATCGTGGTGGATCGCGGCCGGGTGGTGCAGCGGGGTACCCACACGGCACTCGTCGCCGATCCCGACTCGGTCTACGCCCGGCTCTACGCCTCCTGGCTCGACCAGAGCCGCAGTCCTGGTTCGTGATCAGGTTGCGTCTACCGGCCGGCTCCGGCCTCGTACTGTTCGACGACGGTGCGCGGGATCCGGCCGCGGTCGGACAGTTCGACCTTCTTGCGCCTGGCCCACTCCCGGATCGCCTTGTTCTGCGCGCGGTCCTTGCGGGCCGGCGCCTGGGTGCGGCCACGGCCGGTGCCCGCGGGTCCGGCGCGACCCACACGACGGGCCGACGCCGTGTACTTCTGCAGCGCCGAGCGCAGTTCCTTGGCGTGTCTGGCACTCAGGTCGATTTCGTAGGCGACGCCGTCCACGGCGAACGTCACCGTCTCGGCGGCTTCACTGCCGTCAATGTCATCGACGAGCTCTACTTCCACCTTGCGTGCCATGGCTCCCCCTCGGCACTTTGCACGGTGCACGTTGCACACATACTACGGGCTGGGAACCGAATTGTGCGGGCGACCCGGAAAGGCCGGGCCGGGGGCGACTGGATCATCGCGAGAGGAGGCCGGACCGGGTGGCCACCTCGATCGCCTGTGCCCGGCCGCGCACGCCGAGCTTGTCGTAGATGCGGGACGCGTACGTCTTGATGGTGGACTCGCTGACCAGCAGCGTGCGGGCGATCGTCGACAGGGTGCAGCCCGCGCGCAGGTGCAGCAGCACCTCGCCCTCGCGCGGGCTCAGCTCCTGGCGGGTGTACCGGCTGTGCAGCACGTTGGCCAGGTCGGGTGCGGTGAACGAGCCCGGGGCGGCTGCGGCGCGGCGGACGGTGGCCAGCAGCATCTCGACGGTCGCGTCGAGCGGCAGGTATCCCGAGATGCCGGCCGCCATCGCGCTGCGGATCCGCCGGCTGTCGTCGGTCCCGAGCAGCACCACGCCCGGACGGGAGCCCGAGTGTCGCAGCCGGACGGCGAGGGCCAGCGGGTCCTCTCCGGACTGTTGCGACTCCACCAGCAGCACGTCGGCGTCGGCGCACAGGTCGTGGGCCTGCGTGCCGGAGGCGGTGCAGCCGACCAGGGTGAGGTCGCTCTCCGCCGCCACGGCGGCCGACAGGCCGAGCCGTACCAGCGTCACACCGCTGACGATCACCAGCCGGACCATGCTGCCTCCCCTTGCCCACGGCACCAGTTCCGCATGAAAGGGCGAACGCGGGGGCGTGGCCGTCACACCCGTCGTTTATCGAAGGAGCCCGCTGGGCACACTTTGATGCGTGCGCAGCGCTGTCGTGGTCGATACAGACTGGTTCCTGGAGCCGGACGAACGCGGCAATCCGTACACCGGGATCGACCGGCGGCACCCGGACGGCAAGGCCTGGACCGCCGGCAACCAGGTGCGCGTCCTCGTCCACGGCGCCGGGTACTTCGCCGAGCTGTGTGAGCGGCTGAACCGTACCCGTGAAGGGGATCTGGTGTTTTTCACCGACTGGCGGGGAGACCCGGACCAGCGGTTGAACAGCGACGGCACCGAAGTGTCCACGGTGCTGTGTGCCGCGGCCGCGCGCGGCGTCGTCGTCAAGGGTCTGGTGTGGCGCTCGCACCTGGACCACCTGCAGTTCAGCGAGGCGGAGAACCGGCACCTGGGTGAGGACATCGAGGCCGCCGGCGGGCAGTGCCTGCTGGACATGCGGGTGCGGGTCGGCGGGTCGCACCACCAGAAACTGGTGGTGCTGCGCCACCCGGGCCGGCCGGACCTGGACATCGCCTACGTCGGCGGCATCGACCTGTGTCACAGCCGGCGCGACGACCAACGGCACCTGGGCGACCCGCAGCGCCAAGCCATGGCGGCCATCTACGGATCCCGGCCCCCCTGGCACGACATCCAGCTCGCGATCCGCGGGCCGGCCGTCGGCGATCTGGAGGCGACCTTCCGCGAGCGCTGGTGCGACCCGACGCCGCTGTCCCGCAACCCGTTGCACCGGCTGCGCGACCTGCTGCAGCGCGAGGACACCCAGCCGCGGCAGCTGCCGCCGCAACTGCCCGACCCGGCGCCGTGCGGCGACCACCCGGTGCAGGTGTTACGCACCTACCCGAGCCGGCGGGGGTACCCGTTCGCGCCGGCGGGGGAGCACAGCGTGGCACACGCGTACCTCAAGGTGCTGCCCCGTGCCCGCCGGCTCATCTACCTGGAGGACCAGTACCTGTGGTCCGCCGAGGTCGCCGCGCCGTTCGCCGCCGCGCTGGCCGGCCAGCCGGACCTGCACCTGATCGCGGTGCTGCCGCTGCATCCGGACACGGACGGCAGCAGCGGCGCGGCGCAGCTGATCGGCCGGGAGCGCGCGCTGTCCGTCCTGCGCGCGGCCGGCGGCGACCGGGTGGCCGTGTACGGCGTGGAGAACGCCGCGGGCACGCCGGTGTACGTCCACGCGAAGGCGTGCGTCATCGACGACGAGTGGGCGATCGTCGGCTCGGACAATCTCAACCGTCGCTCGTGGACATACGACTCCGAACTGTCCTGCGCCGTCGTGCATCCGGAGTTCGGGCGGGACCTGCGGCTGCGACTGGCCGGTGAGCACCTCGACCTGTCCGGCCGGCGGGCGAAGGCCGCTCTGCTCGACCCGGTGACCTGCTTCGCCCGCTTCGCCGAGTGCGCGGACCGCCTGGCGGCGTGGCACGCCGGCGGATGCCAGGGGCCGCGCCCGCCGGGCCGGCTGCGGCACTACCAGCACCCGGCGATACCCGCGGCACGGCGGCTGGCCGCCACGCCGCTGTACCGCTGGCTGTGCGACCCCGACGGGCGACCGGTCCGGCTGCGGCGCGCCGACGCCTACTGACGCGCCACGGCAGCCGGTGCGCAGGGCGGTGCGGGTACCGGGTTGACTGTCCAGGCCGGTGCGCGCAGATCGACCGGGGCGCCCAGGTTGAGTACCTCCGCGAGGTTGTTCGCCGCCGCGTCGCGCGGCGTGAGCGGGGGCAGGCCGTACCGCCATTCGATCAGCTTGAGGATCGACGTGTGGTCGTAGGTGCCGTGGCTGACGGTGGCCCGGTAGGCCAGCGGCGAGACGACGAGGCACGGTACCCGGAAGCCGCGCAGCCCGGTGAGCGACGGGTTGGTGTCCGGCGCGGTGGACGGCGGCACGTGGTCGAAGAAGCCGCCCCACTCGTCGAACGTGATGACCAGCACCGTGCGGCGCCAGCCCGGGCCGCCGGTGACCGCCCGGTACACGGAGTTGAGGAAGGCGTCGCCGTTGCGTACGTCGCCGTGCGGGTGGTCGTCGAAGGAGGTGCCGTCGCCCTGCTCACCGAGGAACGGCGGGTCCACGTAGGACACCGCGGGCAGGGTACCGGCGGCGGCGTCGGTGACGAACTGCGCGAACGGGCTGCTGATGGCGGCGTACCTGGTGCCCCACAGGGCGAGCACCGGTACGTCGTTGAAGTAGTACCGGCCCGGCACACCGGCCGCGGACAGCCGGTCCCAGATGGTCGGCAGCGTCGTGGTGGCGGTGCTGCCGTCGATGCGGTCGGTCTGCGCGGCGTGCAGGTACAGCCGGTTGGGGATGGTCTCCGCCATGGTGGCGGAGAAGTAGCGGTCGCACACGGTCCACAGTGGCGCGGCCCGGCCCAGGAACGGCAGGTCCGCCCGCAGGTAATAGCCGATCGAGAACTCGTCGTTCACGCGCAGCCAGCCGTCGCACGCGCCGCCGTCGTACTCGACCCGGCCGCCCTGGTAGGAGTGGTCCGGGTCGGGGTGCCCGCACCCCTGGTAGGTCTGGAGGTGGTAGGTGGGGTGCGGGGTGCCGGCGGTGTCCGGATAGGACAGTCCCGCCTGCCGGCCGTCGGCACCGGGCAGCCAGCCGAGCAGGTGGTCGAAGGAGCGGTTCTCCATGCACACCACCACGATGTGGTCGATGCCGGAGGAACCGGGCGGGGGGAGTGCGGCGCGGGCCGTCCGGGGGGTCACCGCAAGGCCGCCGAGCGCGGCAGCGCCGCCGAGGAGGAGTTGCCGTCGCGTCGCCATGTTCGCATCATCGGGCATCACATCGATGCCCGCGAGTCGATCACGCCGGTGGCTGCGCCGCCGCCCCGCTGTGAGCCGCCGTCACCGGCGTACCAGCCGTACCGACAGGCCGCCGGCCGTGTGGACCGGCACCGCACCGTACCCCGCCACACCGACCCGGATGTCGCCGAAGCTGCCCAGCAGCCGGCGGGTCCGGATCACCGGCAGCACCCGGCCGACCGGAACGCGTGCCGGATCCAGGTCGATGTCGAGCACGCTGTCGCGGCCGAGCACAACGGACCGGCCCGCCGTCAGTGCCGGCTCGCGGTCGCCGGACAGCGACACCGCCAGCACCCCGGCCGATTGCGCGTATGCGCCGTCCACCCGCACCCCGCCGGCCGCCGGGTCCAGCCGTAGCGTGCCGCCGCGCACCTGGACCTCACCCGTGCCCAGGGCGTACCGCGACGCGGCGACCACGGTACCGGCCGCCACGCACGTGCCGCCCGTGTACCGGTTGGCACCGGTCAGGGCCAGCGCGCCGGTACCCACCTTCACGAGGCCGCCGGTGCCCCGGATGTCGTTGCGCCACACGTCGGCCGCGCTGAAGCCGCCGTCGCCGGCGTTCATGTCCACGCGCACGTCGCGGTCGAACGCGCCGTACCCGTCGGCCGCGGCGAACAGGTTCAGCCGGCCCCACTGCTCCGGACCGTCCAGCAGGACGTACCCCGAGGGCAGCGCGGTCGTCCGGAGCACCTCGCGGCGCTGCTCCGCGTCCAGGTACGGCAGCCGCGTCTCCAGCAGGACCTCGGCCCCCTCGGGCACGGTCAGCTCGACCCACGGGCCGCGGCGCGGCAGGACGTAGGTCAGCCGCCGGTTGACGGCTCGCGCGTTGGCCGCGCGGTCGGCGTACGGATCGTTGTCCACAGTGGCCGAATGCGCGTACGCGTACAACGTGTCGGCCGTGGCGCCGGTCTGCGCCTGGAAGTACCCGGCCGCCTGCCGGCGGGCGGCCGCCTTGAGGTCGGCGTTGAGCGGGTCGGCGAGCGCGGCGGCGGCGAGCGCGGTGCCGAGGATGCGCCCGCCGATGACGTCGACGGGGGAGTGCATGCCCGCGAGGATGCGGGTGTCGCTGAGTTCGGACGCGCGTGCCACCAGCTCCTGGAACCGCTCGGGAACCGCGTAGGCCAGCGCCAGCGCGGCGAGGTGGAAGGCATTCGTGTGTCCACTCGGGAACCCGCCGTCGTCCGGCGGGCTGGTGCTGCGCTGGCGCAGCAGTTGGGGTGCGACGAGCACAGTGGACCGGTACACCGGATAGCCCAGGAAGTCGGTGGCGCCGGTGTCGACGACCTGGCTGCCTTCCGTCATGCGCCAGGGACGCGGGTACCCGAAGGCGTACTTGCTCGGGTTGCCGGAGGCGAACGAGCCGCGCAACGCGTTCACGAGTTGGACGACCGTGCCCAGCGCCGAGTCGGTGGCGCCGGCGCCGATGGCGGAGCCCGCGGGTGCGCCGGCCGGCACGGCGTCGCTGACCGTGCCGGGCGGTGTGCCGTCGGGTGCCGTCGTGATGCTGGTGACCGCCCGGGCGCCGGCCTTGTACAGGTCGGCGAGCGGGCCGAGGCCGGCGATCACCGCGTAGCTCTGGTGCTGCCGGTCGTAGATGAAGGCCCCGCGCGCCTGCGCGTCGGTACGGGCGGCCGTGACGGCGGCGGCGTAGCGCATGTTGGCCCGCAGCACCTCGCGCAGGACCGGAGCGCCGGTGTTCCAGGCCGTCCCCGGCTGCCAGAGCCGCTGCATGCCGGAGAGGATGCGGACCGCGGCGTTCGTCTCCGGGGTGAGGTTGGCGAGGATGTTCGTCTTGTAGTCCTCGACGAACGGGAGTGACACGTCGGGCGTTGCGGGGGCGCGCCGGCCGGCCAGCGACGGGCCGGCCACCAGGCCCGCCGGGACCACCGTGGTGTATCTGAGGAAGTTCCGTCGATCCACCGGAGGAGCTTGCCGGGCACGGTTCGCCAGCGGTGAAACGCGCGGGAGCCTGCGGGTTAAATGTGAAGGTGACTCAGGTGGCGGTGCTGAGCACGCCGGCCATGATCAGGTCAATGCCGAACCGGTAGTACCGGTCCACATCGGGCTCGTCGGTGAAGGTCCGGGCCAGGGCCACGATGTGGGGGTACTGGTCGGCGGGCAGCTTCTCCATGGTGAGCCGCTTCTGCCGCCGCCACTCGGTCGCCTCGGCCGGGCCCATCGCGGCCGGGCAGTAGGGCTGCGCGGCGACCAGCCCGATGGCACCGTGCAGCAGGTACGACGCGATCCAGTAGCCCTCTTCGAGGCTGAACCCGCCGCGGCCGAGCAGTTCCAGGGCGTCGTTGGTGGCCCGCGTGAAGCTGGCCGCCTCCTGCTTGTCGATCAGCTGCAGCAATTCCGGCAGGCACGGATGCTCGCGCATCACGCCCACCAGCGCCTCGACCATCGCGCGTAGCTGCCCGAGCCAGGGATCGTCCGGCTCCCGGGAGGCCTGCACGCCGGCCAGCACGTGATCGGCGAGGCCCAGCAGCAGCTCGTCCTTGTTCTTGAAGTGCCAGTAGAGCGCCATCGGTGTGACGCCGAGCTCCTGCGCCAGCCGCCGGATGGTGACGGCGCCGAGTCCCTCGGCGTCGGCGAGCTTCAACGCGTGCTCGGCGACTGTCGTTCGGCTCAACCGGTCGGTAACCACTTGACAACTATACAACGTACAAGGTCTCATGTACCTCGTACATGTACACCGTACAAGTACGCCGTATAGGTCCGAGGGGGAAGCATGGGGAACAGGCGTAGGTGGCTGGCGCTGGTCGCGGTGGCGCTTGCCACGTTCATGACGTATCTGGACAACAACGTCGTCAACGTCGCACTGCCATCGATACAACGGGACCTGGGTCTCACGATTTCGGGGCTGGAGTGGATCGCGAGCGCGTACATCCTGGTGTTCGCCGGCCTGCTGCTCGTCGGCGGCCGCATCGCTGACGTCTTCGGCAAGCGGCTGGCGTTCTACGCCGGATTGGCGGTCTTCACGCTCGCCTCGCTCGCCGCGGGCCTGGCCGGCAGCCAGGAGATGCTGATCGGCGCACGTGCGGTGCAGGGCGTCGGTGCGGCACTGCTGACCCCGGTCGCGCTGGCTCTGCTGCCGGACCTGTTCCCCAACCCCCGGGAGCGCGGCATGGCCGTCGGCATCTGGGGTGGCGTGGGCGCGCTCGCCCTGGCGGTCGGGCCGCTGGTCGGGGGCTACCTGAGCCAGCATGTGTCCTGGGGTTGGATCTTCCTGGTCAACGTGCCGGTCGGGGTGGCAACCACGGTGCTCGCCGCGTTCACCATTCCGGCGGGGGAGCGCGGGGCGCGGCGGCGGTTGGACCTTCCGGGCCTCGCCACGTCGTCCCTCGCGCTGCTCGCCCTGACGTATGCCCTCATCGAGGGCGGGACGCGCGGCTGGACGTCCGCGGCGATTCTCGCGGCCTTCGCGGTGGCGGCCGCGGCGGGCGCCGCGTTCCTCGCCGTGGAGAGCCGCGCCGCCGACCCGATGGTGGATCTGTCGTTCTTCCGGGTACGGGCATTCAGCGGCGGCCTGGTCTCCATGGGCCTGTGGGCGTTCGGCGTGTTCGGCATCTACTTCTTCACCGCCATCTATCTGCAGAACGTCCTCGGCTTCTCGCCGAGCGGGGCCGGCGCCGGCTTCGTGCCGATGGCTCTCGTGATGGCCGTGGTCGCGGCGCTTGCGCCCCGCGCCGAGGCCCGCTTCGGCGCGGGTCGCACGGTCGCCGCCGGGCTGGGTCTGATGGCCGTCGCGATCGGTGCCATCTCCACCGTCGGGGAGGGATCGACCTATGTGGACCTGCTGCCCTGGTTCCTGCTGTACGGCCTGGGCGCCGGCCTGCTGATCCCGCTCACCAACGTCATCCTCGGCGTGCTGCCGCCGGCGCGCGCGGGTGTCGCGTCGGGCATGCTCAATGTCTCGCGTGAGGTGTTCGGTCTGCTGGGCATCACCATCCTCGGCGCCATCGTCAGTGCCCGGCAGCACGCGGCGACCGGTTCCGCCCTGCACCGTTTCCTGGAGGGCTACCAGCTCGCCCTCGTCATCGCCGCGGTGCTCGTCGCCCTCGGCGTGCCGGTCAGCCTGTTCGCCCTCGGCCGGGCCCGGCCCGTCGAACCGGTCGCGGAGCGCGAGGAGCCCGTACTCGAAGCCGTCTGACCCGGGTATTCAGATATTCATCGTTCTCTGGTAGGCACTACGACCATGACCCTGCGTACCAGAACCGCGGCCGCGGCCGTGCTCGCGGTGGGGGCCGGCCTGGCGCTGACCGCGTCACCGGCCGCCGCCGTTTCCACAGATGTCGTGATCAGTCAGGTGTACGGGGGCGGCGGCAACTCCGGCGCCACGTACACGAACGACTTCGTCCAGCTCGACAACCGCGGTACCGGCCCGGTCGACCTCACCGGCTGGAGCGTCCAGTACGCCTCGGCCGCCGGTACCACCTGGCAGGTCACCCCGCTGTCCGGCAGCATCGCGGCCGGCGGGCACCATCTGGTGCAGGAGGCGGCCGGCGCCGGCGGGAGCACCCCGCTGCCCGCGCCGGACACCACCGGTTCGATCGCGTTGAGCGCCACCAACGGCAAGGTGGCCCTGGTCACCTCGGCGACCGCGCTGGGCTGCGGCGCCACCTGCGCGGCCGCGTCCGGAGTCCGTGACTTCATCGGGTACGGGACGGCGGGCGACTTCGAGGGCGCCGCCGCGCCGGGCCTGTCCAACACGACGGCGGACATCCGGGGCAGCGCGCCGGACACCGACAACAACGCGGCCGACTTCACCGCGGGCACCCCCGATCCGCAGAGCTCCAGCAGCAGCCCGCCGCCCCCACCCCCGACGGTGGCGATCCACGACATCCAGGGCGCGACGCACAGGTCCCCGTACGCCGGCAAGGCGGTGAGTACCTCGGGCGTGGTCACCGCGGTCGCCGGCACCGGCTACTGGATCCAGGACCCGCAGCCGGACGCCGACCCGGCCACCAGCGAGGCGCTGCACGTCTTCACCGGGGCGAAGCCGGCGGTCGCGGCCGGGGACGCGGTCACCGCCAGCGGCACGGTCGCCGAGTTCCGGCCCGGCGGCGCGGCGACCAATCTGTCCACCACCGAGCTGGACAGTCCACACGCGACGGTCACCGCGACCGGCATCGCGCCGCCGGCGCCGGTACGGGTCGGGCCGGGTGGTCTGGTCGCGCCCGCGCTGCCGCGTACCGACTCGCCCGGCGACATCGAGTCGTCCGCCACCTTCGACCCGTCCGGCAACGCGCTGGACTTCTACGAGTCGCTGGAGGGCATGCTGGTCGAGGTCGACGACGCGGTCGCGGTGGGCCCGACCAACCAGTTCGGCGAACTGCCGGTGATCCCGGGCGGCACCGCGGCACCCCGTACCAACCGGGGCGGCGTGCTCTACTCGTACGCCAACCCGAACACCGCCCGGCTCATCCTGGCGGACACGCTCGCCCCGGTACCGGCCGCGAACGTCGGCGACACGCTGCCCGGGCCGGTCGCCGGCGTGCTGGACTACAACTTCGCCAACTGGATGCTGGACGTGCTGGCCACCCCGACCGTCCACGCCGGCGGCCTGGCCGCGCAGAGCACCCGGCACGCGCGGCCGCTGGAGCTCGCGATCGCCACGTACAACGTGCAGAACCTGGCCCCGACCGACCCGCAGGCCAAGTTCGACCGGCTGGCCGCGGGCCTGGTGCACAACCTGGCCGCGCCGGACATCGTGTCGCTGGAGGAGATCCAGGACAACTCGGGTGCGGTGGACGACGGCACGGTGGCCGCGAACGCGACGCTGGACAAGCTGGTGAGCGCGGTCAGCGCGGCCGGCGGCCCGGCGTACCGGTACCGCGAGATCGACCCGGTGAACGACACGACCGGCGGGCAGCCGGGCGGCAACATCCGGGTGGCGTTCCTCTTCCGTACCGACCGCGGTCTGTCCTTCGTGGACCGTGCGGGTGGGGACGCGACCACTCCGGTCGGCGTGCGGCGGCTGCACGGCCGGGCCGAGCTGACCCTCTCGCCCGGGCTGATCGATCCCACCAACCCGGCCTGGTCCACCTCCCGGCGACCGCTGGCCGCCGAGTTCCGGTTCTGGGGCCGGGAAGTGATCGTGATCGGCAACCACTTCAACTCCAAGGGCGGCGACCAGCCGCTGATGGGCCGGTACCAGCCGCCGGCACGCGCCAGCGAGACGCAGCGCCACCAGCAGGCGCAGGCGGTGCGGGGGTTCGTCGACCAGATCCGGGCCGCCGACCGCAACGCCGCCGTGGTGCTGCTCGGGGACCTCAACGACTTCGAGTTCTCGCCGACGGCGGACATCCTGGTCGGCGACGGCTACCTGACCGACCTGCCGCGCACCCTGCCGCCCGGCGAGCGTTACAGCTACGTGTTCGAGGGCAACTCCCAGGTCCTCGACCACATCCTCGTCTCGGCACCGCTGACCCGCGCGCCGTACGAGTACGACGTGGTGCACATCAATTCCGAGTTCGCCGACCAGACGTCGGACCACGAGCCGCAGGTGGTGCGCTTCCCGCTGTTCCCCCTCGGCTGGCTGTACCCGTAGGCCCCGTTTACCATGCCCGGGCGCGGGTAACGTCCGGGCATGGTACGGGAGATGCTGCGCGGTGCGGCGGCCGGTGCTGCCGGCACCACCGTGCTCAACGCGGTGACCTATGTGGACATGGCGCTGCGGGCCAGGCCGGCCAGCAGCACGCCGGAGCGGACGGTGGACACGATCGCCAACCGGCTCGGCCACCCGGTCCCGGGCGGGAACGGCGCCCGGGGCAACCGGCTGACCGGGCTCGGCGCGCTGTCCGGCATCGCCACCGGCATCGGCATCGGCGCGGTGTTCGGCGCACTGCGGGCCTGCGGCCTGCGCCTGCCCGCCGCCGCCGAGGCGGTACTGGTCGGCGCCGCCGCCATGGCCGCGACGGACGGGGCCATGGCGGGCCTCGGTGTCAGCGACCCGCGCACCTGGCCGGCGAGCGCCTGGTTGAGTGACGCGGTGCCGCACCTGGCCTACGGCGCGGCCACCAGCGCCACGCTGCGCGCGCTGGACCGGGGGTAGACACCGTCACCTGCCGGCTGCGGCCAGCTCCGTGAGGGCATCGTCGGGCAGTTCCAGATCGGCGGCGGCCACGTTCTCGCGCAGGTGCCCGACCGACGAGGTGCCGGGAATGAGCAGGATGGTCGGCGAGCGCCGCAGCAGCCATGCCAGCGCCACCTGCTGCGCAGAACGGCGCAGCCGGCCGGCCAAGAACCCGCAGGCGGCCCGGCTCGCCGCCTGGCGCGCCTTCGAGCGCGCCGAGCCGACCGATGCGGAGCGGCGGGGACACCGCGCCAAGGTGGACGCCGTCGCCAGAGCGCAGCGCGAAGGCAAGGTCTACGACGGCATCCCGGCGCTGGACATGTTCGCCATGGTGCTCCGGATGACCGAAAGCTGGCTCAGCGCTCCACCCGCTCTCCTGGCCGCCGGCGGCAGGCACCCGCTGTCGCCGGCGCGACTGCGACAGCACCGCAGGGCGCTCGTCGAGGCGGTGCGGCGCCTGACCGCACCACACGAGAGCTGACCTAGACTGGTCGGATGGCGGATGTGGCGGGGACCGGCGACTGGCTGGCGGTCGCGCCGGCCGGGCGGGTCGGCGCCGGCCCGCTGCCGGTCACCGTGGACGGCGTGCCGCTGGTGCTGCTGCGCGCGGCCGACGGGGTACCGGTCGCCTGGCTCGACCGGTGCCCGCACCGGCTGGTGCCGCTGTCGGCGGCCACCGTCGAGGGCGGCGCGCTGCGCTGCCCGTACCACGGGTGGGCGTTCACCGCGGACGGCCGGTGCGTGGACCTGCCCTCCCGGCCACCGGGTGCACCGCTGCCGCCGCGCGCGCACCTGGCACCCGGGCCGCGGGTGCGCGAGGCCGACGGTACCGTCTGGCTGGACCGCTCCGGCCTGGCCGGCGCCGGCCCGGAGCCACTGCTGTCCAATGTAGACGATGTGCTGTCGCGCGCCTGGCATCCCGTGGCGCTGTCCACCGAGGTGACCGCCGAGCGCCGCGTGCTGCTGGTCGGTCGCGAGTGGACGCTGCGCCGCACGGATCGCGGGAGCCTCGCCGCCGAGCCCGGCCCGCACGGGCTGCGCGAGCGGTGGGGAGTGGTCTGGCTCGCGCCCGGCCCGCCCGCCGTCGAGCTGTTCGACGACCCGGACGACGAGGACGCGGCGTACGTGGGCGCCTGGCTGCCTCCGGTCCGTACTCCCGCACCGGCCGGCGCGGTCGCGGACAACTTCCTCGACGTGGCCCATTTCCCGTTCGTCCACGCGGGCACGTTCGGCGCCGGCGAGGAGAGGGTGGTCCCCGAGTATCAGGTGACGCCGGAACCGGACGGCTGCCGGAGCGTACAGGAACAGTGGTTCGACAACCCGGCGGATCCCGGCGTCGCCGCCGGCCTGCGGCCCGTGCGGCAACGGCGCCGCGCCACGTACGTCTACCGGGCGCCGTTCCAGCTGATGCTGCGGCTGGAGGAGCTGGACGCCGGGGCGGTCAAGACGATCCTGTTCTTCGTCCAACCGGAGAGCCTGACCAGCAGCCGCATCTACACCAAGATGCTGCTGTACGGGATCGGCGGGGTGCCGCGGCCGGGCCCGGACGTGGTGGCGCGCGAGGTGGCGTTCGAGGAGGCGGTGCTGGCCGAGGATCTGGCGCTGCAGCGGCAGATGCGGCTGACCGGCCTGCCGTTGCGGCCGCGCGACGAGTTGCACGTGCGCGCCGACCGGCTGGGCGTCGCACTGCGCACGGAACTGCGCCGGTTCGTGGCGCGGACCTCATGATCGACCTGCTGCTGCGCGGCGGGCGGACCACGGCCGGCCCGACCGAATTCGGGGTGCACGAGGGCCGCCTGGTGCCGGCGACCGGCGATGCCCGGGAGGTGATCGACCTGGGCGGGCGGCTGGTCACCCCGCCACTCGTCGAGCCGCACATCCACCTCGACGCCGCGCTCACCGTGGGGCAGCCGCGGGCCAACGTCTCCGGCTCGCTCTTCGAGGGCATCGCCATCTGGTCACAGCGGGTGCGGGATCTGTCCATCGTGGACGTCACGGCGCGGGCCGGGCTGGCGCTGCGCTGGCAGCTCGCCAACGGCGTCCAGCACGTGCGCAGCCACGTCGACGTCTGCGATCCCGACCTGGTCGCCCTGCGCGCCCTCGTGGAGCTGCGCGAGGAGGCGCGGGGCCTGGTGGACCTGCAACTGGTCGCGTTCCCGCAGCAGGGCATCCTGGCCTTCGACGGCGGCCGGGAGCTGATGCGCCGCGCGGTGGAGCTGGGCGCCGACGTGGTGGGCGGCATCCCGCACTACGAGCTGACCCGCGAGGACGGTGTGCAGTCGGTGCGCTTCGCCTTCGCCCTCGCGGAGGAGCACGGACTGCGCGTGGACATCCACTGCGACGAGACCGACGACGACCACTCCCGGTTCGTGGAGGTGATGGTCGAGCAGACCATCCGGCGCGGGATGGGCGGGCGGGTGACCGCGAGCCACACCACGGCGATGCACTCGTACAACGCGGCGTACGCGCACCGGCTGGTCGCCAACATCGCCCGCGCCGGGCTGCACATGGTCACCAACCCGCTGGACAACGCCGTGCTGCAGGGCCGCTTCGACAGCGGGCCGGTGCGCCGCGGGCACACCCGGATCAAGCAGTTGCAGGAGGCCGGGGTCAACGTGTGCATCGGCCACGACTCCATCATGGACCCGTGGTACCCGCTGGGCTACGGTGATCCGGTGCAGGCCGCCTTCGTGCTGGCACACCTGGGTCACATGAGCGGCGACGCGGAACTGCGCCGGTTGCTCGACATGATCACCGTCAACCCGGCCGCCGCGCTGGGCCTGTCCGACTACGGGCTGCGCACCGGTGGGCCGGCCGATCTCGTCGTGTTCGACGCACCGTCCGATGTGGACGCCCTGCGGCTGGTCGCGCCGCGTTATCTGGTGCTGCGCGGCGGCCGGGTGGTGGCGCGCACCCGGCCGGCACAGACCTCGGTGTTCTGGCACGGCGCCGAGGAGGAGGTCACCTTTCTCCGGAACGCTGGAGCCTGAAGAACAGCGCGTAGGCCAGGGCCGCCACCGCGAAGCCGACCTCGAACGTGATGTCGCCCAGCCCGGGGTGCGACCGGACGACGAGGCCGTGGTACTCGGTCTGGTTGGAGAACAGCCAGATGGACAGGCCCATGCCCAGCGCCATGGCGGCCGCGCCGGCCCACGGGCTGTGCCGCCGGTCGAACAGGAGCCCCTCCACCCGGTGGTGCCGGCGCAGGTACCAGTCGGTCAGGTAGACGCCGAGCCAGGGCGCGATCCAGTACGAGATGACCAGCAGGAAGTTCTCGTACTTCACGCCCGCGTCGGACAGGCCGGACCAGGCCAGGAAGAACCCGATGACGCCGAAGGTGATGGCCACGATCGCCCGGCGCAGGCGCAGCGGCAGCCGGATGCCCAGGGCGAGGAAGGACATGGCGCCGGAGTAGATGTTCAGCACGTTGGCGGAGACGGCGCCGACCGCGATGGCGAGCAGGGTCAGGTCGGCGACGACGGTGGGCAGGTGCCCGGTGAACGCCGCGGTCGGGTTGTCACTCGCACCGCCCGCGATGGTGGCCGAGGCGGCACCGGCGACCTCGAGGACGACGCAGGAGATGAAGATGCCGAGCGCCGGCCACAGGGCCACCGCCCGCCGGTCGCTGTCGGGACGCAGGTACCGCGTGTAGTCGGCGGCGTACGGGTTCCAGCCGGCCGCGTAACCGAAGGCGGCACCGACGGTGAGCAGGAAGCCGCCGATGCCGCCGCCGCCCTTGGCCGCGGCCGGATCGGCCTTGGCGAGGCTGTACACCGTCGCCAGCAGGAAGCAGACGGCGAGCACGGGGAAGGCGTACCGCTCGAAGACGTGCACCAGGTTGTGCCCGAAGAACGCGACGACCACCTGCGCGGCCACCACGATGACCAGGCTCAGCAGCTTGGGCAGGTGCAGCAGGGTGGTCAGCGCGAAGGCCCCGCTGACGCTGTTGACCGCGAACCACCCGATGCCGGCGACGACCGAGTTGATGCCCGCCGGCAGGATGTTGCCGAGGAAGCCGAAGCCGATCCGGGACAGCACCATCTGCGGCACGCCGTAGACCGGCCCGCGTACGGACAGCAGGCCCTGGGTCGCCGACCCGAGTGCCGTGCCCACCACGATCCCCAGCACGGCCTGCCACAGCGTCTGCTGGAAGTACAGGACCGAGATGACGCCCACGAACACGGTCGCGAATTCGAGGTTGGGCGACATCCACGTCCAGAACAGATCCAGCGGCCGCCCGTGCCGCTCGTCGAGCGGGATGAACTCCGCGCCCCCCGGCTCCACGGCGGTCACCTTGGCGCCGTAGTGCCCCTCCCGGACCTCGCCGGGCACGGTGCCTGTCGTCATGCCGTCAGACTACCCGGTGATCACCCGTTCATCCCGGTTGTCGTGACGCCCTCCACGAGCAGGCGCTGGAAGGCGAAGAAGAACAGCGCGATCGGGATCAGCGTGAGTACCGACATCGCCATCATCGACCCGTACGCGGCCTGGCTCGTCTCGTCCATGAACAGCCGCAGCCCCAGCGGCAACGTGTACTTGTCCGGGCTGTTCAGGTAGATGAGTTGACTGAGGAAGTCGTTCCAGGACCAGATGAACGTGAAGATCGCCGTGGTGACGAGGGCCGGCCTGGTCAGCGGCAGCACCACGTAGGCGAAGGCGCGCACCGGCCCGCACCCGTCGATGCGTGCCGCGTCACCCAGCTCGCTGGGCAGGGCGCGCATGAACTGCACGATGAGGAAGACGAAGAAGGCGTCGGTACCCAGCACCTTGGGCAGGATCAGCGGCCAGAACGTGTCCACCATGTGCAGCCGCTGGAAGATGGTGTACTGCGGGATCAGCAGCACGTGCACGGGCAGCATGATGGTCGCGAGCAGGAACGCGAACAGCGGCCGGCGCAGCCGGAAGCGCAGCCACGCGAACGCGTACGCGGCCAGCGAGCAGGACACCACGTTGCCCAGCACCGCGCCGGCGGACACGATCAGCGAGTTGGTGAGGAACCGCCACACGCTGATCCCGCCCACGCCGCGGAACACGTCCGCGTAGTTGCCGAACACCACCCGCCCGGGCAGCAGCCGCAGGCTCGACACGATCTCACCGGCCGGCTTGAAGGACGCGGACACCAGCCAGGCGACCGGGTACAGGAGGACGGCGAGCAGCGCGAGGCACGCGGCATGCCAGAGCACGCGGCGGATGCGTCTGCTCACCGCGCGTCGCCTCCGGAGTAGAAGACCCAGGCGCGGGCGCTGCGGAACAGCAGCCCGGTGATCAGCGCGATGGCCAGCAGCAGCAGCCACGCCATCGCCGAGGCGTAGCCCATGCGGAACTCGGTGAAGCCCTTCTGGTACAGGTACAGGGTGTAGAACAGGGTGGCGTCCCCCGGCCCACCCCGCCCGCTGCTGACCACGAAGGCGCCGGTGAACGCCTGGAACGCGTGGATCGTCTCCAGCACCAGGTTGAAGAAGACGACCGGGGACAGCATCGGCAGCGTGACCGACCGGAAGGTGCGCCACCAGCCGGCTCCGTCCACGCTGGACGCGTCGTACAGCTCCCGGGGGATCTGCTTGAGGCCGGCCATGAAGATGACCATCGGCGCGCCGAACTGCCACACCGCCAGTGCCACGATCACCAGCAGCGCGTACCGCGGCGAGGAGACCCAGCCGCCGGTGTGTACGCCGACCGTGGACAGGCTCTGGTCCACCACGCCGCCGCTGTCGAAGATGACCCGCCAGACGAGCGCGACCGCGACGCTCGCACCGAGCAGCGACGGCGCGTAGAACGCGGACCGGTACAGGCCCTGCGCCCGGCTGGCCCGGTCGAGCAGCAGCGCCACGGCGAGCGCGGCGGCCAGCTTCAACGGGGTGGACAGCACCACGTACCGGACGGTCACCCAGATCGCGGCGAGGAACCGGGGATCGTCGGCGAACAGCCTGCGGTAGTTGTCCAGACCGATCCACCGGGGCGTGGTGAACAGGTCGTAGTCGGTGAACGACAGGTACAGCGAGGCGAGCATGGGGCCCACGGTCAGCAGCAGCGCGCCGGCCGCCCAGGGTGACAGGAACAGGTAGGCGATGCCCGGGCGCTCGCCGTATCTGCGCTTGCGCATCAGGCCGACAGCGCCTGCCGCGCCTCCGTCATGAACCGCTCGGCGGCCTGCTGCGGCGAGGACCGGCCGAACATCACCTCGTCGTAGATGCGCTGGAAGGCCGCCTTGACCGTGCCGGCGCCCTTGGGCGGTGGCGGCGGCGCCTGGTCCAGCTTCGGACCGACCTGCTGCTCGAACGCGTAGGACACCTGGGGCGGGCCGGTCAGCGCGGCGCCGACGGACCGGCGCACCTGCTGGTTGGCCGGCAGGCCGCGGGACATGCCGAGGACGGTACCCGCCTGGGCGTCGTTGACGAGGAAGTTGATGAGCTTGGCCGCGGCGTCCTTGTGTGCCGAGTGCTGGGCCACGCTGAACATCATCGCCGGCTTGGCGTACTGCCCGAGCTTGCCGCTGTCGCTGGGGAACGGCGCCAGCTTGAGCGTGCGCCCGTAGATCTCCCAGGTCTTCGGCGTGAAGCCGCTGTCGTACCCGAACCCGGCCGACGCGGTCTTCTTCGCCACCGGATCGTTGGCCTGCGACCCGTCCAGCTTCGCGGTCACCTCCGGCGGCGTGCTCGCGCCGCTGGTCCGCAAGTCACTGGCCAGTTGCCACCACGCCGCCACGTCCCCGGCGGTGTAGCCGAGCTTGCCGTCCGCGGTGTAGAGGCTCTTGCCCTGCTGGCGCAGCCACACCTCGTACCAGTCCTCGATGGGCCCGAAGTCCACCACACCGCGCACCTTCCCGCCGGACTGCTTGCTCACCTTGCCCGCGGCCGTCTTCAGGTCGCTCCAGGTCCAGCCGTCCCGCGGCGCGGCGGCGCCGGCCTGCTGCCAGGCCGCCGGATCGTAGGTGAACTCCTGGGTGTTCTGGGTCGGCGGGATGCCCAGCAGCTTGCCGTCCACGGTGCCGCCGGACAGCAGTTGCGGCGTCACCCCCGACGTGTCCACCTTGGACTGTCCCGAGCCGAGGTCGGCGAGCACGCCGCGGTCGCCGTACTCGCGCACGTAGCGGTAGTCCATCTGCAGCACGTCCGGCGCCGCGCCGCCGGCGATCTGGGTGGCCAGCTTCTGGAAGTACGCGTTGAACTCGGCGAAGGACGTCTCCACCTTGATGCCGGTGTTCTTCTGCTCGAACAGCTTGACCGCCTGCTCGGTGACGGCCGCCCGGTCCGCGTTGCCCCACCAGGTGAACCGGATCGTGACCGGGCCCGCGGCGGCACCGGTGCCACCGCCACCCGAGCCGCACCCGGCGCCCGCGGCGAGCACGCTCACGAGGAGTGCGATGATACGGACGCGCATGCTTGTCCTCCTACTGTGCCGGCATCTGGTCGCCCACCAGCGCCAGGCACTGGATCGCGGCGAGCGCGTACTGGGCGCTGGCGTTCGTGGACACGAAGTCGGTCTCGTCGACCGGTCGCAGCACCTTGGGACCGTCCACACGCGACGCCCGCCACGACACGGACGGCCCGTACCCCTCGCGGCCGGCGAAGAACTCGCTCCACGCGCGGGCGGCCAGCGCGTGGTCACCCGTCTTCGCCGCGGCGTACGCGGTCAGCCGCGCGTGCGCCTGGTGCAGGTTCAGCGCGCCGAAGGAGACCCCGAACTCGGCGATCTGCTCGGCCGCGGTCGCGTTGAAGAACCGGCAGTACCGCAGCCACTGCGCGGTGAACTCCGGCACGTCCACCATCGCGATGAGCTCGCTGCACATCTCGACGAGCCCGAACACGGCGGACAGGTGGGAGACGTTGACGGCGGGCGGGTCGGCCACCGCGTACCGGCCGGTGTCCAGGTCGTACAGCGCGCTGCCCTGCACGAACCCGTTGGCCTGCGCGCCGATGCTCTGCATCCCGGCCAGCACCTTGCGCCTGGCCACCGGGTCGCCGCCGCGCTCCCACTCGGTCAGCCACGCGGCGGCCAGCGCACCCCAGTCCGTACCGAAGCCGATGTCCAGCGCGTGCGGGTCGGGCGTGTACGGCCCGGTGCGGATCTTCCGGATCGGGTCGAGCACGAGGAACGTGCGGTCCGCGTCGACGAGCGCGTGCATGAGGTCACCGACCCGCTCGTCCGCGGTCAGGAAGTAGCGGAAGCGGCGGTACGCCGCCGTGCTGATGCGCAACTGCTTCGCGCTGTCCGCCCAGTGCAGCACGCCGTGCCGGGTACCGAGGTCGGCGTACTTGCCGAGGTGGTACACGTCCACCTCGCCGGTGTGCCGGGTCATCGCCTCGGCGAAGCGGAACACCTCGGCGCGGCCGGTGCGCAGGTACTGGTACCACAGCCACAGGTCGGGCGACAGCTCGGAGTTGTCCCACGCGTACCCGCCGACGTCGTACCGCCACACGTGCCGGTCGTTGTCGTACGTGTGCATGATGTCGCCGTAGTCCCAGAAGCCGTACCAGCTGCGCTGCTCGACCTGGCCCCGGTGGAAGTCGAAGAGGAAGTCGAGGTGGTCCTCGATCGCCGCCCTGGCCGGGGTGGAGCGGTCCACCGGGCTCCAGTCGCCGAAGACTCCGGCCGCGTGCAGGTGGGCCGGTGGCGCCTGGAGCAGCGGCGGGGTGCGCAGCACGCCGGCGAGCGCGGCGAACCGTTCGGCGCCCGGCGTCGCCGGCAGCGCCCAGAACATCAGCTCGGTGGTGCGCGCGATCCCGTACGGGGAGCCGAAGCCGGGCTCGAAGTCCTCGTACGTGATCTCCAGCCCTTCCAGCTGCTTCGGGTAGCTGTCCTGCCCCATTCCGTCGTGGTAGAAGCGCAGGTCCATCGGGGTGGCGTCGGGTGACCAGAGCCAGATCGTCACGGTCGCCGCGTCCCCGGCCGCACCCCGGATGTCGAGCTGGGTCGGGTGCAGTTGCCAGAAGTCCCGCATGCCGAAGGCGAACCCGCCGCTGACGCCGCCGACGTAGCCGAGCCCCGGGGCCCGCCCGCCGGAGTCCACCGAGATCCAGCCACGGCCGGCGCCGGTGCGCTTGCGGACCTGGAAGCCGTCGGCGGTGAGCTGGCGCAGGGTGTAGTCGCTCCACGTCGGGATGTACTGCAGCCGGGTGCTGACCCGGGTGTCCCAGGTGGACACCGCGGGCGTGGCCTGGCCGGCCACCTGGGCGGCCCGCACCGCGGCACCCGGGTCGCGGCGCAGCCCGGTGATGCCCCGCACCGCCTCGGCCAGCACGCCGTCGCCGGCACCGGCCAGCCGTACGTGCCGGTTGTGCGGCTCGTCGCTCAGCGGTACCTCGAAGCGGATGCCCAGCCCCTGGATGAAGTCGGCGTTGTGGTCACCGTCGAAGACGAACGTGTGCACCATGCGGAACGCCTCGCCGCCCGCGTAGAAGTACAGCCGGACGGTGAACGGCAGCCAGCGCCGCCGCCCGCGGTCGGCCCGGTGCCGGCCGTCCACCCGGACCACCGCGCGCACCGGGCCGGACTGCTCGACCCGTACCGCGTCGATGGCGCCGGTGAACGACTCCTGGCGCACCACCCGCGCCGCGCTGTCGTCCGCGCCGTCCACCCGCAGGCAGACCAGCTGGCCCGAGCGGGCCGTCTCGCGGCCGTCCCGGCGCACCGTGCGCACCAGCGTGGTGCCCCGCCGCGCCACCTGCACCTGGATGGCGCCGGTGTCCACCTCGATGACGTCGCGTCCGGTGCGTACGGTCAACGGGACCGCCGGGGCCGCCGCGACTCCCGGGCTCACCAGGTAGCGGGGCTGGGCCGCCGGGGCGGCGCCGAGTGCGTGCGCCGTCCACTTCACCGAGCCGTCGCCCCAGTAGCCGGTGCTCCACGTCTGTACCGGCACCGGCTGCCCGTCCGGCGTCCGCACCGCGAACGGCTGCCCGGCCGCGACCGTGCCCTTCGGCCACGGCATGCCCCAGGTGACACCGGTGTGCACCGCGGGCGTGCCGTCCAGCCAGTGCACCTCCACGCCCTGCCCGGCGGCCGGCGCGCCCGGAGCCTGCGCGGGATCCGCGCCGGGTGCGACGGCCGGCGTGCCCGCCGCCGGCAGTTGGCCCGCGGCTCCCGCCGCCGCCGCGCCTTTCAGGAGGTTGCGTCTACTCAGGGTGGGCAT
This sequence comes from Micromonosporaceae bacterium, assembly GCA_039649115.1. GTDB lineage: Bacteria > Actinomycetota > Actinomycetes > Mycobacteriales > Micromonosporaceae > DATEJJ01. The sequence goes on along the minus strand of JBBWZQ010000280.1, from coordinate 177 downwards.
GGCACGACGTCCTCTCACCCGCCGGGACGCGCGGGGGTCCGAGGTGAGCCTGCGGAAAGCGCATTCCCAGCCATTCGAGCACCCGCCCCGGTACACGTCAAGGCTTGCAAATGAATCGATATAAACCCCCGACATCCTGGTCCGCGCGGCAGGGTGCGGCGCGGACCTTGGCCCGAA
>JBBWZQ010000277.1:0-38426 GCA_039649115.1 Micromonosporaceae bacterium | reverse complement strand
CCAGCCCGACCCGCTGGCGCATCCCGCCGGAGAGCGCCTTCACCTTCGTGCCCCGCTGGTCGTCCAGCCCGACCGCGTGCAGCACCCGGCGTACCTCTTCGTGCCGGCGGTGCACGATCTCCTTGAGGATGGCGATGTAGTCCACGAACTCGAACGCGGTGAAGTTCGGGTGGAATCCGGGGCTCTGCGGCAGGTACCCGAGGCGCCGGCGGATCGCCAGCCGGCCGGCGGTGGTACGCGGATCGAATCCCAGCATGCGCACCTGCCCGGCGTCGGCGGAGATCGCCGTGGCCAGGATGCGCAGCAGCGTGGTCTTGCCGGCCCCGTTCGGGCCGAGCAGCCCGGTGACGCCGTCGCGCAGGACGAACGACACCGCGTCCAGCGCGGTCGTGCGCCCGTACCGCAGCGACAGGCCCGTGGCCTGCACCGTGACGGTGCCGGGTGGCACGGCGGCGGGCGGCGCAGCGGCGGCGGGTGGCGTGGCGGCGGCGGGTGGCGTGGCCGGGACGGTCACAGCATCCTCCTCTTGGCGGAGCCGGCAGCGCGGCTCAGGTGGCGGCCGGTGTCGAAGCTGGGCCGGACCTTCCAGACGGCCGTCGCCGCCAGGACGGCGGCGGCGGCGAGTGCGCCCTGGCCCGCGGGGGTGAACAGCACCGACTCGCCGGTGCCGGACCGGACCGTGGCCGCCAGCAGCACACCCCAGCCGAGGGCGACCAGCAGCGCGGCGGTCACGGGTCCGAAGCGCGGGGTCAACGCCAGGCTCAGCAGGGTCAGCACCAGTGACGGCGCGAGCCAGCCCAGCGCGACCAGGCCGTACTCCGGCAGCGCCAGGCTCGCCACGGCGGTGAGCAGGGTGGTGGTCGACAGCACGGCCGCGCAGCGCAGCAGCAACAGCCGGAAGGTGTGCAGGGGGGCGACCACGGCCAGCTCATAGGCGGGATCCACCTGCGGACCGAACGAGATCGCCACACCGACCAGCGGCAGCAGCGGGGCGATCGCCAGCAGGAGGATCGGTACCCTCGTCGACTGGACGGCGTGCGCGGCCGCCGCGGCGACCGCCAGGGTGAGAACCACCGCGGTCAGCCACGACCTGCGCAGGCCCGGCGTGCAGACCAGCAGCCGCGCGGTGTGTGCCGGCAGGCCCAGCCGGACCAGAACCGCCTCGACCGGACCGCGTCCCGGCGCGTCCAGCCGTGCGTCCAGGCGGGCCCAGCCGGCCGCGACCGTCGCGGGATCGACCCGGCCGGCCAACCGGGCCCGGCAGTGCGGGCAGGCCGCCAGGTGGGCCTCGGTGGACCACAGCCACGGCGCCTGTGCCGCGCCGTCGGCGTAGGTCCGCAGGTCGTCGTCTGGCACGTGCCAACCGCTGGCGCTCATCGCCGCCTCCCCCGATGTCATGCCAGCTCCTCCCGCAACCGCCGGCGGGCCCGCATGGCCCGGGTCTTGACGGTCCCGACCGGTACGCCCAGCAGCGCCGCGGCCTCCCGGGTGCTCAGCCCGTCGAGGACCGTGGCCTGCAGCACCGCCCGCAACTCGGGCGACAGCCGGGCCAGCGCCCCGGCGAGATCGCCGTGCTCCACCCGCAGCAGCAGTTCCTCCTCGGCCGAGGACTCGTCGCGCCAGCGCCGGCGGGTCAGCAGCCGCAGGAGCCTGTCCCGGGCACCCTGGCCGCGCATCGCGTCAACCAGGCGCCGGAACCCGATCCGCCACAACCAGCCGGCCACGTCACCGTGCGGCTGCTCCCGGTACCGGGCGGAACCCCGCCACACGGCGAGAAACGTCTCCTGCACCACGTCGTCGACCAGCGCGGCATCCGGGCACCGGTAGCGCAGCCGGGTGGCCAGCCACGGCGCGTACCGCCGGTAGAGCGCCTCGAACCCGGCCCGGTCGCCGGACGCGGCCGCGGCCAGCAACTCCGCGTCGCTCGGCGACTGCTCAGGAAGGACGCTCACACCACCATCATCGGGTCCGGACCGCGCAACGGTTCACTCTCCTACCTGTGGTCCGGCTGAGAGGAGCCGGTGCGCGCACGTTGCCGGTGCGCGCCGGGCGGCGCATACTACAGGTTGTAGTGGGGAGGCACAGCTGCGCCAACGGATCATCCGTACATGGGGGATGGCGACATCCGGAGGACAGATGACCGGTCGAGAGATGCGCGGCGTGAGCCGCCGGCGGCTGCTGGTCGGCCTGAGCGCGGCGGTGGCCGCGGCGGGGGCCGGGACACCGTGGCTCGCCAACCGGGTCACCCATCGTGCGGGGCATCCGGCATCGGATACCGCGGCCGGTGGCCCGGGCCTGCGGCCGGAACGGCACCTCGCCCTGCCCTGGCTGCCCGCCGGCTACCGGGCATGGGCGTACGCGCTGGACGTGGACCGCGAGTCGATCACCGCCGGGCCGGACCCCGCGGCCCAGGTAGACCAGAACCTCCTGGTCCAGGTGACCGCATACCGACCGGGCACAGCGCCGGCGCCCGACTCCGGGGACCAATCCGGTACCGGGTGGCGCCAGGGCACCGGTGCGGACCGCGTCGCCGGCAGGCCCACCGAGTGGATCGGGCTGGAGTCCGGCCGCACCTCCGCCGACATCCGGCTGCGGTGGCAGTACGCCGACGACAGCTGGGCCGTGCTGGAGTCCAGCGGGCAGGCCGGGCAGGACAACCTCGCCACCGCGCTGCGGGTGGCCACCGCGACCCGGTTCGGACCCGCGCTGCGGGTACGGCTGCCGGTACGCGCGCCCGCGCTGCCCGGGGACCTGCGGCTGCAGGCCGTCGACGGCCACGACCCTGGACCGCCCGACCAGTGGGCGTTCACCCTCACCTACGGGCACACCCGCCGGCCGCTGGACTCCAACGCCCCGTACCCCTGCCTGATCATCGACGTCCAAGCCATGAACGACTCGCTGCGCTCGGTCCTCAACGACCCCACGATGGGACCGACCACCACCATCGACGGCCACCCCGCACGGCGGGACCTCCAGCGACAGGCCGGCGACGGGTACCAGGACCAACTGCAGCTGTGGAACGTCAACGGGCTCAAGGTCGGGGTCAGCGTCGTGGGACAGCAGACCCGCGACCTCCTGGGCGCCGACTCGGTCGCGGTCTACCAGCGCCTGGACCTCCTGCCGGACCGGTCCACCTGGACCTGACCGGCGCGCCGGCCGACCAGACCACCAGGCCGAACACCTCGCGGGGTACCGCGCCGGCGTCGCTGGACAACCTCTTACGGTTCATGCCGGGGCAACGTCTCGTCGACCGCGCCGTCGTACCCTCAGGCGACAAGGTGTCGTCCACCCGGGGGTGGAGGTTGCCACACACAGGTACCGATCCCTGGCGGCGCGGCGGCTCGGGGCGGGTACGCGGCGGGTTCCGCGCGGTCATCGCGGCGGCCGCCCTCGCCGCCTCGGCGGTGGTGCTGACCACGTCCATCCACGCGGTGCCGGCCCGCGCGAGGCCGGTGCCGCCGGTCGGCAAGACGATCACGACGACCTTTGTCTTGTTGCAGATGAACCTCTGCAACAGCGGCATGGCACTCTCGTGCTACTCGTTCGGCAAGGCGGTGGACGAGGCCGTCGCGAAGATCCGCCGCTATCCCCCGGACCTCGTCACGCTCCAGGAGGTCTGCCGCAGCGACGTGTACGTCCGGGGCGGGTGGGGCCCGCTGGCCAAGGCGATGGCCGACCTGTACGGCAGCGACAACGTCGCGGTCGACTTCTTCCCGGCCCGCAACCGGTACACCAACGACGGGTACCGCTGCGTCAACGGCGAGTTGTACGGCGTCGCCGTGCTGCACCACTTCAACGGTCGCGAGGTGCACGGCGGCTGGTACGACAGCCAGGACCCGAGCGACGAGATGCGGGCGTGGACGTGCACCACGGTCATCACCGGTCGGCTCACCGGTTGCACGACCCACCTGTCCATCGACAACGACGTGGCCGTCCGGCAGTGCCACGAGCTGATGTCCATCCTGGCGTCCCCGTGGGTCATGCCGGAGGTCATCGTCGCCGGCGACTTCAACCTGACATCGCAGCCCGGCACGCCGCACGACGTGCAGGGCTGCACGTTGCCGACCTACGACCGCCGCAGCGACGGCGCGCTGCAGCACGTCTTCTTCACCCGCGACATCCAGTGGCTGCAGGGCCGGTACGAGGCGATGAGGTGGACCGACCACCCGCTGCTGTACCAGCGGTTCCGGGTCTGAACGCCGGGCATCACCGGCGGCCGGCACCGCGCGAAGCCGAATCGTGCCGGCGCCCGCGGTGCCCGCCGTGCGCGATTTGATTTCGCCCGCGGCGACCGCCTCCCTTCCATAGTTGTGTGTCGATATACTGGCCCGATGGACGGGTACACCCGCAGGTGTCTTCTGCGCGGCATGGCCGCCGTGGGCGCGGTGCCGCTGATCCCGCCGGCCGTGGCCGGACCCGCCACCGGGCCGGCCGCCCGGTCAGAGGGCCTCCCGCTGGTCGCCGGCGGCACCGCCGCGGACCTGTTCGTCGACCCGGCCGACGACGTGGCGGTGATCCGGGTGGTCGGTGACCTGCAGGCGGACATCGAGCGGGTCAGCGGCGTGCGGCCCACCGTGAGCAGCGGCACCGCGGGGCTGTCCCGGTTCGCGGTACTGGTCGGCACCATCGGCCGCAGCCCGGTCATCGACTCGCTGATCTCGGCCGGGCGCCTGGACACGTCGGAGGTCACCGGTCGGTGGGAGGCCTCGGTGACCCAGATCGTGGCGGCTGCCCTGCCCGGCGTGGAGCGTGCCCTGGTGATCGCCGGCAGTGACCGGCGCGGCACCGTCTACGGCGTCTACGACCTGTCCGAACGGATCGGCGTGTCCCCCTGGTACTGGTGGGCGGACGTCCCGGTGGCGCACCGCGACACCGTCGTGCTGGACGCCGGTACCGTCAAGCGGCGGGAGCCTGCCATCCGGTACCGGGGCATCTTCCTCAACGACGAGGAGAACCTCTCGGTGTGGTCGCACCTGACCCAGGAGACCGACAAGAACATCGGCCCGGTGACCTACCGGCACGTGTTCGAGCTGCTGTTGCGGCTCAAGGCCAACTTCCTCTGGCCGGCCATGCACCCGGAGTCCGACTACTTCAACCAGTACGCCGACGACGCGCGGCTGGCCGACGAGTACGGCATCGTGGTCGGTTCCAGCCATCCCGAGGCGTTGCTGCGCAACAACGTGCACGAGTGGGAGCCGTGGACACAGGCACACCCCAACGCGGACGGCAGCCTGCCGGTGTACGACTACACGGTCAACCCGCAGACCCTCGCCGACTACTGGCGGGCCAGGGCGCGCGCCAACGCGCGCTACGAGAACGTCTGGACCATCGGCATGCGGGGCATCCACGACTCGGCCCTGGTCACCGCCGGCGCCAGGACGACGGCCGAGAAGGTCGTGGTGATGAACAACATCCTCGCCGAGCAGCGCCGGATCCTCGCGGCGGAGGTCAACCCGGCGGTCAGCGAAATACCGCAGATCTTCATCCCGTACAAGGAGGTGCTGGATCTCTACAACCACGGCGTCCAGGTACCCGACGACGTGACGCTGATCTGGCCGGACGACAACCACGGGCAGGTACGCCAGCTGCCCGACGCGGCCGAGCAGCAGCGCTCCGGCGGCAACGGCCTGTACTACCACATCTCCTACTGGGGCGCGCCGAAGAGCTACCTGTGGCTGGACACCACGTCGCTGGCGAAGGTGTGGCAGGAACTGCGCCGAGCCTACGACCACCAGGTCCGGCACACCTGGATCATCAACGTCGGCGACCTGAAGTCGCAGGAGGTGGGGCTGTCCTTCGCGATGGCGCTCGGCTGGGACATCGACCGGTGGGGCGCCGGGGACGTCCAGCGGTCCCTGGCGGAGTGGGCCGGTCGCCAGTTCGGCCGGGCCCACGCACGGGAGATCGCCGACATCCGCGGGAAGTACTACCAGCTCGCCGCGTCCCGCCGGCCCGAGTTCATCCAGAGCGGCGTCTTCTCGCTCATCCACCACGGCGACGAGGCGGACGCCAGGCTGGCCGCGTACCGGGACCTGATCGGGCGGGCCGACGCGGTGGCGCGGCGGCTGCCGGCGGCATACCAGGACGCCCTCTTCGAGCTGCTGCGGTACCCGCTCACCGGTGCGTACCTGATGAACCTGAAGTTCTACTGGGCCGACCGCAACGCGCTGGCCGTCAAGCAGGGGCGCGGCGCCGGCGTCAACCGGTACGCGGACCTGGCCGTGCAGGCCCAGGCCGACGAGGACGCGCTGACCCGCCGGTACAACACCGGTGTCGCCGGCGGGAAGTGGAACGGCATCGTCAACCCGTACCCCCATGTCATCCCGAAAGCGCCAAGGGTGCCGGCCGTGACCAGGCTGACCGCGACGGACGTTGCCGGGCTCGGCGTGGCGGCGGAGGGCAACGAGACGGGGGTGGCCCGGCCCCTGTCGTTCTCCTCCTACACGCGGGGCCGGCGGTTCGTCGACATCTTCACCACCGGCTTCGCCGCGCTGTCCTGGAGCGTCGCCACGAGCCACCCCTGGGTGCGCGTCAGCGCGACGTCGGGCACCACTTCGGACCAGGTCCGGGTGTGGGTCGGCATCGACTGGGCGAAGGCGCCGCGCGGTGCCAGCGCACCGCAGGTCAGCATCACCGCCGCCGGCCAGACCATCACCGTCCCCCTCGATGTCGCCAACGACGGCGAGCGGGCGCGCCGGGCCGCGACCGGGTTCATCGAGGCGCACGGGTACGTGTCGATCGAGGCGGAACACTTCGACGCGCAGGTGCGCCGCGGTGGCGCGCAGTGGCAGGCGATCCGCGGGCTCGGCCGGTCCGGTGCCGCCGTCATCACCACCCCGTTCAACGCGGCCCCGGTGAGCGGCGACGTCGGGGACCAGGCCCCGGAGTTGCAGTACCGCGTCCGGTTCACCGGCGCGGGCAGCTTCCCGGCCACCGTGTTCCGGCTGCCCTCGCTGGACGAGCGCGGCGCCCGGCGGGTCGCCATCGGGCTGGACGCCGGCGCCGCCACCATCCTGACCGGGCAGGCGGCCGCGAGCGGCGCGGCCTGGTCCCGCAACGTGGTGGAGGGTGTCGAGAAGCTGGGCGCCATCCTCACCGTCGACCAGCCAGGGGACCACCTGCTCCGGCTCTGGATGGTGGACGCGGCCGTCGCGGTGGACCAGATCGTGATCGACACCGGTGGCCTGCCGCCCAGCTACCTCGCCCCACCGGAGAGCTTCCACCCGGTCTTCAACGCCGATCCTGGTGGATGATCTCCGCTGGGCACCCGTGCCCCATCATTGGTGGCGATGAGACCTCAACCCGACGCGGCGACCGCCGCCGTGACCTCACCCACGCTCGTCGTTGTCAGCGGCCCTCCCGGTTGCGGCAAGACCACGCTCGCCCACGGGATCGCCCGCGCACTCGGCTGCCCGGCCGTCTGCCGCGACGAGATCAAGGAAGGCATGGCCCATGCCACCCCCGGCTACGCGCCACACCCCGGTGACGCGCTGAGCCGGCGGACCCTGACGACCTTCTTCGACATGCTCACCCTCCTGGTCACCGCGGGCGTGACCGTCGTCGCGGAAGCGGCCTTCCAGGACAAGCTCTGGCGGCCCGGACTCGAGCCCCTTGCCGATCTCGCCGCGATCCGGATCGTGCACTGCGTCCTCGACCCCGCCGTCGCCCGCGCCAGGATGGCCCGCCGGATCGAGCAGGAGGCGCGCCGGGCGGCACACGACGATCACCACCTGCTGCAAGCCCAGGCCGACGCGGGCAACCCGACGGGGGCTTTCGTCCCGGTCGCCCTCCCCGTACCAGCCCTGCACGTCGACACGACCGCCGGTTACCGCCCCGACATCCCCGACATACTGGCCTTCATCGACCACCGCCAGGAGGAGTGACAGATCCGCCGCCAGCGCGTCGTTCTTGGCGTAATCGCGCGCGAACGGCCAACGGGCAGCGTCCGCCTGGCCCGGCCGCCGCACACGCTTCGCGCAATGTCGTACCGACGTATGGTGGGACGATGGACTGGAAGATCGAACTCATTCCCGTTCCGGTGACCGACGTCGACCGGGCCAAGGCGTTCTACGTGAAGGTGGGCTTCAACGCCGACCACGACCACAGAGTCCATGACAGCCTGCGGTTCGTCCAGTTGACACCGCCCGGCTCGGCCTGCTCCATCGTGATCGGCGAAGGCATCACCGACAAGACGCCCGGCACGCAGGAGATCCAGGTCGTGGTCGCCGACGCCGAGACCGCGCGCAAGCAGTTGCTCGACGCCGACATCGACGCGAGCGAGGTCGATGTGCAGCCGTGGGGCAACTTCGTGTACTTCCGCGATCCTGACGGCAACAGCTGGTCGCTGCAGGCGATCGCGTCACGCCCCAACGGCTGATGGCGGTGCCTGACCCGGCAGTGGCACGGCCGCTGAGCCGGACGTCGCGGGCCGCGTCCCGGTCGCAACTCCTGAGGTTGCACGCTGTTTTGAGATCTGTCAACCTAGAGGTATGTCGAAACAAGCGGCGGCCCTGACCCTCACCGACCTGGACGCCGGCCAGCCGTGCTGCCCACCCATCAGCGAGCACCGCATCCCCGCCGAGACCGCCGCCGCGCTCGCCCCGGCGTTCAAGGCGCTCGGCGACCCGGTGCGGCTGCAACTGATGTCGATGATCGCGTCGGCGCCCGACGGGGAGATCTGCGTCTGCGACCTCACCCCGGCGTTCACCCTGTCCGGGCCGACCATATCCCACCACCTCAAGACGCTGCGCGAGGCCGGCCTCGTCGACGCCGAGCGGCGCGGGACCTGGGTGTACTACCGGGCGCGGCCAGGGATCATGCGGCAACTGGCCAGCCTGCTCACCGCCGACCGCGGATGACCCGCCCCGCGCCGTGGCGGCGGTACGTCGCCGAGTTCGTCGGTACCGCGCTGCTCGTCACCGCCGTCGTCGGCTCCGGCGTCATGGCGACCACACTGTCCCCGCACGACGTCGGCCTGCAACTGCTGGAGAACTCCACCGCGACCGCCCTCGCGCTGGGTGCGCTGATCCTCACGTTCGGACCGGTCTCCGGCGCCCACTTCAACCCGGTCGTGTCGGCCGCCGACTGGTTCCTCGGCCGCCGTACCGGTACCGGCCTGGCGGCCAGGCACCTCGCCGGGTACGCGCTCGCCCAGACCACCGGCGCGATCGGCGGGGCCATCCTGGCCAACCTCATGTTCGCCCTGCCGGCTGTCGACTTCTCCGGCAAGTACCGCGCCGCCGGGCACCTGTGGCTCGGTGAGGTCGTCGCCACCACCGGGCTGATCCTGCTCGTCTTCGCCCTGGCCCGGTCCGGACGTGCCGCGGTGGCACCGGCCGCGGTCGGCGGCTACATCGGCGCCGCGTACTGGTTCACCTCCAGCACGTCGTTCGCCAACCCCGCCGTGACGGTCGGGCGGGCGTTCACCGACACCTTCGCCGGCATCGCCCCGTCCTCGGTGCCCGCCTTCGTCGCGGCTCAACTGGTCGGTCTCGCGGTCGGCGTCGGACTGCTGCTGGCGTTGTACCCGGGCGTGGGCCGCGCCGCCGCCGAGGTCGTGGTCGCCCGCCCGGCCAGGCTCCGCGCCCTGACCCCCGTCCGTCCACTTCGGAGGAACTCCAGAGCCATGAACCACAAGCCCAGCGTCCTGTTCGTATGCGTCCACAATGCCGGCCGCTCCCAGATGGCCGCCGGCTGGCTGCGCCACCTCGCCGGTGACAGCGTCGAGGTGCGCTCCGCGGGAAGCGAACCCGCCGACCAGATCAACCCGGTCGCGGTGCAGGCGATGCGCGAGGTCGGCATCGACATCACCGCCGATGCGCCGCGCAGACTCGACTACCAGACCGCCGAAGCCTCGGACGTGCTCGTCACCATGGGCTGTGGTGACGCGTGCCCGGTCTTTCCCGGCAAGCGCTACCTCGACTGGAAGCTCGACGACCCCGCCGGTCAGGGCATCGACGCGGTCCGGCTGATCCGCGACGAGATCAGAGGGCGGGTCGAGCAGCTGCTCACCGAGATGCCGGCACCGGCCGGTACGTGAGTGGGCACCTCAGCCGTGCGGGACGCCGGCCGGCTGGGGGATCGCCGGGTCGCTCCCGGCTGCCTGGTCGGAGGTGACCCACGCCGGTCGCGGGATCCGCAGCGTGACCGTGGTGCCCCGGTCCGGCTCGCCGCTGACCGTGATCCGCCCGCCGAGCGACTCCACGACCGCCCGGACGATCGCCAGTCCCAGCCCGGTGCCGGTGCTCGTACCGTGTCGCGGCGGCCCGGTCAGCAGATGCTCCGCCATCTCGGGCGAGATGCCCGAACCCGCGTCCTGGACCCGTACGCTCCACTCGTGCGCCGAGTGTTCCCCGGTGACTTGGATCCGGTCGCCAGGCTGGGTGAACTTCACCGCGTTTTCCAGCAGGCAGTCCAGTGCGGCCTCGAACCGCTCGGGGTTGAGCTGACCGTAGCCCACGTCGGAGCGCACGACCCAGTCCCGGTCAGCGGTCGGCTGCCAGCGCCGGACGATGCGCATCAGCTCGGCGTCCACGGAGCAGCGGCTCACCGGATGCGGCTCGTCGACCTGCATCAGGGTGACCAGCCGGTGCGTGATCCGGGAGAGCTTGTCCAGCTCCTCGAGGATCACCTCGGTGTCTTCGAGGTTCTCGACGCTGCGGTCCGCGGCCCGGACCAGTTCGGTGTACCCGCGGGCCACGGTGATGGGGGTACGCAGCTCGTGGGAGGCGAGCCGGACGAACATCTGCTGCATCTCGAGCCGCCGCCGGTCCAGCTCGCTGATCCGCTGCACCTCGCGCAGCAGGAGTTGGCGCCGCCGCACATGCCACACCATGACGCCGAAGATGGTGGCCATCAACGGTTCCTCGGTGATCTCCTCCCACCGGATCACGCCGGTCTGCGCGTAGTGCACCAGCATCACGCCGGTGGTCAGGACGACGAGGAACAGCGCCAGGAGCATCCAGGGGGTGCGCCAGGACGTGAAGCCGTAGATGAGGGCGAGACTGATCCACACGAAGTGGAACGGGACCGTCTCCTGGCCGGGCAGCAGGTACATGAGCGCGACGTTGAGGCCCGCGAACAGGCACCAGCCGGTGAGGACCCACCGGTTAGTCGAGGGCGAAGGCGTAGCCAACATTGCGTACCGTTTCGATCCGATCGGGCCGGTCCAGCTTGCCGCGCAGCCGCCGGATGTAGACGTCGACGACGTTGCTGCTGGGGTCGAAGGTCAGGCCCCAGACGTCGACGAGCAGCTCCCTGCGACTGCACACCTCGCCGGCTCGGGACATCAGGTGCTGCAGGAGCAGGAACTCGCGCTGCGGCAGTTCCAGGTCGGCGCCGTTCACCTCGGCGCGCCGGCGGCGCAGGTCCAGCCGGATCGGGCCGGCGCACAGCCAGCGGCTGCTCGCGTCGGGTGCCGGCGAGCGCAGCCGCGCGCGTACCCGGGCCAGGAGCTCGGCGACGGCGAACGGCTTGCCGAGGAAGTCGGCGGCACCGGCCTCCAGGACCGCGACCCGGGTACCGATCTCGGGTACCGCGGACAGCACCAGGACCCGCTGCTCCGGGCGCTCACCCACCAGCCGTTCGAGCACCTCGTCACCGGACATCCCGGGCAGCATCAGATCGAGGATGACCATGTCGAAGTCCCGGGCCAGCGCGGCGGCCAGGCCCTCGGGACCGGTCGCCGTCCGTTCGGTGGTGTACCCGTCCTGCTCGAGAGCGCGCGTCACGAGCCGTCCGATCCGTTCGTCGTCCTCGACGACCAGCACTCGTCCCATGGTTCACCTCCGCGACGCCGGGGTACCGACACCGTGTCGTGAAGATTACCCATTATCGATGCAAATCAGAAAGCCTTCGCTGCCGAGATCGCATGACAAGGCCATGACGACCCAGTGACGGCTCTGTCATCCAATGGCTGACCAGCCGGTACCGCTCGCATGATTCAAACGGCGGCCGGTGCGGCCGCCAACCAGCCGGAGAGGGGAGGAAGGATGATCGCAGTAACAGGCGCGTCCGGCCAGCTCGGCCGGCTCACCGTGCGACTGCTGCTCGAACGGGTCGACGCCGCACAGGTGATCGCCCTGAGCCGGACCCCGGCGGCCGTCGCCGATCTGGGCGTGCGCACCCGGGCGGCGGACTTCGACGACCCGGACAGCCTGCTGGCCGCGTTCGACGGCGCCGAGCGGCTCCTGCTGGTCAGCACCAACGTCTTCGGCACCACCGGCCGGCGGGTCCACCAGCACGCCAACGCGGTGGAGGCCGCGGTCAAGGCGGGTGTGGGGCAGGTCATCTACACCTCGATCGCGGACGCCGGCAACCCGGGACATCCGGCCGCCATCGCCGCCGACCACCGGGCCACCGAGACCGCGCTGGCCGAGTCGGGGCTGGCCTACACGGTGCTGCGCAACAGCATGTACACCCAGCTGATCCTGACCGGTCTCGACGTCATGCTGGCCACCGGAGCGCTGCTGGACAACACCGGCCACGGGGCCACCAGCTATGTCACGCGCGAAGACTGCGCCGCGGTGGCCGCGGCGGTCCTGGCCGACGGGGGGTACGAGGACCAGCGGTTGGAGGTCACCGGGCCGGCAGCCGTCACCCAGGCCGAGATCGCGGCCCTCATCACCGAGTTCACCGGAGTCGGGGTGCGCTACGTGCCGATCACCGACGAGGAGACCGTCGCCGACCTGGTGGCGCACGGCATGGCCGAACCGGCCGCCCGGCTGTACGCCACGATCGGCAAGTCCACCCGCGACGGCTACACCAACGTCGTCACTGACGTGGTGGAACGGATCACCGACCACAAGGCGACCTCGGTGGCCGACTTCCTGGCGACCAACTGCGCCGGCCTCTTCGGCGACTGGTACCGCCGGCCCGCGTCACCCTGGATCAACACGGTCGGCTCGACCCGCCGGGTCCGACCCACCCGCCAGATCGACGCGACCTGGGTACGGCGGCGATCGATCCGGCGGCGCTAGCCGGTACCGCCAGCAGGCGGCAGGTCAGGCGCTGTCGGGCACGCAGACGGTGATGGCACCGGGCACGAGGCGCACCTTCAGCCGGCGGACCGGGTCGCGTTCGCCGCCGTCGAGCTCATACGCCGTCGGGGTGTCGAGCCGGACGTCGACCTTACTCGCCCGGGTGGTCTGTACGAACGGGGACCGGTCGGCGCGGCCGGCGGCGATGCGGCCGAACGTCCGGGCCCACTGCACGGCGCCGTCGGCGGTGGCCACCCCGACGTCGAGCCGACCGTCGTCGGGCACGGCCTCGTCGAAGACACGCATCCCGCCGGTGACCGTGCCGACGTTGCCGAACAGCACGCAACTGGCCGGTCCCTCGAACCAGATCCTGCCATCGACGCGGATCTTCACTCGACGAACGGCGTCGGTGACGTGGCGCAGCCCGGTCCACACGTAGGCGAGCCGGCCGAGCCGGTCCTTCAGGCCGCGTCCCGCGTCGCGGATCATCGCGCCGTCGAAGCCGGCGCCCGCCATGACAGCGAAGTGTTCCCCGTTGATCCTGCCCAGATCGAGACGGCGGCGGCGGCCGTGCAGCCCGATCCGCACCGCCTCGCCCAGGTCGGGTGGGATCCCGAGGTTGGTGGCCAGCAGGTTCGCGGTGCCGGCCGGCACGATGGCGACCACCACCCCGGAACCGGCCAGCGCGTCCACGCATCGCTGGACCATGCCGTCGCCGCCCCACACGAAGACCAGCCGCGCGCCGTCCTTCAACGCCTTGCGGGCCTTCTTCGACGCCTTCCCGCTCTTGGACACCTCATGCCAGATCGGCTCCGGGTAGCCGGCCTCGGCGAGCAGGGAGCGCATTTCGGCGAGGCCGCCGCCGAGCGTCTTGCGCCGGTGCGCCAGTACGGCAACCGTGCCCAGGCCGCCACCCGGTCCTCCCCCGTCGCCCGGAAGGGAGCCACGGTCCGTGCGGGAATCGACAGAGGTGACCATGCGATCTCGTACCCGACGGCCGCCGTTCGCAATCTGTTTGCCCGCCGGTCCGGCCGGGTAACGGACAGTGACGACGACGGGAATCGATCACTATGGATCTCAAACGGACCGCGATCGGCGCGGTGGCCGGGGCCGCGGCCACGGTACCGATGACCGCCTGGATGCTCGGCGGGCAGGCGCTGACCCGCCACGGTGAACTGGCGCCGAAGAGGCTGGTGCGCAGGTCGGCCCGGCGGGCAGGGTTGCGCGCACGCCGCGGCGGACCGGGCACCGCGCTGGCGACCACCGCGGCACACCTGGGCTTCGGTGCCGCCTGCGGCGCGCTGTACGGGGCAGTGGTGCTCCGCTCGTCACCGGCCCGGGGCGCCGGGTTCGGCATCGGCGTGTGGGCCGCCTCGTACACCGGTTGGATCCCGGCCCTCGGGCTGCTGCCACCCCCGCACCGCGACCACCCCGGCCGGGCCCTGACCATGCTCACCGCGCACCTGATCTACGGCGCCGGGCTCGGCGCCGCGACCGCCGCCTACGACAGGTCACCGGCCGCCGGCCACGCTCACGGCGGTGATTTCTCGAGTCCGTAGGAATCCACCCGCCGTCTGTCCGGTCGTTACGGCGCGGATCCGAGCGTCCTGACCATGCCCGGCGATGGACGCGCCCAGGTGCCGCTCCGGAGACAAGATCACCGTCGCGGCGGAGCGGTAGACACAGATCCTGCATAGATGTGTCCAGATATTGCGTCCAAGTGTTCGCCAGGTTACCTTCTTCTTGCACCACCCCTGTCCACCCCGCTCCCGATCTTGACGATCCGCCGTGTACACCGCTCAGTCCCGGCGGTCAGTAATGGCTCGTCACCATCCCGTCCTGCCCCGGTGGCCCGCGGCCTGCGCGAGCCGCTTCACCGTGGCGTCAGTCCACTGTGGCGGCCGGGTGGGGACGACCGACGGTCGTCCGGCCGAGACCTCTGCCTCGGCCCCGTGGAAAGTGAGCAAGGAATGCTTCCATCCATCCGAGGAATGGGACCCCGAACCCGTGTCGGTGCCCTCGTCGCGAGTACCGCGCTCGTCGCCGGCGGCGTCATCGCCCTGACGGCCAGTGCCGCGTCGGCGGCCGCGACGGGTGGCGTCGGCGCGACCCTGCCGTACGTCGAAGTGCAGGCGGAGAACTCGTCCACCAACGGGACGATCATCGGCCCGAGCGCCAACTACGGGACCCTGCCCGCCGAGGCGTCGTATCGCAAGGCGGTGACGCTGCAGGGCGGCGGCAAGTTCGTCGAGTTCACCGCGCCCGCCCCGACGAACTCGATCGTCTTGCGGTACAGCATTCCCGACACGTCAGGCGGGTCGGTCTACACGGCCCCGCTGTCGCTCTACATCGACGGGTCGAAGCAGGCCAACGTCACGCTGACGAACGCGTACAGCTGGTACTACGGCGGCTACCCCTTCACGAACTCCCCCGGCAGCAACCCGCACCACTTCTACGACGAGGCGCACCGGCTGTTCCCGACGACCTACCAGGCCGGGACGAAGTTCCGCTTGCAGGTCGACGCCGAGGACACCGCGGCGTCGTACACCATCGACTTCGCCGACTTCGAGAGTGTGGCGGGTGCCCTGGCGCAGCCGTCCGGTTCGGTCTCGGTGACCAGCACGGGTGCCGACCCCACCGGCTCGGCCGACGCCACGGCCGCCTTCAACTCGGCGATCTCCGCGGCCGGCGCCGGCGGCACGGTGTGGATCCCGGAGGGAACGTTCAAGATCCCCGGGCACCTGATCCTGAACAACGTCACGATCAAGGGTGCCGGCATGTGGCGCTCGACGGTCGTCGGCGCGGCCCCGGGCTTCTACGGCAACTACGCACCGAACGCGAGTACCGGCGTGCACCTGGCGGACTTCGCCATCTTCGGGGATGTCCAGGAGCGCAACGACGGCGCACAGGTCAACGGGATCGGCGGCGCGCTCAACAACTCCACTGTGGACCGCGTCTGGATCGAGCACGAGAAGGTCGGCGCCTGGATGGACGGGCCGTTCACCAACCTCGTCTTCACCGGCATGCGGATCCGCAACGTCACCGCGGACGGCGTCAACTTCCACAACGGCATCACCAACTCGAAGGTCACCAACAGCGACCTGCGCAACCTCGGTGACGACGGCCTCGCGACCTGGTCCGACCAGAACGCGGACTCGGGCGACTCGTTCGACCACAACACCGTCCAGTACCCGATCCTCGCCAACGGCATCGCCATCTACGGTGGCCACGACAACTTCGTCACGGACAACCGGGTCATCGACGCCGGCCTCACCCAGGGCGGCGGCATCCACGTCGCGCAGCGGTTCGCCTCCACCACGCTGGGCCGCACCGACGTGCTGCGCAACACGCTCATCCGGGACGGCAGCCTCGACCCGAACTGGCAGTTCGGCGTCGGCGCGCTGTGGTTCGACGCGCGGGACGCCGCGATGAGCGGTCTGACCAATGTGGACAACATCCTCATCCAGCAGAGCCCGTTCGAGGCGATCCAGTTCGTCTCGGGGTCGAGCATCACCAACGTGAGCATCAACAACGCGACCATCCAGAACACCGGTACCTGGGTCGTGCAGGAGCAGGTCGGCGGCTCGGCCACCATCTCCAACAGCACGGCCACCGGTACCCAGGCGCCGGCGGCGGTCTACAACTGCGGCGTCGGGTTCACGCTCACCGACGGCGGCGGGAACTCCGGCGTCACCAGCCCGGCGGCGTGCCAGAACATCACCAACCCGGCCTTCCCGCCGTACCTGCCGGACAACGGTTCGCTGATCTCGATCAGCCCGACCGCGGTCGGGTTCGGCTCGGTCGCCACCGGTTCGTCGAGCGCGACGCAGGCCGTCACGGTCACCAACAGCGGCACCGCGGCCGCTCCGGTCACGTCGATCACCACCTCGGGCGACTTCAGCCAGACGAACACCTGCGGCAGCAGCATCGCCGCCGGCTCGTCCTGCACCGTCAACGTCAGGTTCACGCCGGCCGCGACGGGGAGCCGTACCGGCAACCTCACCGTCACCGCCTCCGGCATCACCAACACCGTGCCGCTGTCCGGTACGGGCGTCGCACCGGGGCCGATCCTCAGCCCGAACCCGTCCAGCCTGTCCTTCGCGGGCACGATCGTCGGCAGTACCTCGGCGGCGCAGACCGTGACGGTGACCAACTCGGGTACCACGTCCGCGACCGTCTCCGCCGTCTCCGCGAGCGGTGACTTCAGCCAGACGAACACCTGCGCCAGCCTCGCGGTGGGCGCATCCTGCACGGTGACGGTCAGGTTCACGCCGACGACGTCGGGTAGCCGGACCGGTGCGGTGACCGTCACGAGCAACGCCAACAACAGCCCGACGGCGATCGCGCTGACCGGCAGCGGCATCGGCACCAACACCAACATCGCCCTCGGCCGGCCGGCCACCGCGAGCAGCCAGGTGAACGCCACCCAGGCTCCCGCCACGGCGACCGACGCAGACGCGAACACCTACTGGGAGAGCGCCAACAACGCGTTCCCGCAGTGGCTGCAGGTCGACCTGGGCACGTCCTACAGCATCGGCAAGGTGACGCTGAAGCTCCCGCCGTCGACGGCGTGGGACACCCGGACGCAGACCCTGTCGGTCCTGACGAGCACCGACGGTTCCGCCTTCGGGACGGTCGTCGGATCCGCGAACTACACGTTCACCTCGCCGGCCAACACGGTGTCCATCACGGTACCGGCGACGACCGCCCGGTACGTGCGGGTCAACATCACCGCGAACACCGGCTGGCCCGCGGGTCAGGTCGCGGAGTTCGAGGTCTACCCGAGCGGCGGCACCCCGCCCAACTCGGCGACCTTGAGCACCAACCCCGCGTCGCTCACCTTCGCGACGCAGGCGCTCAACACGACGAGCGCGGCACAGGCGGTGACCGTGTCCAACACCGGCACGGCAACGGCGGCGGTCTCCGGCGTCGCGGTCACCGGCGACTTCAGCCAGACCAACACCTGCGGCACCTCGATCGCGGCCGGCGCGTCGTGCACCGTCAACGTCAGCTTCCGGCCGACCGCGTCGGGCAGCCGTACCGGGACGTTGACCGTGACCAGCAACGCGACGAACAGCCCGACGACCGTCGGGCTGTCCGGCACCGGCGCCGGCACCGTGAACACCGACCTCGCGGCCGGCAAGCCCACGAGCGAGTCCAGCCACACCGACGTGTACCCGTCCGGAAACGTGACGGATGGCAACCAGAGCACCTACTGGGAGAGTGCGAACAACGCGTTCCCGCAGTGGGTCCAGGTCGCCCTCGGCGCCGCGCAGAGGGCGAGCCGCGTCGTCCTGCAGTTGCCCGCCGCGTGGGGCGCGCGCGACGAGACGCTGTCGGTTCTCGGCAGCACCGACGGCACGAACTTCACCACGGTCAAGGCGCCCGCGACCTACACGTTCGCCCCGGGCGGCAACAACACCGTGACCATCACGTTCACCGCGACGACCCAGCGCTACTTCCGGCTGAACATCACCGCGAACACCGGCTGGCCTGCCGGCCAGCTCTCCAGCCTCCAGGTCTGGACCAGCTAGTACCGAGAAACTGGAAAGGCCGACGTCGACGCCGACGCCGGCCTTTCCGGCCTGGATGCCGGTTAGCATCATGGGCGGGAGGTGGCCGATGATCGCCGGCTTCGTCGCGGTCGCGCTCGCCCTGGCGGCCGGCCTGCACCTGTACCTCTGGTACCGGCTGGCGTACTCGACCACGGTGCGCGGCAGCCGGTGGCGGCGGGGCGGCACGGTGGCGATCGCCGCGCTGGGCCTGACGCTTTGCGCCGCGCTCGTGCTGCGCGGCGGGACAACCATTCTGGCCTGGACCGGGTACCTGTGGCTGGCCCTGATGTTCTACCTTCTCGTGGCCCTCCTGCTGCTGGAGCTGCCCCGCTGGATCGCCGGCCGCCTGCTGCGCCGTGCCCGCGGGGCGCCGCCCGCCGCGGAGCCGGACACCGACCGCAGGCTCTTCCTGGCCCGTTCGGCCGCCATCGTGGCGGGCCTGGCCGCGACCGGTACCGTCGGCTACGGCGTCACCAGCGCGCTGGGCGATCCGGTGGTGGAGCGGGTACCCATCGCGCTGCGCCGCCTGGGCCGGCCGCTCGACGGGTACCGGATCGCGCTGATCTCCGACGTCCACCTGGGACCCATCCTCGGCCGGGCGCACGCGCGGCGCCTGGTGCGCGTCATCAACGGCCTCGGCGTGGACCTCGTCGCCATCACCGGCGACCTCGCCGACGGCAGCGTCGCGGAGTTGGGGCGGGCGGGCGAGCCACTGCGGGACCTGCGCGCCACCCACGGCACCTACTTCGTCACCGGCAACCACGAGTACTACACCGGCGACCTGGCCAACTGGCTGGACGCGTTGCGCGGCTGGGGGGTGCACCCGCTGCGCAACGACCGGGCCGAGATCGTCCGGGGGGCGGCCGCCTTCGACATCGCCGGCGTGAACGATCCGACCGGCGGCCGGTACGGCGACGGGCCGGACTTCGCGGCCGCGGTGGGCGACCGGGACACCAGCCGGCCGGTGGTGCTGCTGTCCCACCAGCCGGTCCAGGTCGGCCAGGCCCGCCGGCACGGCGTCGACCTGCAGCTGTCCGGGCACACGCACGGCGGGCAGATGTGCCCGTTCAACCTGCTCGTCCCGGTCCAGCAGCCGGCGGTGGCCGGGCGGTCCCGGTTCGGCGACACCGAGCTGTACGTCACGCGCGGCGCCGGATTCTGGGGACCGCCGGTACGGGTCGCCGCCCCGCCCGAGGTGACCCTGATCGAGCTTCGGGTTGCGTGAGGCCACCGACTTTTGTCGTGATCGAAAAAAGTTAGCGTCTTGCGGCCAAGACATCTTTACGCGCTGGCGAAACTTGGTTAGCCTTCCGCGTAACATCGCCCCCAGGAGCCGTCCATGGCCTCGTCCCTCCCGCTGTCCTTCCCGCTGCCGGCGCTCGGTTCCCTGCCGCACCGCCTGCTGTGCCTGCTGCGTGACCGTGGTTCGCTGTCCCGTGCCGAGCTGGCGGACCGGCTCGGCGAGCCGCGCGCCCGGGTGCTCGGGGAGATCGACACGCTGGTCGCCGCCGGCCTGATCCGCGAGGCCGGGCCGGCCGCGTCGCGTGGCGGGCGCCGCTCCACCCTGATCGAGCTGGCGCCGGACCTGCGCTTCGCCGCGGTGGACCTGGGTGCGTCGTCCATCGACGTGGAGGTGACCGACGGCCGGCTGGAGCCCATCGCCGCGCACGCCGAGCCCGCCGACATCCGCTCCGGCCCGAAGGTCATCCTGCACCGGGTGAACGAGATCATGGCCAAGCTGCGGGCCGAGGGTGCGTACCAGCGCCTGCAGGCCATCGGCATCGGGGTGCCCGGGCCGGTCAGTTTCCGTGACGGGGTACCGGTGTCGCCGCCGATCATGCCGGGCTGGGACCGGTACCCGGTGCGTGACGTGCTCGCCCGCGAACACGGCTGCCCGGTCGTCGTCGACAACGACGTGAACATCATGGCCATCGGCGAGCGCTACGGCGGCGTCGCGCACTCCGTCGACAACCTGCTCTTCCTCAAGGTCGGCACCGGCATCGGCTGCGGCATCTACCTCAACGGCGAGGTCTACCGGGGCACCGACGGGTGTGCCGGGGACATCGGCCACATCCAGCTCGACGAGCACGGCCAGGTCTGCGCGTGCGGCAACGTCGGCTGCCTGGAGGCGCTGTTCAGCGGCGCCGCGCTGGCCCGCGACGCGCTCGGCGCGGCCCGTTCCGGCGCCTCCCCCGCGCTGGCCGACCGGCTGGCCGCCAACGGTTCGGTCAGCGCGCGCGACGTCGCGCACAGCGCGGCAGAGGGGGACGCGATGTGCATCCGGCTGATCCGCGACGGCGGCCGGCAGCTCGGCACGGTGCTCGCCGGCCTGGTCAGCTTCATCAACCCGTCGATGATCGTGATCGGGGGCGGGCTGGCCGGGCTGGGGCACGCGCTGCTGGCCGAGATCCGCAGCGCCGTCTACCGGCGCTCCCTGCCGCTGGCGACCGGAAACCTGCCGATCGTCATGTCGGAGCTGGGGCCGCGCGCCGGCGTGGTCGGCGCGGCCGTGCTGGCCAGCGAGCTCGCGTACGGCAGCCAGGAGCGGTGATGACGCCGCCGCCGTCCGGTCCGGCCGCGCCATTGCTGCGGCTGACCGGCGTGGTGAAGAACTTCCCGGGGGTACGGGCACTCGACGGCGTGGACTTCGAGGCGGCCGCGGGCGAGGTGCACTGCCTGCTCGGCCAGAACGGCGCGGGCAAGTCGACCCTGATCAAGATCCTCTCCGGCGTGCACCGGCCGGACGCCGGCGAGATCCTGTGGGACGGGCAGCCAGTCTCCTTCCACAGCCCGCACGCCGCCATGCGGGCCGGCATCGCCACCATCTACCAGGAGCTCGACCTGGTCGACGAGCTGACCGTGGCGGAGAACGTGTTCCTCGGCCACGAGCCGCACACCGGTGGCTTCGTCCACAATGGACAGGGCCGGCGGGAGGCCCGGGCGATCCTGGCGCGGCTGGGGCATCCCGAGATCCCGGTGGGCCGGGCGGTGGGCAGGTTGCCGGCGGCGGCGAAGCAGATCGTCAGCATGGGCCGGGCACTGTCCCGCCGGGCCCGGCTGATCATCATGGACGAGCCCAGCGCGGTACTGGCGCACGACGAGGTGGCCAACCTGTTCCGGGTGATCCGCGAGTTGGCGGGCCAGCACATCGCGGTGGTCTACATCTCGCACCGGCTGGAGGAGATCCGGGAGATCGGCGACCGGGTGACCGTACTCAAGGACGGGCGTACCTCCGCGCTCGGGCTGCCGGCCCGTACCACCGCCACCCGGGACCTGGTCAGCAGGATGACCGGCCGCACCATCGAGTACGTCTTCCCGCCCCGGCCGCCCGCCGACCCGCGGCGGGTACCGGCGCCGCTGCTGGAGGTCGCCGGGCTCACCCGGCACGGCGAGTTCGCCGACGTGTCCCTGACCGTCCACAGTGGGGAGATCGTGGGCGTCGCCGGGCTGGTCGGCTCCGGCCGCTCCGAGCTCCTGGAGACCATCTACGGCGCCCGTCGCGCGCATGCCGGGCGGGTCCTCGTGGCGGGCCGGCCGCTGCGGCCGGGCAGCGTGTCCGCCGCGGTACGGGCCGGCCTCGGCATGGCGCCGGAGGAGCGCAAGAGCCAGGCCCTGCTGCTCGGCGAGCCCATCTACCGCAACGTCACGCTGGCCGCGTTTCCCCGCTTCGCCCGGTTCGGCTTCACCGACGCCGGACGGGAGCGCCGCGACGCGGCCCGGGTCACCGGCTCGCTCCAGCTCGCGCCGCCCGACGTGCGCGGCCCGGTGCGCGCCCTGTCCGGCGGCAACCAGCAGAAGGTGGTGCTCGCCCGCTGGCTGCTCGGTGAGCGGTCCGGCGCCGCCACCCGGCTGTTGCTGCTCGACGAGCCGACCCGCGGCGTGGACGTGGGCGCGCGGGCCGAGCTCTACGGCGTCATCCGGCGCCTGGCCGACCAGGGTGTCGGCGTGCTGCTGGTCTCCAGCGAGGTGCCCGAGGTACTCGGCATGTCCGACCGGGTGCTGGTGATGCGCGAGGGCCGGCTCATCCACGAGGCGCCCGCCGCCGCCCTCGACGAGGACACGGTGCTCGACATGGTCATGGCCGGCTCCCTGCTGGCCGGGCCGCCGCCCGGGGAAGGAGACCAACCGTGATAGACGTGGCGGCGGCTCCGGCGGAGTCCACAAGGGACGGCACCGGCTGGTGGCGCGCGGACCGCAGCGAGCCGGTACGGCGCAACCTCGGCCTGGTGGGCGTGCTCGCCCTGCTGTTCATCGTGGGCGCGCTGGCCCGGCCGGACATCTTCCTGCACGGCGGCCGGCTGTGGTCCAACGAGCTGACCGTGCTGACGCAGGCGTCCAGCATCGGTGTCGTCACGGTCGGGATGACCTTCGTGATGATCAGCGGCGGCATCGACCTGTCGGTCGGCGCGCTGCTGGCACTGGCGAGCGTCTGGTCCACCACGGTCGCGACACAGAGCTACGGCGCGGGTGTCATGGTCCTCGCCGCCCTGCTGGTCGGTGCCGGCTCGGGGCTCGTCAACGGCATCCTCATCGCGTACGGCCGGATGGTCCCGTTCATCGCCACGCTGGCCACCATGGTGGCGGCGCGCGGGCTGGCCCAGAAGATCTCCGGCAAGCTGACCCAGATCGTCAAGGTGCGGGACATCACCCAGATCGCCGAGTGGAAGGTGCTGGGCATCCCGCTGCTGATCATCATCTTCCTGGCCGTCGCCGCGCTGGCCTGGATCCTGCTCAACCGCACCACGTTCGGCCGCCGTACCGTGGCCATCGGCGGCAACGCGGAGGCCGCCCGGCTGGCCGGCATCAACATCCGGCGGCACACCCTGCTCATCTACACCCTGTCCGGGCTGTGCTGCGGCATCGCCGCCATCATGGTCACCGCGCAGGCCACCGCCGGCTCCTCCGACCACGGCAACCTGTACGAGCTGAACGCCATCGCGGCCGCCATCATCGGCGGCACCGCGCTGACCGGCGGCCGCGGCACCATCGTCGGCTCGGTGCTCGGCGTGCTGGTCTTCACCCAGATCTACAACCTGTTCATCGTCAAGAACCTGCAGACCGAGTACCAGCTGATCGCGCAGGGCGTCATCATCGTCGCCGCGGTCCTCATCCAGCAGTTCCGGGTCGCCGCGCTGCGGCGGCCGGCGCCACCCGGCGCCTGATCCGCACCGGCCCTGTCCCACACCCGGCCCTACCGACCACCGGCCCTATCGACCACCCGGCCTATCGACCACCCGGCCCTATCGACCACCCGGCCCTATCGACCATCAGGCCTCCGCCGCACCAGGCGGATGGTCAGCCCGGCACGCCCGCAACACCGCTACCGACACCCCCTTCCCGACCAGGAGGTCGTGATGAGACACCTATGGGACGACCCGTCCCGTCGCCGGTTCCTCGCCGGCGGCGCCGCGCTGGGCGCCGGCGCGCTGCTCGCCGGCTGCACCTCCAACGCCCAGGACAACAAGCAGAACGACAGCGGCCAGACGAGGGTGAACGGCGGTGACAACGCCGCGCCCGGCAAGACGGTGACGATCGGGTTCTCCGCGCCGGCCGCCGACCACGGCTGGATCCGGGCCATCACGGACAACGCCAAGAAGCAGGCCGGGCTGTACACCGACGTCAAGCTCACCCAGGTCGACGCCGGCAAGGACGCGCCGGCACAGGTCGCCGCGCTGCAGACGCTGATCCAGCAGAAGCCGGACGTGATCGTCCTGCTGCCCCAGGATGGCGCGCAACTCACCGCGACCGGCAAGGCCGCGATGGCCGCCGGCATCCCGGTCGTCAACCTGGACCGGGAGTTCTCCGATCCCGGTGCCGCGCGGGTGCTCATCAAGGGCGACAACTACGGCATGGGCCTGGCCGCCGGCCAGTACATCGGGGCCAAGCTCAACGGCAAGACCAACGCGGTGATCGCGGAGATCGCCGGTATCGACAACCTGCCGCTCACCCAGGACCGCTCGCGCGGGTTCCGGGACGCGCTGGGCCAGTTCGGGCTCAAGGTGACCAACCGGGTGGCCGCGCAGTTCACCATCCAGAGTGGACAGAGCGTCACGGCCAACCTGCTGCAGGCGGCGCCGAAGATCGACGCGCTCTGGAACCACGACGACGACCAGGGCGTCGGGGTACTGGCCGCCATCAAGCAGGCCGGCCGCAAGGAGTTCTTCATGGTCGGCGGCGCCGGCTCGCTGGACGCGATGGAGCACATCAAGGCCGGTGACACCCCGCTGGAGGCCACCGTCACGTACCCGCCCACGATGGCCTCCTCGGCGATCTCGCTGGCCCGGTTGATCGCCCAGGGCAAGGGCCTGGCCGACCTGGTGGAACTGCAGGTGCCGAAGCAGATCGTGCTCGCCTCGGAGACCATCACCAAGCAGAACGTCGACAAGTACCTGCCGCTCGGGTTCAGGTCCTAACTACACGGGGGTACCGCACGTGTCCACTATGGACGGCGGAGAGCTGCGCGTCGGCATGGTCGGCTACGCGTTCATGGGCACCGCGCACTCGCAGGCGTGGCGCACGGTGAACCGCGTCTTCGACCTGCCGGCGCGGGCCACGATGGTCGCCGTCGCCGGCCGGGACGCGGAGAAGGTCACCGCGGCGGCCGCCCGGCTCGGCTGGGCCGGATCGGTCACCGACTGGCGCGACCTGGTCCGCCGCGACGACATCGACCTCATCGACATCTGCACGCCCGGCGACAGCCACGCGCAGATCGCGCTCGCCGCGCTCGCCGCCGGCAAGCACGTGCTGTGCGAGAAGCCGTTGGCCAACACGGTGGAGGAGGCGCGCGGCATGGCCGCCGCGGCGGCGACGGCCCGGCTGTCGGGGGTCCGGGCGATGTGCGGGTTCAACTACCGCCGGGTGCCGGCGGTCGTGTACCTGCGCCGCCTGGTCGCCGACGGCCGGCTCGGCGAGATCCGCCACGTCCGGGCGGTGTACCTCCAGGACTGGATCACCGATCCGCAGTTCCCCCTGGTGTGGCGGCTGCAGCGGGACCGGGCCGGATCGGGGGCACTGGGCGACATCGGCGCGCACATCGTCGACCTCACCCAGTACGTGACCGGCCAGCAGATCACCGGGGTGAGCGCGCTGACCGAGACGTTCGTCAAGCAGCGGCCGCTGCCCACCGGCTCGGCCGGCCTCTCCGCGACCGGCGGTGGCGCACCGGCCGGCGCCGCCACCGGCCCGGTGACCGTGGACGACGCCGCGCTGTTCCTGGCCCGGCTCTCCGGTGGCGCGATCGGCAGCTACGAGGCGACCCGGTTCGCCACCGGCCGCAAGAACGGGCTCCGCGTCGAAGTCAACGGATCGCGCGGCTCCGCCGTCTTCGACCTGGAGCGCCTCAACGAACTCGAGTTCTACGACGCCACCCGGCCCGCCCCGGAGCAGGGCTTCACCCGCATCCTCGTCACCGAGCCGGAGCACCCGTACCTGTCGGCGTGGTGGCCGCCCGGCCACGTCATCGGGTACGAGCATTCCTTCACCCACCAGATGCGCGACCTCATCGAGGCGATCGCCACCGGTACGGATCCTCGACCGTCCTTCATGGACGGCCTGCAGGTCCAGCTGGTGCTCGACGCCGTGGCCCGCTCGGCCGAGCAGGGATCCTCATGGGTCGACGTCGCGCCGGCCCTCGCCCAGGTCGCATAGCACCCACACCCCTGAGGAGGAACAATGACCGCAGATCAGCACGCCGGTACGCCCAGGGCATTGAGCCGGCGCGGGTTCCTGGCCGCGTCGGGCGTGACGGCGGCCGGCGCCGCCGTGTCCGTGTTCGGCACCACCGCGCCGGCGTTCGCGGACAAGGGCAGGAAGCCGCCCGAGCCGACCGTGCCGGCGCCCAACCGCGGCATCATCCTGTACACCGTCCGCGACGTCGTGTCCCGCGCGCCGGACCCGGCCAGCGGCATCAACGGCGGCTTCCGGTACGTCCTGGAGCAGCTGTCCGCCATGGGCTACAAGCAGGTGGAGTTCGCCGGCTACAACCAGAGCACCTCGATCCTGGGCCGCCAGATCACCGCCGCCGAGATCCGCCAGTTGCTCGACGACAACGGGCTCACGGCCAACGGCAGCCACATCGGCTTCAACTTCGCCAGCCCGGACTCCTTCGAAGCACAGCTGGACATCGCCGAAACGCTCGGCATGGCACACCTGGGCACCGCCGCGATCCCCACCAGCAGCCGGTACAAGGCGGACTGGCGCATCGCCGCGGACAACTTCAACGCCTTCGGCGAGCGGGCCAGGGCCCGGGGCATCAAGCTGTACCAGCACAACCACCACGCGGAGTACGACTTCCTGCTCGACGACGGACCGCTGGACGCGGCCGGCAACCCCACCGCCTCCTCGGGCCTGCGCGGGTTGGAGTACTTCTTCGGCCTGGTCGACCCGGCCCTGGTGTGGTTCGAGATGGACATCTACTGGGGGTACGTGGCGCGGCACCGCTACCAGACCTTCACCGACAGGCACGGCCGGGTGCGCACCGACCTGTTCGACCCGATCACGACGGTCAGGAAGCACTCGCACCGGTTCCCGCTCTTCCACGTCAAGGACGGCGTACCGGCCGACGTGCCGGACGGGTACACCATGGTGCCGGCGGGTACGGGTGTCATCCCGCTGCATCAACTGCTGGACGCGATCGGGGACCCCGGGTTCCGCCATCCCAACTACGAGCAGGACAACGCGCCGGGCGGCGCCGCGGCGCCGGGACAGTCGCTGGCCTTCTCCCAGCAGAGCTACGCCAACATCGCGAGCTGGCGGCGCGAGCACGGCCGCGAAGACGACTGACCGGCAGGAGGACCGATGCTCAATGCCGTCAGGCGCAGGGCTGCCAGCCTTGCCGGTACGGTCGTGCTGGCCGGATCGGCCCTTGTGGCCGGTGCGGTGGCCACACCGGCCAGCGCGGCACCGGCGCCCACGCCCAACACCCGGGACCATCACGAGAAGCCGGCCTTCAAGGTGCTGGTCCTCACCGGCGGGAACACCGCGGAGAACAGGGCCGGCGTCCGCGCGATCGAACGGCTCGGCGAGGCGTACCGGTTCACCGTCAAGGCGACCGACGACACCGCCGACTTCGACGCCTACCACCTCAAGAAGTACCGCACCGTCATCTTCCTGAACACCTCCACCAGGACACTGGCCGCCGCGCAGCAGGCAGCCTTCGAGAGCTACTTCCACGCCGGCGGCGGCTTCGTCGGCATCCACTCGGCGATCGAGACCGACCCGGGCTGGCAGTTCCTGACCGACGTGCTCGGTACCCGGTCGTCCGGAAAGACCGCCATCACGCAGGCCACCGTCAAGGTCGCCGACCGGGTACACCCGGCCAGCGCCCCGCTGCCCGAGTACTGGCAGCGCACCGACGCGTTCTACAACTTCACCGGCAACGTGCGGGGCGTCTCGCACGTGCTGGCGACGGTCGATGAGAGCACCTACTCCGGCGGCACCATGGGTTACGACCACCCCCTCATGTGGTGCAAGGACTACAAGGGCGGCCGCTCGTTCTACACCGGCCTGGGTGAGACCGCGG
Source organism: Micromonosporaceae bacterium (assembly GCA_039649115.1). Classification (GTDB taxonomy): domain Bacteria; phylum Actinomycetota; class Actinomycetes; order Mycobacteriales; family Micromonosporaceae; genus DATEJJ01. The sequence continues at coordinate 10,374 of JBBWZQ010000277.1, read as the reverse complement.
CCGAGTTCACCGACGCCTCGTTCCAGCGCGACCTCGGCGGCGCCATCGACTGGGCGGCCGGCAACGGCACCGGCGACTGTGGCGCGACGGTCCTGGCCAACTACCAGATGACCGTCATCGCCGCACCGCCCAACATCGGCGAGCCGATCGAGTTCGACGTGCTGCCCGACGGCCGGGTGCTGCAGACCGCCCGTACCGGAGACGTGCGGTTGCACGACCCGAACGCCGGCACCGACGCGGTCATCGCGACCATCCCCGTGTACAACCACGACGAGGACGGCCTGTACGGCGGCGCGATCGACCGGCACTTCGCCACCGACCACTGGGTGTACCTCTACTACGCGCCACCGTTGGGTACACCGCCGACCAACGCCCCGACGAGCAGCACCGACCCGCACGCCTGGGATGTCTACAATGGATACAACCAGCTGTCCCGGTTCCAGTTCGTCGAGACACCGACGCCGCACCTGGACCTGGCCAGCGAACAACAGATCCTGCGGGTCGACACCAACCGCGGCGCCTGCTGCCACGTGGCCGGCGAGATCCGCTTCGACTCGCACGACAACCTGTGGATGACCACCGGCGACGACACGCCGGCCGGCAGCGGCAACTCCGGCGGCTTCTCGCCGTTCAACGACGAGCTGACCGTCACCCCGACGGCCACCTGCCCGGACCCGTGCTACAACGCGCCGTACGTCGACGCCCGGCGCTCCGCCCTGAACACCAACGACCTGCGCGGCAAACTGCTGCGCATCCACGTCCAGCCGGACGGTTCGTACACCGTCCCGAAGGGCAACCTCTTCCCGCCCGGCACCGCGCAGACCCGGCCGGAGATATACGCGATGGGTTTCCGCAACCCGTTCCGGCTCAACCTCGACAACAACGACGTCGCGTACCTCACCGACTACTCGCCGGACGCGCGGGCGCCGCAGGTGTTCCGCGGCCCCGCCGGCACCGGGCGGCTGGAGATCGTCCGCCATCCGGCGAACTACGGATGGCCGGCGTGCGTGTCGCCCACGCTGCCGTACTACAGGTGGAACTTCGCCGCCGGCACCACGCAGGGCACCACCTTCGAGTGCGGCAACCCGGCACACGGCCCGGAGAACACCGCACGGCACAACACCGGCCGGACGGCGACCCCGCCGCTGACCGCGCCGGACATGTGGTACTCCTACAACGACAACGCCACGCCGCCGCAGGGCACCCCGTGCGCGGCGTACTACAGCAGCGACCCGCCGGGTACCTGCCCGCAACTGTTCCCCGAACTGCTGACCGGCGGCGTGGGTCCGCACGGCGCCGCGCCGTACCACTACGACCCGCGCAACCCCAACCCGGCGAAGTTCCCGGCCTACTTCGACAAGGCCATCTTCTTCGGCGAGTTCACCCGGGACTTCATGCGGGAGATCCGGCTGGACTCGCAGGGCAGGATCTTCAAGATCAACGACCTGCTCACCTGTGGTGACGTCTCCGCCGACCGCAAGGTGCGGCCGTTCATCTGCGACGCGCCGATGGACATGCGGTGGGGACCGGACGGCGACTTCTACCTGATGTCCTACGGCGACGGGTTCTTCCGGGCCAATCCCGACGCGTTGCTGGTGAAGTTCAGCTACGTCAAGGGCACCCGGGCACCCATCGCCAGGGTGTCGGCCGCCCCGACCAGCGGTACCGCACCGCTGACCGTCAACTTCTCCAGCGACGGTACCAACGATCCCGACCCCGGCGACTCCATCACCTACGCCTGGGACTTCAACAGCGACGGTACCGTCGATTCCACCGACCCGAACCCGACGTTCACGTACACCGCCGACGGCGTCTACACCGCCAAGCTCACGGTGACCGACTCCAGCGGCAAGACCGCGACCGCGAACACCACGATCGAGGTCGGCAACACCGCACCCGCGGTGACGGTAACCACCCCGGTCGACGGTGGCTTCTTCACCTGGGGCGACAAGATTCCGTGGGCGGTGACCGTCACCGACCCGGAGGACGGCACGATCGACTGCGGCCGGGTCACCCTCTCCTTCGCCCTCGGTCACGACAACCACGGGCACGGCGAGGGTAGCCAGACGGGCTGCTCCGGGGTGCTCCAGACCGACCCCGCCGACGCGACCCACGCCAGCGGGTACCTGTACGGCGGCCTCACCGCCTCGTACACCGACCTCGGCGCGAACGGGCAGCCGCCGCTGACCACCATCGACCAGCACGTGATCCAGCAGAAACGCCAGCAGCCGGACTACGCGACCGACCAGTCCGGCACGAGCACCACGACCACCACCGACCCGGGCGGCGGCGACCTGAACCGCAACAGCCTGGATCCCGGTGACTGGGTCGCGATCAACCGGGTGGTCAACCTGCTGAACATGAACTCGGTGACCTTCCGGGTGTCCGGTGGCAGCCCCGCCACCGCCGGCACCGCGCAGGCGGCGGTGGAACTGCACCTCGACGCGCCGACCGGCCCGATCCTCAGTACCGTGACCATCAACGCCACCACCGCAAACACCGACTACGCCAGCCAGACGTTCCCGATCAGCGACCCCGGCGGCAGCCACCGGCTGTACCTGGTCTTCCGGAGCGTCACCGGCGGTCCGACCGCGAACCTGTTCAACCTGAACTGGGTCGAGTTCGGCGGCGCCGGAGTCGGAACGCCATGACCGAGTCCCCGGGGGTGCCGCCGCCGCGCGGCATCCCCGGGGCAGTACCGCGAGGGAACGCATCATGCCGCGACCGATCACACTGTTCACCGGCCAATGGGCCGACCTGCCGTTCGAGGAGGTCTGCCGGCTCGCCTCGGACTGGGGGTACGACGGCCTGGAGATCGCCTGCTGGGGCGACCATTTCGAGGTGGACAGGGCGCTGGCTGAAGAGTCCTATGTGGACGCGAAGCGGGCCACCCTGGCCAAGTACAACCTGAACGTGTGGGCCATCTCCAACCACCTGGTCGGGCAGGCCGTCTGCGACCACCCGATCGACCAGCGGCACCAGGGCATCCTACCGGCCCGCATCTGGGGCGACGGCGAGCCGGAGGGGGTCCGGCAGCGCGCGGCGGAGGAGATGAAGGACACCGCGCGGGCCGCCGCGAAGCTCGGCGTGTCCACGGTGGTCGGGTTCACCGGCTCGTCCATCTCGCACACCGTGGCCATGTTCCCGCCGGTACCGCCGGCCATGATCGAGGACGGCTACCGGGACTTCGCCGCGCGGTGGAACCCGATCCTCGACGTCTTCGACGAGGTCGGCGTGCGGTTCGCGCACGAGGTGCACCCCAGCGAGATCGCCTACGACTACTGGACCACCCGGCGCGCGCTCGACGCGATCGGGCACCGGCCCGCCTTCGGACTCAACTGGGACCCGTCGCACTTCGTGTGGCAGGAACTGGACCCGGTCAACTTCATCCTCGAGTTCGCCGACCGCATCTACCACGTCGACTGCAAGGACACCAAGGTGCGTACCGGCGACGGCCGGCGCGGCCGGCTGTCCTCCCACCTGCCCTGGGCCGACCTGCGCCGCGGCTGGGACTTCATCTCCACCGGGCACGGCGACGTCCCGTGGGAGGACTGCTTCCGCGCCCTCAACGCGATCGGGTACGCCGGGCCGCTGTCCGTCGAGTGGGAGGACGCCGGGATGGACCGGCTGCTCGGTGCGCCCGAGGCGCTGGCCTTCGTCCGCCGGCTCGCCTTCGACCCGCCGGCCGCCGCGTTCGACGCGGCGTTCTCCACCCGGGACTGACCGGGTCAGCCGGCCCGACCCGCCAGGCGCGCTGCGGCGAGCATCCGGTCGGTTGTCCCGGCGGCCCGGCGGGGTGCCCCGCTGCCGCGGATCACCACGGTCCCGGCGGACCGGCGGGTTTCTGACCGTGCCGTGCCGCCCGCGGCGGTCAGTATCGTGTACCCCGTGGTGGATGAACCGGGCGGCGGCAGCCTCAGCGACCCGCTGACACAGGTGATCGGTCACCGGGTGCACGAGGCGCGCCGCCGGCTGCGGCTGCCCATCCGCGAACTGGCCGAGCAGACCGGCATCAGCAAAGGAATGCTCTCGAAGATCGAGAACGCCCAGGTGTCGCCGAGCCTGGCGACCCTGGCGCGGCTCGCGGTGGGCCTGCAGGTGCCGGTCACCTCGCTGTTCCGCGGCTTCGAGGAGGAGCACGACGCGGTGTTCACCAGGGCCGGCGAGGGGCCGACGATGGTGGGCCAGGGCCGGCGCACCGGGCATCACTACGAACAACTGGGTACGCTGCGCGGCAGCCGGCGGCGCATGGTGCCGGTGCTGGTGACGCTGTCCGAACGGGCCGAGGTGTTCCCGCTGTTCCAGCACGCCGGCGTGGAGATGCTGTACATGCTCGACGGTGTGATGGTCTACCAGTACGGCGCGGCGTCCTACCGGATGGGGGTCGGCGACACGCTGCAGTTCGACGGGGACATCCCGCACGGCCCGCTGGAGCTTGTCGAGTTGCCGATCCGGTTCCTGTCCATCACGGTGGACGGTGAGCGGCCGGCCGAGCCGTAGCAGCCGGCAGCCACCACCGTCAACCGCGACCCCGCCGTCCACACCGGACAGTGCCAGTTCCGCGGCCCGGCGCAGCGCCGGCTCAGGGGCCGACAGCCCGGACAGTGCCCACACGGTACGCGTAGGTCTATGTGCCGGCGCTGCTCCGGGGCGCCGACGCGTCAGGAGACCTGAATGGTCAGGTCCATGCCCTTGGCCTTGTGGCCCGGCACGCCGCAGTAGATCTCGTAGCTGCCGGACTGCAGCGTGACCGTCCCGGCACCGGCCTGCCCCGCGGTCAGCGGGGTGCCAGCGGGGATCTTCTGCTTGTCCACGCCCGGCCCGTTGATGACGACGTTGTGCGGGAACTTGCCGGAGTTCGTCACGGCGAACTCGTACGAGCCCGGCCTGAAGCTGGACTGCGAGAGTGTGATCTTGAATTCCGTCTCGTCGACCGTGACCTTGACCGGAGCCGCGGGAGTCGGGCTCGCCTGGGCCGGGGTCGTCGGGGTCGTCGGGCCCGAGCCGGTCGACGAACCCGATCCGCACGCCGCCACCGCCGGAAGGGTGACGGCCAGTGCGAGCGTCGCACCGAGGAGCGCGGTACGGGTCCGTGTGTATGTGGTGGATGGCGACACTGGTCCTCCTTGTTGAACGCGCCTGACTGTGGTGGTCGCCGTCGATGGTCGGCCGCGGCAGATGTGAGGAGGATGTGAACGCCGAGGTAGATTTCACCCGATGCGTGTGCTGGTTGCGGAGGATGATGTCCGGATGGCCGGACTCCTGCGCCGTGGCCTGACCGAGGACGGGTACGCCGTGGACATCGTGGGTGACGGGCCGGACGCCGTCTGGATGGCCCGGGAGAACCCGTACTCGACGATCGTGCTGGACTGCATGCTGCCGGGGTTGGACGGCGTCGAGGTCTGCCGGCAACTGCGGCAGGCCGGGTGCTGGGCGCCGATCATCATGCTGACCGCCCGCACCTCGGTACCGGACCGGGTGGCCGGGCTGGACGCCGGCGCCGACGACTACCTGGGCAAGCCGTTCAGCTTCGCCGAACTGTCCGCCCGGGTACGGGCGCTGGTGCGGCGCGAGCAGCACGAGCGCCCGGCGGTGCTGGAAGCCTGCGGGCTGCGGCTGGACCCGGCGCAGCGCCGGGCCTGGCGGGACAATGTGGAGCTGGCCCTGTCGGCCAAGGAGTTCGGGCTGCTGGAGTTGCTGATGCGCAACCCGGGAGCGGTGCTGAGCCGGAGCGAGATCATGGAGCACGTCTGGGACTTCGCCTTCGAGCCCGCGTCCAACGTGGTCGACCAGTACGTCGCGTACCTGCGCCGGAAGATCGATCGACCGTTCGGCCGCAGCGACCTGGAGACGGTGCGCGGTGCCGGCTACCGGCTCCGGCTGCCGGACCACTCCTAGGCCATGCCGCTACGCCTGCGGCTGGCCGCCGTGTTCGCACTCGGTACCGCCGTGCTGATCGGCGCGGGTGGCTGGCTGTTCCTCCGCCAGCAGGCGGCGACCCTGCACGACTCCGCCGTGGCCGGTCTCCAGGTCCGCGCCGCGGCGGTGCAGCGCACCCTGCTGGCCAACCGGGGGTCCCGGTACCCCGCGCCGCCGTCCGGTTTCTACGCCACCAACCAGCAGGACGAGCTGTTCCAGCTGCTGAACCCGAGCGGGAAGGTGTCCGGCGGGGTCGGCCCCGGCACGACCGGCCCGCTGCTCAGCGCCGCCGAGCTGACCCGGGCCCGGGCCGGCTCCCTGGTGCTGCTCCGCGACCCCGGCCCGTCCGGTGAGCCGATGCTGCTGCTGGCCACCCCCATCGGTACCGGCGGCGAGGTCCAGGTCAACGGGGTGTCGCTGCGTACCACGGAGGCCACGCTCGGGCACACCCGGACGGCACTTGCGATCGGCGGCCCGGTACTCGTCGCGCTGGCTGGGCTCGCCGCGTGGTGGCTCGCGGGTGCCGCCCTGCGACCGGTCGAGCGGATGCGCCGGCAGGCCGCCGACATCTCCGAACACGACCGGGACGCCTTCCTCGACATACCGGCCAGCCGCGACGAGGTCGCCGCGCTCGGGCGTACCCTCAACGAACTGCTGGCCCGGCTGGAGGGCGCGCTGCACCGCGAGCGCGGCTTCGTCGCGGCCGCCGGCCACGAACTGCGCTCGCCCCTGGCCAACCTGAAGGTCGAGCTGGAGCTGGCCGCCCGGCCCAACCGGTCCGGCCAGGAGCTGGTGACCGCGGTGTCCGCGGCCGCCACCGAGGTGGACCGCCTCAGCCGGCTCGCCGAGGACCTGCTCGTGCTCGCCTGCCTGGACGAGCCCGACCAACTGGTGCTGCGGGACACGTGCGATCTGGTGGACGTGCTGGCCGGCGGCGGCCTGCGCGCCGCCGCCGAGGCGGCCCGGCGCGGGGTTCGGTTGGAGATCTCGGCGCCGCCGTCCCTGTCGGCGAGCGTGGATGAGGTACGCCTGCGGCAGGTGCTCGACAACCTGACGGACAACGCCCTGCGCTTCGCCCCGGCCGGATCCGCCGTCGAGCTGTCGTTGCGCCTGGCGGACGGCGAGGTGACGCTGGAGGTGGCCGATCGGGGACCCGGCTTCCCGGCCGACTTCCTGCCCCGGGCGTTCGAACGCTTCAGCCGCCCCGATCGCAGCCGCAGCCGGGACCGCGGCGGCGCCGGGCTCGGCCTGGCCATCGTCAAGGCGATCGCGGAGGCGCACGGCGGGCGGGTCGCGGCGGCCAACCGGCCCGGCGGCGGCGCGCTGGTCCAGGTCGTCCTCCCGCGAGGTTGACGTCATCCCAGCCGGAAGCCGTCGCTCCGCACTCAAAACAGAGGTTGGCCGATGGGTAGGCCACCGGTCCGCTGGATGCCGTCACCTCGGCTGGTTCCGCCGAGTTGATCGGTAGTCAGCGGCTGTCGGCTTCCCGCCAGCGCGCCGCAGGAATGCATCACGGGCGGGCGGCGACGGCTCCTGGAGACATCGGGCCTCGTACCGTCGTGCGCCCGATCCCGGTCAGGAGAAACCACCATGCCAGCAACCCGGACAGCGCGCGGCAGCCGTGCCCGGGAGTGGCTGACGCGCTACGCACCCGCCGAGGTCGCGGGGACCGCCGGCGCCGCGCTCGCCGCGATGGCCGCGAGCAGGCTGGGCGCCGCGACGGCCACCGCGTTCGCCGCCGCGGTCGCAGAGACGGTCGCCTTCTACGCCGTCATCCTGGTGCGGGATCTGTCCCGCGACGTGGACCGGCGGCGCGCCGCGGGCATACCCGGAACGCTGCGCAACCTGCTGATCGAGTTCGGCCCGGCCGAGGTGCTGGACACCCTCGTCGTCCGCCCGCTCGCGATGTACCTGGGCGCCGTGCTCGTCGGCCACATGGTGCTGGGCGTCGTCCTCGGCAAGCTCGCCGCGGACGTGGTCTTCTACACGCTGGCGATCATCGGGTACGAGTTCGGCCGGTCCACCGCCGCTCCGGTGGTCGCGCCGCGCACCGGCGACCTGCTGGCGCCCGAGGCCCTCGACCGGTCTCCAGCACTCCTACTCGACCACGCCGGCCCGGAACGCGGCGATGGCCAGTTGGACCCGGTTGGTCGCCGCGAGCTTGTCGAACAGGTGCGTGACGTGTGTCTTGACGGTCGCCTCGCTCATGTGCAGGTGGGTGGCGATGTCGGCGTTGGCCCGGCCGAGGCCGATCTCGACGAGGACCTCGCGTTCGCGTTCGGTCAGGCCCCGCAGCCGGCGCAGCGCCTCGCGACGGCGCTGGCTGCGGTCCTCGGCGGTGAAGCGGTCGATGAGCCGGCGGGTCACCCCGGGCGAGAGCATCGAGTCGCCGGCCGCCGCGAGGCGCACCGCCCGGAGCAGTTCCGCCGGCGGCGTGTCCTTGAGCAGGAACCCGGTGGCGCCGGCCTCCAGCGCCCGGAAGACGGCGTCGTCGGTGTCGAACGTGGTCAGCACGACGATCGCCGGCGGGTCGGGGCGGGCCCGGATCGCCGCCGTGGCGGCCAACCCGTCCAGTCGCGGCATGCGGATGTCCATCAGCACCACGTCGGGCCGGCTCCGGCTGATCGCCTCGACCGCGGCCCGGCCGTCCTCGGCGTCGCCGGTCACGGTCAGGTCGTCGGCCGTCTCCAGGATCATGCGCAGGCCGGCCCGGACGAGAGCCTCGTCGTCGACCAGCAGAACGGAGATCATCGGGTGTCCCCGGGTTCCGCGGCAACCGGCGGGGCCGCCTGCGGTCCGGCCTTGGGCGGCGGGATCACCGCGCGGATCTGCCAGCCGCCGTCCGTGGTCCGTCCACTGTAGATGGAGCCGGCGACCAGCCGGATCCGCTCGGCGAGGCCGACCAGCCCGGAACCCGATCCGGGCAGGTCCATCGGCGCGCTCGTGGTCGGCGCGTTGTGCACGGTTACGGTCACGGTCCCCTCGTCGGCGCGGTGCACCGAGACGGTCGTCGGCGCGTCCGGCGCGTGCTTGCGGGCGTTGGTAAGCCCTTCCTGCGCGACACGGTAGACGGCCCGGGCGGTGGCCGGCGGCAGCGCCCCGGCGTCGTCGCGCAACTCGACCGGCTGGCCGGCCCGCACCGATGCCGCCACCAGCGACGCCAGGTCGGCGAACGGCTCGCCCTGGTCGAGGGCCGCCTCGTCACGCATGCGCGGACCGGGGTCGGCCTGCAGCACGCCGAGCACGGCGCGCAGCTCCTCCAGCGCCTCCCGGGCGGTCACCCGGATCAGCGCCGCCTGCCGCCCGACCCGGTCCGGATGCGCCCCGGCGGTCAGTTCGAGGGCGCCGGCGTGCAGCGCGATGAGCGAGACCTTGTGGGCCAGTACGTCGTGCATCTCCCGGGCGATGCGGGTACGTTCGGTCGACCGGGCCTGTTCCTCGTGCAGCCACCGCTCGGCCTCGGCGCGTCGCGCACGCTCCTGCCAGGACGCCAGCAGGGCCCGCCGGGTGGCGGTGTACCGGCCCAGGGTGATGACGAACGCCACGCCGACCGCGGTGAAGACCGCCTCGCTGGCCGACAGCCGGCCATTGTCGACAAAGGACAGTGCGGTGAACCCGGCCCAGCCCGCGATCGCCAGGAACCACAGGTGCCGGCGCGGTGCGTAGGACGCGCCCGAGTACAGGCCGACCAGCAGCGGGCCCGGGTTGCCGGACAGCGCGTAGGCGGCGGCGCCGGCCAGGCCGGCGAGCTGGGGCCAGGTCCGCCGCCGCCACTGCGCCGCGCTGCCGACCGCGCCGGCGACCGCGATCACCGGTCGCGGCAGCGTCGACCAGTGCCCCTTGACCGCGAGGGCGGTGAGGACGAGGCAGCCGAGCACCACTGCCGCGTCGGCCCACCGGGTCCCCCTGCCCCGCAACGTCAGGTCCATGACCAGCAGCCTAGGCACCCCGCCGCGGCCGACCCATCCCACTTTGGTCGTCGCGTCGGCGCGGCCGGCTGCGACTTTGGTGGCAGCGCGGCGCCGACCGCGCGGCGATGTGGCCGGGTCCGGCCCGGCGGCACGCTGACGACCATGCGGATGTACCCAACGATTGTCGCCCTGTTCCTGGGCTGCCTGGCCGTCCCGGTGATCGACCCGGCGTCGCCCGCCTCGGCCGCGCCGGCCGGTTGCGGCACCCCGACCGCCGCAGCGCTGGCCGGCTACTTCGACAACGCGGTGCCGGGCCGCCTCAGCCACCCGCATCCACCAGGTGGTCCTCTTCACCGGGCTGGCCGCGCTGACCTGGTTCGGCTGGCAGTGGAACCTCATCGGCTGGCCGTTCTGAGGGGACGCGTCAGATGTGGGCCGGCGCGGGCAGGTCCCGGCGGGACCGGATCGGCGAGAAGACCAGGATCAGCACCGGCAGGATGAGCAGGCCGGTGGACACCCACAGCGCGGACCGCACACCCAACGC
>JBBWZQ010000265.1:0-3991 GCA_039649115.1 Micromonosporaceae bacterium | reverse complement strand
CGCACGTCGTCGTCGGACTCGGCGACCTGCTCCGGCTGCTCCTCGTCGGCGCGGGCGGGTGCCTGGTCGAAGCTGGTGTACGGGTGCACGGACAGGGCCGCCTGGCCGCCCACGGCCACGTCGCCCGCGTCCCAGCGCCGGTACACCCCCGACACGTACGCGGCCTTGAAGCGGATCAGGCCCTCGGTGCCGGTTTTCAGGTAGCCGTGCCCCGGGGAGCGGGGCAGCTCGTACGCGTCCGGCACGCCGAGGACGGTGCGGCTCTCCATGGACGAGAAGGTCCGCAGGCCGACCCGGTAGGACAGGTGCGTCTCCAGGCCGCGCAGCCGCCCCTCCTCGAGTCGTTGCGAGGCCAGCAGCAGGTGTACCCCGAGCGAGCGGCCGACCCGGCCGATCTGCACGAACATGTCGATGAAGTCGGGCCGGGCGGTCAGCAGCTCGCTGAACTCGTCGCAGATGATCAGCAGGCTGGGCAGCGGCTCCAGCGGTACCCCCGCCGCCCGGGCCCGCTCGTAGTCCCGCTGTGACGCGTAGTTGCCGGCCCGCCGCAACAGCTCCTGCCGGCGCACCAGCTCGCCCTGTATCGCGTCCAGCATCCGGTCCACAAGGGACAGCTCGTCGGCCAGGTTGGTGATGGTCGCGCTGGTGTGCGGCAACTGGTCCAGCGTGGCGAACGTGGCACCGCCCTTGAAGTCGACCAGGACGAAGTTGAGGATCTCCGAGCTGTGCGTGACCGCCAGCGCGAGGACCAGCGTGCGCAGCAGCTCGCTCTTGCCGGATCCGGTGGCGCCGACGAGCAGGCCGTGCGGACCCATGCCCTCCTGCGCGGACTCCTTGAGGTCCAGCTCGACGGGGCGGCCGTCGACCCCGATCCCGATCGGTACCCGCAGCCGGTCCCGGTTGGGCCGGCCCGCCCAGTGCCTACCGAGGTCGAACGAGTACGGATCCCCCAGCTCGAGAAGTTCGGCGAGGCCGAGCTCGCCGGACAGGCGCTGGTCACCCGGTGCCGACGCGGCCGAGAGCCGGAACGGGGAGAGCTCCCGCGCCAGCACCTCGCTGTCGGAGATGAGCAGCGAGTCGGCCCGGCCGATGACCGTGGAACCGTCCATCGTGGTCGCCGAGATCGCGCCGTCGGCGGCGACGTCGAGCACCACGGTGGAGTCGTCGAGCAGGCGCGGCGGCGGGTTGGACAGGTCGATGATGGTGACGCCGTCGACGCCGCCCTCGGTCATCAGGTGGTCGGAGCCGACCGTGGTGCCGCCGTCGATGACCGCGAGGATGTGGCAGCCGGCCGGCGACTGGTTGGCCAGGCTGAAGCGCGGCCGGTTGCCCAGCACGTCGTCGAGCATCGCCTCCAGCGCCGCGATGGCCGGCGCGAACAGGCGCAACTGGCCCACGGCGTCGGTCTTCTCCGGGTGCTGGGCGTGTGGCAGCCACTTGGCCCACTCCCACAGTGGCCGCTCCACCTCGGACACGCAGATGCCGATCAGCGCGTCGTCGGGCGCGTGGAACGCGGCGTACTGGGCGAGCATGGCCCGTACCAGGCCGCGCGCCGGGTTGTCCGGTCCGCGCACGTAGACGTGGGAGAAGTCGCGCAGGGCCATGGCCACGGGCAGGTCGGGCACGATCGAGTACGTCGTGACGAAGCCGCGCAGCGCGATGGCGCACAGCGGCTCCAGCTCGTCGACCGGCCTGGTCTGCGGCGGTACGAGCCGGGTGGCGATCTCCTGCGGGCCGGCGCCGATGCGTACCACGCCGAAGTCGCCGTCGTTGCGCCGCCGTTCCCACAGCCGGAAGCTGGAGATCGTCGACCAGAGCGCGTCGGGCTCGGGGTGCCGGTAGTGGATCGCCTCCCGCTGCCGCTGGATGGTGCTGCGCACCTGGGCGCGCAGTTGGCTGAGCCGCCGCATGTACTGCCGGCGGGCCTCGATCATCTCGCGCTTGCTCGGCCCGCCCGACTGGGTGGCGAACTGCACCGCGATCATGCCGAGGATGGAGACGCCGTACATGCCGCCGGCCACGTAGGCGAGCGGGCCACCCCGCTGTACCCCCATCATCAGGCCCATCGCCGCGGTGCCCGCCGCCATCGGCAGCATCATCATCAGGCGGGCCCAGCCGCGCCGCGCGGCCGACGGCGCCTCGGGTGGCGCGTCGAGGACGACCTCGCCGGACGGCATTTCGGGCGCGGACCGACGCGGCGGTCGTTTGACGATCACCGTTGCCACGCACGGCCTCCCCGCGTGAGTTGCCTCAGGCTGGCACCCGGAACCCGCGGTGCGGACCCGAGCGACGCGACCATCGTAGACCAGCGATGTTCCGCGCATCGGTGCCCGCGGTCGGGGGGTCACGCCCGACGTGGTCCTGCCGGTATCGTGAAGCCGGCCCGCGACTGCGGTAACGCTGCGCGGTTGCCCGATGACGTTGGAACGCGAAGACGGCCGGAGGTATGCAGCGATGACCACGCCGACCGGCCTGGGTCTGGCCCGGTTGACGGTATCCACGCCGCGCCGGCGCCTCGACCTGGCGTTGCCGGAGACCGCGCCGGTCGCCGAACTGCTCCCGCACCTGTTGCGCCATGCCGGCGAAGGCGTCGCCGACGAGGGTGAGCAGCACGGTGGCTGGGCGTTGCGGCGGACCACCGGCGCGCTGCTCGAACCCTCGCGGAACCTTGCCGCGCAAGGGGTGCGCGACGGCGAGATCCTGCACCTGGTACCGAGGCGGGCGGAGTGGCCCGAGCTGGCGTACGACGACGTCGTCGAGATCATCGCCGGCGGCTCCCGCCGTACCGGTCGCTCCTGGGGCAAGGTGGCCACCCGCCGGTTCGCGCTCGCGGTGACCGCGGTGGTCCTCGGCCTCGGCATTCTCGGCGTGCTGTTCTCCGGCCCGCCGTGGGCCGCACCCGGCGCGCTGGCGCTGGGCTTCGCCGTGGTCGCGGCGGTGACCGGCATCGTGCTGTCGCGGGCGATGTCCGACGCGGTGGCCGGCGCCGCGGTGGCGGCGGTCGGCATGGCGTACGCGGGCCTGGGCGGGTTCCTGATCGCCGCGCCCGCCGGGACCAAGCTGGGCCAGATGGGTGCGCCGCAGGTGATGCTGGGCTCGGCCGGCCTGCTGCTGTTCGGCATCATCGGATATGTGGGCGTGGCGGCGCTGGCCCGGCTCTTCGTCGTCGGTACGGCGATCGGCCTGCTCGGCGTCGTCGCGGCGCTGTTGTGCTTCGCGTCCATGTCCCCGGTCGGCGCGGCCGCGGTGACGTTGACGGTGGCCATCGCGCTGCTGCCCGGGTACCCGCTGATGTCCGTCTGGCTGGGCCGGCTGCCGGTACCCACGCTGCCCGAGCGCCCCGAGGAGATGCTGGCGCAGCGCGCGGTACCCGAGCGCTCCGAGGTGTACGCCGCGGTCAGCCGGGCGCACGAACTCCTGACCGGGCTGCTGCTGGCCGCGGCGACGGTCAGCGTGATCGGCTTCGTGATGCTGATGCGCGGCGGTACCGGCGCCGAGCTGGCCCTGGCCGCCGCGGGCGGGGTCGCGCTGCTGCTGCGCGCCCGGCTGTTCGCCACGCCGTGGCAACGGATCCCCCTGGTGTTCAGCGGACTGGTCGGCCTGGCACTGCTGGGATCGGCGATCGTCCGCTCGGTCCCCGCCGGGGTACGGCCGCTCGTGCTGGTGATCGGCACCGCGGTGGCCGGCGCGCTGGTGCTCGCCGCCGGGCTGGCCTACAGCACCCGGCCACCCTCGCCCTACCTGCGCCGGCTCGCCGACATCGCGGACGTCCTGGCCATCATGGCGCTGGTGCCGCTGGCCGCCGCGGTCGTCGGCCTCTTCCACGCCCTGCAGGGCCTGTTCGCCGGCACGACCTGAGGGGGAGCCGGTGGCGTCGCGACGGGACCAACTGCAGTCCTACCAGTTCCTGATCCACCGCGTCATTTCGGCGCTGGTGATGCGGGAGACGGATCCCGCGGAGTCCCCGCTGCGGCGCGGCGTCGGCGCGGTG
>JBBWZQ010000252.1:0-3438 GCA_039649115.1 Micromonosporaceae bacterium | reverse complement strand
TCGTCCGGCGTGCCCTCGGCGACCACCAGGCCGTGGTCGATGATGGCGACCCGGTCGCACAGCGCGTCGGCCTCGTCGAGGTAGTGCGTGGTGATGAACACGGTCATGCCGCCGGAGCGCAACCGGCGGATCTCGTCCCACATGTGCGCCCGGCTCTGCGGGTCCAGCCCGGTGGTCGGCTCGTCCAGGAACACCACCCGGGGTCCGTGGATGACGCCGAGCGCGATGTCCACCCGGCGCCGCTGCCCGCCTGAGTACGTCTTGCACCAGCGGTCCGCGTACTCCTCCAGCTGGAAGGCCGCCACGGCCGCGTCCGCGCGCAGCCGCGCCTCGGCCTTGGCGAAGCCGTACAGGCGCGCCTGCAGGACGAGTTCTTCGCGCGCGCTGACCTCCTCCCAGGTACCGCCGCCCTGCGCGACGTACCCGATGCGCCGGCGCACCTCGCCGGGGTCGGCGACCAGGTCCACGCCGGCCACCCGCGCCGAGCCGCCGTCCGGGGTCAGCAGCGTCGACAGCATCCGCAGGGTGGTTGTCTTGCCGGCACCGTTCGGGCCGAGGAAGCCGAAGATCTCGCCCTCGGCCACGGACAGGTCGACGCCGCGCACCGCCTCGACCGTGGCGCCCCGCCGGCCCTTGGCGCGGTAGGACTTGCGCAGGTCCGTTGTCTCGATCATGAGGCGCTCCCGATGTCTACTGTGGATCGTGCGAGGGCGGCGAGCCGCTCGGCGGCCGTGGCGGCGCCGCCGGCCGCCGCGAACGAGTCGCGGATCCGCGCCGCCGCGGCGCGGTACGCGGGGTCGTCGAGCACCGCGACGACGGCGGCGCGCAACTGGTCGGGCCGCACCCGGGGGAACCGGACCCGGATGCCCGCACCGGCCGCCGCCACCTGCGCCGCGTTGACCGGCTGGTCATGCTTGATCGGAGCGACCACGAGCGGCACACCGTACGCCAGCGATTCGCACACCGTGTTGAGGCCACCGTGGCAGACCACCGCGTCCAGGTGCGGCAGCAGATCCAGCAGCGGCACCCGGGGCACGACGAGCACATCCGCCGCTGCGCGGACCCGCGAGCTACCCGCGGGAGCAGGCGGCTGCGGGACGGCCTCCACCGGGGCGACCACGATCGCCTGCAGCCGGTCGCCCACCGGCCGCAGCGCCTCGACCGCCCGGCCGTAGAAGTCCCGTGCCACGTCGGCGGCCAGCGTGCCCACGGTCACGAGTACCCGCTGGCGGGCCGGATCCAGGCTGCCCCAGGGGAAGCCGGTACCGGACGGGCGGCCGCCCAGCGCCGGCCCGACGAGCGCGAAGTGTCCGGGGAACGCGCCGCCGGTCAGCGCTGTCGTGGTGAAGGCCACCACGAGATGCGGCGAGAAGCGGGGATCCTGGAACTCCTCCGGCGGCAGGTCCGCGTGCTGCCACAGCCGCATCAGGTGGTCGCGGATCCAGGTGTCCACTGTGGGCAGCCCGCGCAACGGGTGGGTCAGCTCCATCGACTGCGGCACCAGGCTGGCCCAGCGCAGCCCGTGCCGGTACGCGACCAGGGCGCCGGCCACCGCGTGCTGGTCGACCACCAGCACGTCGGGCCGGTACTCGCGGGCCGCCCTGTCCACCGCGGGCAGGGTGAACCGGGCGAAAGGCACCACGAAGCCTTCCCACAGGGATCTGAGCGCGGCGGTACCGGTGTCGAGCTGGCCGCGGTACGGGCGCATCCCGGTCGGGTACACGCGGGCGTCCGGGCCGAGCAGGGGCCGCAGGTAGGCCTCGGAGCCCGCCCAGGCGACGTCGTGCCCCCGCTCGCGCAGCGCCTGGTCCACCGCGACTCCCGGGTTCACGTGCCCGGCCAGCGGCGGCACCACGAAGAGGAACCGGCTCACGCGCACCGGGCCAGATACGCGAGCACGTCGCCGACGGTCAGCCGGATGATGTCGTCAATGGACAGTCCGGCCACGTACCCGGGCAGGTCCACGCCGTCCCCGCACCGGCGCCGAAGCAGGTCGCCGAGCGCGGCCAGCTCCACGCTGTCCAGCCGCAGGTCCTCCTCCAGCCGGGCGGCCGGCGTGACGCGCGCCGCCCACTCCCGCTCCTCGCCGGTGACGTCGAGGAGCAGGGCCGCCAGTTCGGACAGGCTCATGCGCCGCCCTTCAGCACCCGCTGGATCGCCGTTGCCAGTTGCTCCCGGCTCGGCTGCAGGGCCAGGTCCAGCGCCGGCGAGCAGCCGAGGACCGCCGCGTCCGGCCGGGTGACGCGCTTCGGCGGCGCCACCAGGCGCATCTCCTCGGCCGCGGTGGCGAGGATCTCGGCGGCCATCCCGCAGGACCGGTTGGCGTCGTCGACGACAACCAGCCGTCCGGTCTTGTCCACGGACGCGGCCAGCCCGTCCCAGTCGAACGGGTGCAGCGTGCGCGGGTCGAACACCTCCACCGACACCTCGCCGGCGAGGTCCTCGGCGACGGCGAGGGCGTCGTGGACGAGATGCCCCACCGCCACCACGGTGACGTCCGCGCCCTCGCGGTGCACCCGCCCCACACCCAGCGGCACCGGGGCCAGGTCCTCGAAGGCCACGTCCTCGCGCACCCCGAGCGCGGCGATCGGGGCGAACACCACGACCGGGTCGTCGTCGCGGATGGCCGTGGCGAACAGGCCGTACGCGTCGGTCGGGGTGGCCGGCAGCACCGTCTTCACTCCCATGTGGACGAACATGGGGTACGGCTGGTCCGAGTGCTGCGCGCCCCAGCCGGAACGCCAGCCCGCGGCCGGCAGCAGATAGGTCACCGGCACGCTGGCATTGCCGCCACTCATCAGCGAGAACTTGTTCGCCTGGTTGGCGATCTGCTCGAACACCAGAAGCAGCAGGAACGGGATCTGGTACTCCACCACGGGGCGGCGGCCGGCCAGCGCGGCGCCGGTGGCGAAGTTGGTGAACCCCTGCTCGGACAGCGGAGTCTCGATCACGCGGTCCGGTCCGAACCGGGCGAGCAGCCCGCTCGCGACGTTGGTGAGCGCGAGGTTGATGTCCTCGCCCATCACGAAGACAGCCGGGTCGCGCTCCATCTCGTCGCCGAGCGCCCGGCTCAGCGCCTTGAGGTAGGACAGCCTAGGCATGGGACACTCCCGCGCGGGTACGCATTCCGGTGGCGTAGAGGTGGTCGAGCACGCCGTCCGGGTCGGGCCCGGGACTGGCCAGGGCGAACCGGACCGCCTCGTCGAGCAGCACGTCGACCTCCCCGTCGATGTGCTCGCGCGCCTCCGCCGGTACCCGGGCGGACTGGATGTCGAGCGGATCGCGCGCCCGCCAGGCGTCCACCTCCGCCTGGTCCCGGTAGCGCAGCCGCGCCTTGAGCTCGAAGGTGTGGTGCCCGTGGTACCGGTACGTGAGCAGCTCCAGCAGCGTCGGGCCGGTACCGGCGCGGGCCCGGTCCACCGCCTGCCGGGCGGCTTC